>NZ_JPGM01000029.1:0-194926 GCF_000731655.1 Burkholderia sp. MSh2 | reverse complement strand
CTTTCTGACTGTCTGTATAGTAGATCCGCCGCCTCTGTTTCATTGCAACACTCCTCGCTGCTATGCAGCTTCAAGTGTGTTGCATCGACGGGTTGAATCCGCAACCCACAACGGTCAGTCGAATTTCTCCCAATCAGCCATTCGCGGCTTCGCCATATCGTCGCGCGCCTGCACCTGGACCGGCAGGTCGAACGCGGTCCCAGACGCTGACGTACCGTTTTCTGTGGCTTGCTTACCGACCGGCGGAAAAGCAGATTTCAACGCTCATCATCAACACCTCCATCCGATTCGACGGTTCGCCAGTGCGCAATCCGCTCTGGTCTGTAAGTAATCTTGGCCAGCGCTCGCTCAGTCTCGGGCAGCGCGTTCCGAACGGCAGACATACATTTTTCGGGCTGCGCGGTCTCCCACTCAAATGAAGTCGAAAGCTGGCTGACGCTCCCCGTCGCCGGCCTCGCAAGTTCAGAGGGCAAATGGATGGCATTAAAATCCGGGATAGCACTACGTCCGATCAGCCCGACCTGGCGCGCGACTGCCATAGGGAGCTCAAGGCTCACCCGATAGCGGCCGCCGGAAGGTTCGAGCGGGACCAGCGCATTAATGTGCTCGAATGCCTCAGCCGTAGCCACCGCCCACTCCAAGCCAATCCCATCACGAAGTATCGTCGTGCCGTCCCCATGGGGCGGAACGTTATAGAACGGATTGCCTGGGACTTTTAGTTGGGGGAAAGCACTCAGGACACGAGCCACCTCATCGTCCGCAGCGTCCTCGATTACGCCTCCGACGACCGATGACGCCAAGTCACCAAGTGGTCCACGACCATTGCCACCCCAAGCGCCCACTAACGTGTCGCTAAGCGTCATCCCGTGCAATGCCTGGCTCAAAGGAGTAGCTGGAAAGCAGAAATCGGAACTATCGATCTGGCACGTCGGATCGATTCCGGCGCCCACGAGCAGCGCCCATACAGCTTGGTTCTCCGTCCAGACGCTTACCAGGCCATCCTGAACGCGCACCGTAAGGGGCGTCGCGGGGGCGTCCTGAACGGATTCCAAGCGGTGGCCGACGAGTTCGAACCACTCTGCAAGCGTGGCTGGCAGTACGAAATTGAGGTGAGCCGAGATATCGGCGAGCTCGTCGGGCGAGCAGCCATCGGCTGAATCCAAGGCGCGCACATACCAGATACGCAGAAGTTCATCGAGCCATTGCCAGCGCGGAGAGCCTAGAAGGTCGAGCTGACGGCGGGAAGCACGATCGGTCATTAGCTATGTCTCCAGTCTGATGAAATCGTCGTGCGGTGATGACGTGAGATTGTGTGTGGCATTCCCAACGACGGTCATCAAAAAGTATTCGTGACCTGGATTGGTGACGGTTTAGACACCGAAGTCGAAGGTCCGAAAGTGGCCGGTTTGTACCTGTCGCGGCCGACCATCATCGGCCCGTAGGGTAGGTATGCCGATGAAATCTGGGTGCCGAAAAGCAGTCGCTCAGTTCCCGCTGAACTGTTGCTCGTAGCGGGCAACGTGCTCCCGAAATAGCTCACCGTAGAGGGGATACGGTATGCCCAACACGGTCGCCTCGACGTACGCCGGTTCACCGTCCTCGGCGTGATTCGAGTAGTCCAGGATCGCAACCCCGGCACATGGCACCAAAGCTCCTGCCGGCGTCTTTACGCTCAAGGCGAGCCCCGATTGATCGGCATGGTTCGTCTGGCATTCGTGCTGAATTTCCCTGTACTTGTCAGCAGCGACAAATTTGCCGAACGCAACACCCATGGGCGGATCGCCCAGCTCTAGAGCGGAATGTCCAACCAGAGTGTCTTTGGCGTAGATTGCAAACATCAACATGTCCTCGGCCGGAACCGTTAGGCAAGTACAGCGTATCCCTACCGGAAGCAGCCCCTCACGACAGGCAGCTCTTGGCCGATCTTACCCGTTCTCGCGCCCCGGTTCGTCCGACTCTTGGTCACCTTGCGAAAGAAGGTCGGATAGTTCGGAGGGCGAGAGGCGCTTCATTTTCCTTTCGAGTTTTCGATCGTATCGCCGGTCGTTTGGCTCTGAGGCCTGAGTTTTTCGCGCGTACTGCAGCACGAAGCGATTGAGCTCCCCAGCTAGCCGATTTTTTGTGCGGTTCGTAGCCATTTATCGATCCTGCGCGGCTTCAAGGCATGCGTGGCATAAGCCCGCGAACCGATTGTTACCGATTCAGATACCGACGTCGAGTGACCTCTTCTGGCCGGCAAGCAACCACTCACCGGCCGAGCTACCTCAAACCTCGGTTTGCTCCGCGTTCTCAAGGACATCGTCGACCTCGACGCCGAGATAGCGAACCCTGCTTTCCAGCTTCATATGCCCGAGCAACAGCTGTACCGCCCTAAGATTCTTCGTTCGCCGGTAGATCAGCGAAGCTTTTGTGCGCCGCATCGTGTGGGTACCGTATGCGGTATCGTCGAGACCAATCGACGCGCCCCAGCGATGCACCATCCGGGTCTATTACCGGGTCGACAGATGCGCGACGTATGCCATCGGCTCGGAAGCAGAAAATCCGCCACCTTTAGTCCTCGCGCTTCGACCCATGCTTGGAGGCTCTCACTGGTCTGTTCCGTGATCTCGAATTGGACCGGCCGCTGGGTCCTCTGCTGCATGACGGTGGCCCTCGCTGCCATGTGGCTTCCGTGACGGACGTCCCGCACCTGCAATCGCGTGAGATCGCACGCTCGAAGCTTGCTATCGAGCGCGAGATTGAGCATCGCAAGCTGACGAACGTTCAACGCCATCCGAAGCCTCGTCCGGATCGAACCGGCTGCAGCATGATCGAGCCGCACACCTCATGGCCGACATGACGGCCTTTACGAACCTGCCGCTTGCGTCGTGAGGGCCGCCGCGACCGCGCTGCCCATCTCGTTGGTTCCGACCTTGCGCGTGCCGGCTTCCCATATGTCGGCCGTGCGCAGCCCTTGCGCGAGCACCCGCCTGACCGCCGTCTCGATACGCTCGGCCTCATCAGGCAGGTTCAGCGAATGGCGAAGCATCATTGCCGCAGACAGGATGGTCGCGAGAGGATTCGCGATGTCCTTGCCAGCGATGTCCGGCGCCGAACCGTGCGACGGCTCATACAAGCCCTTGCCGTTCGCGTCGAGGGATGCCGAAGGCAACATGCCAATCGACCCGGTCAGCATCGCCGCTTCGTCCGACAGGATATCGCCGAACAAGTTGCCAGTGACGATCACGTCGAACGTCTTCGGCGCGCGCACCAGTTGCATGGCGGCGTTGTCGATGTACATGTGCGAAAGCTCGACGTCGGGATATTCGCTCGCCACCTTGATCATCGTGTCACGCCAGAATTGTGAGGTCTCCAGCACATTGGCCTTGTCGACGCTGCACAGGCGCTTGCTGCGCTTTTGCGCGGCGCGAAAGGCAACATGGGCCACGCGGACAACTTCCGGCGCGCTGTAGCGCATCGTGTCAAACCCTTCGTCATGCCCCTGGAACGGTCCGTCGGGTGCGAGACGCGTGCCGCGCGGCTCACCGAAATACACGTCGCCGGTCAGATCGCGGATGATCAAGATGTCGAGGCCGGCAACGACTTCCGGCTTGAGCGTCGACGCGGCTGACAGTTCCGGATACAGCATCGCCGGGCGCAGGTTGGCGAACAACCCAAGATGCTTGCGCAGACCGAGGATCGCCTGCTCCGGTCGCAGCGGCCGGTCGAGCCGGTCGTATTGCAAGTCGCCGACGGCGCCGAGGAGAATCGCATCGGCTGATTTTGCCAGCTCGAGCGTAGGCTCCGGCAAGGGATGGCCATAGATGGCGTAGCCAGTCCCCCCCACCGGCGCTTCTTCCAACTCGAAGGAACAACCGAGCGCGTTAAGTACCTTGACGGCTTGCGCCGTAATTTCAGGACCGATGCCGTCACCGGGTAAAACAGCAATTCTGCGATTCATGCTCATTGGGTTTCTGTCGATTGAAGGATCTCAGAGTAATCGACGTGCACCCGTAGAAAAAGATGACCATTTATCCCGGTACAAGTCATGCCACACTATCCGAAACGCCTTCAACCCGGCAGACGCGATCCGGGGGCATCCTCGAACGGCCGGTTGAATCCGCCCGGCTTATCCGACAACGCCCGCAGCACAACGCTACGCCAAAACCTACTTCGCCCCTTTCAGCAACGGGCCGCTAGCGACTCGTAACAACTGCCCGGCGTCACGCCGATCGTCCAGGGTGAGTGCCGCGGAAAAGAAAGGCCTGCCGGGCCAGTTGGCGCGGCGGGTAGTAATGATGCGGGCCGATTGTTGCTGCTCACCGCGAGGGCGAGCGGAAAGACCAGGCGTCAACCAATCTCTCCGCCGCAGATCATGGCCGATCGGTTCATCGATGGAATCAGGGGCCAGATAGTGTCTTTTGTTTTGTCGGCCTTTCTCCTACAGTAACGGGGCCTCGGGCCGGCTGGCCTACCGGGCAGAACCTGAGAAGGAATGAACAAAAAATGAGTTTCGCTCCGAATGGCGGTCTTCCGACCGGGCTCGGCGGCAGCCCGCTGGGCGCCTTGACGCCGATTGGCAGTGCATTGGGCGGCCACGGCGGCTCGCTCACCTCCGGCGTCGCCGGACAGCTTGGCTCCTTGGCTGGTTTGGCCCGGCACGTCGACCCCGTCCAGCCCGCGATGCAACTCGCGCAAACCGGCTTCTCGCTGATGGACAAGACGCCCGGTGCGGTCGCCGAGGCGATCAACGGCGCCGGCTCCCCCGCGCACCTGACCCAGCTCAACCGCTACGTGACGCTCGACACGCCGCCCGGCCCGGACGTGCTGCCGGTCAGCGCAGTCGTCGTCGACGAGCATGTGAACCGGATGCCCGAGATCCACCTCGACCTGCTGTCCCGTCGCCACGATCTTCCCCCCGAGGAACTGATCGACCAGCAGGCGCGCCGGTCGACGCTCGTGCGTCGTTCTTCATGGGTCAATCGTTTGTCGTTGCTCCTTTCGGCAGTGGCCTGCACGGTGATTACTGGTTGTAGTGCAGTCGATTCGCAAACTCTTGAGCAGCGCCCGGACCCGACAGCCCGGTATCTGATCTGGGCTCAAGGCGACAAGCCAACCCGCACCCTTTATTTCGCACAAAGAGTCATCGATGCGCTCTCCTCGAATCCGGTCAGGCACGTCGATCTCATGATCGTTTATGAAGCGCCCAAAGAACCCTATTCGGTAGTGAGGCAGCTTCTGGTCAACTGCACCACAGGTCAGTATTCCGAGCTTGCGAATGCCACTATCTACCGCGATGGACGGACTTCAAGAATTGTCGAGCGCGGGAATCATCCGTTGGTGCCGCAGTTTGCCAAGTTCTCCTGCGGTCCAGTCGGAGAGCTGACGCTGGACAATGGATTCGTGAAGATGGGGCCCTTGCTCGACAACCAACTGATCAACTGGGCATGGATGTACCCTTGGAAAGATGGTCAGCGGCCGCCCGAGGCCAAAGCTACGCCCGAACAGGCGGCGCAAATGCTGAAGAAACTGGATGAAGTCGATAAAGCGGCGTTTAAGACATACGATAAGGAGCGGCAGGACGTTATCGAAAAGTCGGGAGAGATTGCCAAGCTTGGTACTCGCCCCCCGGGAATGTCCAATCAGATTAATCACGGGCCCCCTCATCCTTGCGGCGGTCCGGGCCCGGGGGAGGTCGTGGTGGGTCAGATGCCGGCCACGAATGGCGTCGGAGCCATTGCGCTATGCATGTCTCAGTGATTGAGTTGGTAATGTCAACATGTTTGGCAAGCGAACGAATGGAGGCAACTGAAGTGGGTAGTTGCTTGGCCTATGGACTGCTACCGACCCTGAAGGGACGATCAGTTGTCTCCATCGCGGGCATTCCCGGCTTCGATGTACGACTGCTTGCCTATCACGTGGGGTGATCAAGGTGGCTAACAGTGATTAGCCTTCTGAGCATTTTTCCTGGTGCTCCAAGAAGCGCTCCGCTTCCTGAATGACATTCGCTGCAAGAGGATGTTCCCGCACCCCACGAAGTAGATTGAGCAATGGAGCCCTCTCTGTGGTGTTCGTATTTGCGTTCAGGATTCGATTCACCATCCATAGATTCAAGTACATCGGCCTGTTGCGAACCGACTCGATAAGCCGTTGCTCATAAGCGGCAATGCCCAGAGATTCGATTGCGTGAACAAGTGGTCCGGGACTGCCTAGGTCCGCATCCGGCGCACGCTCCATGATGTCAAACATGGCCGGAACCACTCGGATCTTGTCTTCGACCGGCAGCATCTGGAAGGTGTCCCCGAGTATGTCGTAGAGATCACGGACGTTTCTCGTATCACTATCAGAATCCGCTACGAACGCGTTAAGAGCTGCAATTATCTGATCGGCTGCAGTAGTCATGGCTGGAAGTAGTCCAAAGGTAATTTGGTAGCCGTTGAGCTTTCGCTCCAGTCAATCCAGTCGTCACGACGCAACCACATTGACTTGCACTTGCGCGCCGTCCGGAAAGTTGCTCTGACCTGCGGCGGAATTTTGTAGCCAGTCAGGCAGTGAGTCTCGCGTCGATATTATCGGAATCAATCCCGCGAGGCGCTCGAGGACCAGGCACGCTGGCGCACTCGCCCGGCACTGCTCGGGAAATCCGGGCTTGCGATAGCTTGAATCGACCTGCAACAAGCGAATCGCCGCACCGACGAACATGATTCGCAAACGGCTCGCCATGCTTTCATCCGCCCTGCATCACGGTCATTCACCGGACGCGATCCCGTATACGTAAAGTTGCCGATCGTCCCGGGCTTCGCACCAGTTGAGTACCCGCAAGCTATCGGGTAACGCATCGGGGATGACTTTGCCGTAAGCATAAACACACGTCCCGTCCCGCGCATAGATGCTGCCTGCCAGATTCTGGAAGCTGTCGAGGTCAGCGCCGTCGATCCGGTCTGCCTGAAACCACACATTGTTGCGATCGATCGCATAGCTGAAGCCAATCGCGCGAAAGGTGGCGGGATCCGCACCTTCCAATACTTGCGCCTCCCACCACACGCTGAAGCCGTCGGTGCAGAACGGCCCTGCCAGGCGCAGGGCATGAGCGGCGGAAGACGGCATGCGAACGAGCCGGGCGAGGTTTGAATCGTAGTGCCATAGTGCACCGCCATCACGAAAATAGCCCTGCCCGAGAAACTCGAACTGTTCCGGCACGGCATGTTCCAAAGGCGCGCCAAACCGGTATATCGCATTGCGACCGCGAGCGATCGCGCCTGGAGTGAAAAGGATGGTCACGTCGCCGGGAAGCTCCGGCATGCGTCTCATCCCATGCCACACATGCGTGGCATCTTCGTAATAGTCGCTACGGCTATCGATGCGCTTCAGCGTGGCAGGATCCACTTCATCCTGCTCCAGCCCGCTGCTGTCGAGTTGAGCAAACAACCCTCGCCGGCCAACGATGACGACGTCACCCACCACTTTGGGCTTTCCTTCCAGCTTTAGAATCAGTTGACCTTCACAATACAGATGTATCGCATCGGCCCAGAGTCGTCCTGCGAGCCGCCTGAAGGTGTAAGGGTCCGCCTGAGGTACCGGCACCGCGCTTTCGTCGTCGCGATCATTCCACAGCACGCGCTTACCGTCGGTAAAGTAATCGTCTCCGATCAAAACATGATCATCCGGCGTTGCTCGACGGACAAATGAATTGCCCATTCGTTTAAAGCAAAGCACGATCTTGCGGTGATACAAGACGGGATAATGGCGATACTGCTCCGGCATCCATTTCAGCAGCTTGACCAGCAACGGTTCGAGTTCATCAAGTGCATGCGGATGCGACGTCTCCACTGGCACGACCGCATGCCGGCGCATGATGGATGCGGAGATCTCCGCGAAGCTCCCGAAGGGATAGGTGCCGATCGCCAGGTAACCATCGTCGTCCATATCGGTGTATTGCGTCAGCAGTTCAAGCAGAGACACGACCGGGACCGTCGCAGATCCGCGGGCGCCGCTGTTACTCAGGAAGAATACGAGCGTTTGCGTGGCCGGTAGGTACTGGCAGATATACAGCGTCTCCTGCGGGTTCAGATCGGCTTCGTCAAGCATCCCGGCGAGCACATCGAGCACCTTGTTCCCCGGAGCTATGCTGTGCTTGAACCAGCGCGCCAGTGCCGCTTCGCTTAAACGTATCTGGGCCGCAACGGAAACCGATTCGCTCATGGTGACTGCCCATCCTGTTTCTTCGTTAAATTCAATAATCAAAGCGGTGACCCGGATTTTCATCACCGATATTCGTTAATCTATCAATTCCGCCTATCGCTCGATTGAAACGAAGCGCCGGCTCATTCCCAATCGATCCGGACGGTTCATCGCATCCGGATAGACACACGCGGGCTATCCGCCCCCTCTTTTCCTGCCCCTCCTCAGGAAATTTATCCCGGCGCGCGGCGTCGAACGAACGCAAGCGTCGTGGTTAGCACTCGCTTGGCGAAGGTCTCGTCCCGGTTCAAGGCCATAAGATCGTCGACGGCAAGTTGCTCGACAAAATTGCAGATCAGCGCCAACACGTAAAAATTTGCGTCGGTGCAATGCCATTCGTCGTACCCGGCATGTGAGGCGAGCATACGGAAATAACCCTCGCCATACTCGACCACCCGCCCGAACGCCTTGACGACATCGGCCTCGTTCGCCAATCCAAGCCTGCCGGCTAACGTCTCCAGTCGTCCAATGTCATCCATGTGCCAGGCGTCGAAACCCGATGGAAGGAATTGAGGGTTGCGCCTGCCCTGCTCGGGAAAAGGAAACTGACCGCGCTCGATGATGGCATGGAACTGGAATCGGCTATCCGCTATAGCCAGGAGCGCCTCATATTGCCCCGCTCCGAAGTTACCGCGGCCGTACGTCCGGGCCAGTTCGCGAGCGAGCGCCGGCTCGAAGAGCGTCTCCTGACCATCGTCGTGCACTCCGAACGCCTGAGCGCCCCTGAAACCAACGGCCAGCCAACCGTTCCAGACATTGCCATTTCCAATAGCCGCCACACACAGATAGCAAAACAGGATTCGTGAACAATTCTAAAAATCTCCTACAATCATCCGCTCAATTAATTTTTATCAATTTCCCAATATCCTTTCCGCATTTAAAGCTACGGTTGCGAATTTCCTCAATTTTCGAAGCAGCCGGGCTGACCCACTTGGCGGGCAGTTTGCAGGCGTAGTGAGTCGATATATTCGGCTCCCCATCGCCAGGATAATCGGTCCCGTCGTCATGTATAGCGCCGGTTAAAGCATTGATGCTTGTAATGGATTCCTTGGCGCCGCTTGCGGTGCCACCATACATGTCATATCCGTATTCATCCCATCCGGCCAGGACCCATTGTTTGTTACGTATTGTCAAACGCCATGTTTCAGACCACCGAAGTCGGCCACCACCACCCGAGTTCTGCACGATCAAGGAACCATGCTTGATGGTGAGCGGCTGGAACGGGTCGCCCTGGATGCCGCCGTCATCCGGTCCGAGCGCGATGACGTCATTACCGAAGACCTGTTTTCCACCAACGAAGATGCGTAAGCGGCGACGCGAACCATGTGGCGCGCGAAGCACGTCAACGCACGCACTTATAGGGGGGCTTGTCCCTAGCGAACCGCGTACGCTGTCGTCGATCGAATATCCCGTGTCGAGCTCGCCACAGGGGGACTCCGGCATGCCTGAGTCGACTGCACGCGCGGCTGTCGCAACCATGAAGGCGACAAGCGCGAGCATGCAGCGTTCGATATATCGCTTTCGACCCGCAGTGGCACTGGGTGTTGTTGCTCTCATTTCGGATGTCATTTCTGATTCGATGCAGGTTTTCGCGGCCAGCGACCCGACGCACACGTTTCAATTCAAAATGATCTTGACGTCGCTGCCGACTGACCGCTTGTGGCCGGTAGTCGTGGAAGCGACCGGTTGAATCCACCGCCCATTTCGGTCGTCCGACGCTCTGAAAAGTGGCCACACAATACGCTTCGGGCAAGGTCCTTCGAGCTCAGCGCACCGGATGGCAACCGGCAGGCACATGCCATGACCACCGCCCCTGGGTCTTGATCAACCCTACGACCGCGTTCGGCGAATCCCGGCACGAGGCTTCAGCCTCGAGTTTGCCACTTTCGCCCCAGCGGGGGTTAGAAAGCTCGTGTAACGGAGCAGCGCCGACATTTCCGGACACGATGAAGCTATGGCCCTGCCACGACACCCGTCCATCATTCGCATAGCGAACCGCCCAATCCTCGCCATCAAGGCCATCTTCCTGCCCAATCGCCAGATAGGCACGACCATCAGGGGAGAAGATCACTTCTTGTCCCGCGGGCAATATCTGTCCAGTGCGTTCGTCAATCAGCTTGCCGGTAAATTCGTCCCCGTCGTCCCATCCAATCAGCGAGTACCCTCCCAGACTCCCGCAGAATGTGTAGGCGATATTGTCAAGCCCAGCGGCCGGAATGTCCTTGAACAGTAATGCCTTCCCCGCGACATTGACGCGCAGAACATGTGGTGCAATTCTCTCTGCGAGTCCGTGCGACTCTGCCATAAGACGGGATTCCGCTGCCTTCTGGTTCAGAGTGCCTGCTTGCGCATCTGCACAATTCAACGTCAGAGTCGAAGCGCATGCGTGTGCGCACAACAGGCAGGAAGCAACGACCAACAACCGTGTTTTGAACGGCAAGGCAAAGCCCTCCTGATAGAGCGCGGCCTCCCGAACGCAGAAGGCGAGATAGAAATGATTCAGCGAGCGACGTCGAATGGCTGCTCCTGGCCGGCAAGCGACCGCCCGCTGGCCACGATGCCGTCAAACCTCCGTCTGCTCCGTCGCTTCAAGGGCGTCGTTGACATCGATGCCGAGATAGCGAACCGTGCTTTCTAGCTTCGTATGGCCGAGTCGCAACCGCACCGCCCGGAGGCTTTTCGTCCGCAGATAGATCGGTGACGCTTTTGTGCGGCGCATCGTGTAGCGTATGCGGTATCGTCCGGGCCGACCGACGCAGCCCGGCAACGTATCAACCGGGCACATTGACGCGTCGGCAAATGCAGCGATGTAACAACCAGCTCGGAAGCAGGAAACCCGCCGCCTTCAGTCCTCGCGCTTCGATCCAAGCCCCGGGGTTCCGACGAATCTGTTCCGTGATCTCGAGTGCACCGGCTGCCGAGTCTTCTGCGCCATGATTGCCGCGCTGGAAGCCGAGTGGCTTCCGTGACGGACAGCCACTCGTTCATGCTGGCGCCAGATCAATAAAACGTAATTCGAAATCCAGATACCCCGTTACGCAGCACTACCCCCGATCGTTGCCGCCTTGGGATCGTCGCCGAAACGATTCTCTCCGACAGTACCAGGGATGAACAGATAGACCAGGTTAACGACCGGGCAGAGCAGCCACCAGCCGCTGTGATCCGTATCGTGCATGCGCCGTACTCCGACCGCAACGCTCGGAATCAAGAGCGCCAGGTTATAGAGTTGCGCCCAATTGACGAGCGCAACGTTTCCCACCCTTACAGCAATAAAACCCAGGATGGCACCGATTACCCCTGCAATAATTGTGTTGACCAGGAGGAACATCCAGTACTCTTTGCGACGTGCACGCCCGTTAAAAATAGCGTAATTTTTTAGAACCTTTAAATACCATTTCATTATTTTCTCGCTTTTACAATCCTGGCCCGTAACATTGGAATAATGATTCAGCACATCAACTGGCGCAATAGGGATGCCTGTTGCCGTAAACATTTCTGACAATTGTCATGCCGATCTCGCCATGCCCGCCGCCAGATACTGACGACGGCTGGTACTGGCGTGAACGCCGCAAGCACTCTGCTAGTCGCGCGCTCCCCCCAAAAAACCACTGCGCCCGCTCATGGAGACTGCCCCACCTGCTCGCAAGCGAAGCCCAACACTATTGCCCGACGGCTCATCGTGGAATTCCGCCGTCGGCAATCACCCCGGCTCCACCACTTACCCGACTGTCCGAATTCACACAGCCACCTCTCGTTTGCACCGTCTGAGCCGGAACGACATTCGCCGCCGGCGCTTTGGTACCACGCGGAATTGCGATTCAAGACAATCCCGGCCTGCTTTTCTTGTAGAGATGGGCGGCACGCGTCAGCGTTTCGGGAGGAATCTTCAAGCCCGGCGCGACCGGAGAAAAATCCTGAACATGAAACTGATGGCCGTCCATGCGATAGAGGTCCAGCAGGTCATAGACATCGCCGGCAGTCCTGATCTGCGGCGCGCTGCCTTCCTGGAACGTGTTGAAGCGCGTATCCCACATCGCTTCGCAGGCAACGTCCGGATCCTCGTCATCGATACGGCGAGGCTGATCGGTCCACGCATATTCCAGGCTGCACATCTCCTGCACGACCACGGTTCTTGTCTTGCGCCCATCCTGCAACGGCAGCACGGCATCGCGCAGCCACCAGCGCCCGCTGTCGATGAACGCAGTTCCCCAGGAGACCGACTCGCCTCCGACACTCAACAGCACATAGCGACCATCACGACCGAAATACTGCAAGCCGTAGTCGTCGCCTCTCTTCGGTTGCCCGAACGTCGCGTCGTTCAGGTAGGCCAGTATCTGTTCTCGCGAGGGAAAGACGTGATTCATGCAATCGTCCACGGCGGATGCACCTTCCAGCCGGTCGCAACGATAGGCCGGCAGCGTATCGTGCCTGGGCCGCAGCACGTAACCGGCTCCGAGCGCCGAGATTGCTACGAAGGCAAACAGAAATTTCCGTATCCTCATGACCCTTGCCGTTCGATAGCCTCCGGTCGAACCGCGATGTTCCGGCTCGATCCCGCGTCGACCGGCACGATACGCGGTGGCGCAACCTCCCGCACGGAAGCCGCGCCGTCACAGGCATTCGATGAATCTGTCTTCGACGGGTTAGCCGCCGGGGCACACGGCCTGCGTAAACGCCGCAAGACCGCCGCCGGTTTCCGAGAAGCCATAGAAATTGACCGCGAGGTTGCCGACCCTGTCCTCGTCGCACACCTGAACCGGCCGCTGGCTGCCGAGATCGCAAAGCGCGCCGTAGCTGTCGGGATGCGAGTCGAGCGACACGATCCGCGAGCACGCACCGAGCGATTGCGTAATGCCGACCTTTCTCAGATCCTGCTGTATCTGCCGGGTCACGCGGGCAGCCGTTGCGACATCGCTGACATAGGTCGCGGAGCCGCCGTCGAAACGGATCGACGCGAGCGCCTTGATGCGCGCATCGTAGGCATCCCCGACACAGGCCGCCGTGGTACAGACGTCGCGCACGTGCCCGATCCATTGTTTCTGGACGGTGGTCAATTTCTGCTTGTCGATCGGCGCCGCATCGGCGATCGTCCAGCCATACAGCCGATTGAGCGCGGCATCGCGTGCCGTCAGGGACGGATTTGCACAGATCAGCTTCTCGACGCCGGAGCTCGCCGCCGCGCAATCGAGGCCTGCGGCAATGGAGCCGGACGCCCACGTCATCGCACTCCACACGAACAGGACCTTCGCGGCATGAGGCATGCCACGCACGCCGACCGGCGCACCCGCATCCGGCAATCCCGACGATCTCTTCCTGGTTGCTCTCACGAACCCCTCCTTGAACAGCGCCGTCGATACGCGGCCGATACCGCGAGCCCGTCCCGTCAGTCGCGTGCCGCGTCATTTCTCGCTGAATCGGCCGCGCACGAGATACGCCAGCACCGCGAGAACCAGGCAGGCCGCGCAGGCCGGCCAGTACTCCACCCAAACCCACTCGTTTTGCTCGGCAACTGCGTACCATGCGAAACCGACGCACAGCAGACACTGCGCGATCAACAACAGGGCAACCTGCACTTTCCCCAGCAACCCCATGACGCGCACCACGGGCAACAAGGCTGCGGGAAGCAACAGATAACCCCAATAGAACGCCATCGTCGTCAGTTCATCCGTCGTGCGACGCACAAGATTCGACGCGTCGGCCGCCGTCAGCATCGCTCCGAACGACACCGCAACGAAAACCGCGGTACCGAATCGTACGCAATACGCTTCGCAAATGTCACCATACTTTCCTCTCACGATCGCCCTCCCGTTCGACGATGCGACCCGCCCTTGTCGCTGCGAGTCGCGGCCGTGTATCGATTCGCGCGCCAGCGGCCTCCAGCGCGGTGAAGATCGATTCCGTCGACCTCCATCCCGGCGCCATCATCGCGCAAACGGGTCATGTGCACTCTTTTTCCTTGGCGAAGCTCGCAGGGGATACCGAACGTATCGAATTACGCGACTTTTTCGAGCGCACGGCAACACGGCATCGCCGTCACGATCTGGCCTGGCGCAAGTATTCGGTCGCCGGTCGGCGATACAGCAGACAGGCAAACAGCGCGAACAGCAGTGCCGAAGGAACGAGCGCGACGACCATGGTCATGTCGGTCGGCATGGTGACCGCCGAGATCGCCAGCCCCGCCACGCTCGCACCCACGTACAGCGTGCGCCCCCACTCTCGCCCCTTGAGTATCGCGACGCCGGCCACGATACATGACACCGCGACGATCAATCCGACCAGAATCGTCACGCCGGGCCTCACGCGGTATTGGCTGAGCAACTCGATCGCCAGCGGATTACTCAGCAAAAGCGGCAAGTAGACGAGATTCCCCACATCCAGTACGACAAGAAGCCAGCCCAGGATAGTCAGCGAAGTCGGTCTTTTCATTGCGCCTTCTTCCGTAGTTACCGTCATCGAACGCTCCAGTTTCCGGTCAGTTACTTCCGCCGCTTGTCGGCCCTCAGGTTTCGCCCCTTGCACGAGGCCTGATTCACCGGGTATCGCACTGCCGGCGCATCGCCCGCATGCGGGTCGCGCTCCGTACGCGGCGGGAGATCCGAGCATCGCCCTTCAGTCCGGCTTCGGCAGCGCCTTGTCGGATTCGCAGCGTTTCCACGGAACGCCTTTGCCGGAATCGACCCGTGTAATCCTGGCGCGCCTCGCGTCCGTTTCCACATTCAGGCAAGCGCATCCGACCCGCGTGTCGAAATGCCTGAACATGTAACGCCGATCGGTTACAGACGGCAGGTTCTCGAGTCCATCGGCATCCTTTCCGCCTTGCCGGTTCGGCGTCTTGATCGTCCAAGTCGCGTCCTTGTCGATGAGTTCGAGGTCGTTCGGGGCCGAACTGATGTAATACCCGCAGCGTTGCTCCGCATGCACGGTCACGCATGAGAGCAGCAGCATCGCGCCGATTGCGGCGCCGCCGGAATGTCGAATCATCGTGAAAGCCCCGATCGAAATGTGACGTGATGAATCCCGCTCGATACCGGCCCCGATCTTCGCGCCGCCACCGGTCCGCGTTCGTCGCACGCCTATCCGCGAGCTCTCGCGTGCGGCCACTGCCTACTTGCCCGTGACGGGATCGCAGCCCGGCAGCGTGAAGCCGCTGTCCTGCACGCCGGACAGTTTCGCGCCCGAGCACGCCAGCACCGTATGGGTGTACGAGAAATGAGTCGGCACGCATCTGTACGATTCGCCGAATTGCTGCTCGACACCCCGCGTCGCCATACCGACCGTTGCCTCGTACCGCACCGTATCGGCACCCGTCGACACGACACCGTTCGTATCGAGTGTCTTTCGGCGCGTTCCACCGTTCTCCATCGGAACGTCGCCATCCGTCGTGCCATTCACGTCGTCGGCGTGAACCTGCTGCAGGTAGGCACGGCAGGACTCGAAGCTGTCGAAGTCACGCGATGGCAGCGCGCGCGGCGGGATGTGGCCGCTCGCCGACACCTGCGTCGACACTGATGCGCCTGCGATCGACACCGCGAACGCCAGCACGCGAGCGCGTCGGCACGCGAGCGTCGCCGCGCTGTTACGCCGTTGCGACGAATCGGTCACGCCGCCACCTTCAAGGTGCGCCCGCATCAGTTCGCTCCCGAAGAAGGGAAATACTCGCCATCCAGCGACCCGCTGGTGCCGCAGTAAGGCGCGTGCCAATCCTGCACGTTCGACGGAGGCTGCGTCTCGACTTTCAGCAACGGCCCGTCGCGGCTTAGCCGCACCACCGCGCCTCCGTCGACCTTCACCACCAGCTTGCCGTCGACGATCGCGCCAATACCGCCGGCATCGCAAACCCATCGCCCCATGTCTGGTTCGACCGTGTTGACCGATACCTTGTAGGCGCC
The DNA here is from genome assembly GCF_000731655.1 of Burkholderia sp. MSh2. Taxonomy (NCBI): domain Bacteria; kingdom Pseudomonadati; phylum Pseudomonadota; class Betaproteobacteria; order Burkholderiales; family Burkholderiaceae; genus Burkholderia; species Burkholderia sp. MSh2. The sequence goes on along the minus strand of NZ_JPGM01000029.1, from coordinate 178,817 downwards.
GTCCGCCGCATCCACGACGACAAGACCGCCGACACTGCCCCAACGACCGGAAAAACCCGCCGGTGCGCGAGCAGGGATACCTCGCAGGAATCGGGTCCGGCTTTCCATGTTCTCGCGCAATCCCTTCTCGTCGGCGCGGCTCGAAGCATCGTGAAACGCCTGGTCGCGCGCAACGAGATAAGCCTTCTGATCCTCAACGAGCTTCCGGCCGGCATCGCGATCGAGACGCTCACGCGCGACACGGTATGCGTCGGCCATTGCGCGATCGGCCCCCGTCAGCGCAGGACTCCCGCAAATCGCGGTCTCGACACTCGTCGACGCATGCGCGCAGTCGAACGACGGTGCCGCGGCCCGGGATACGACCGGCAACACGAGCGCGATACCGAGCAGACATCCCGCCCACCCGGTGACAACCTGCTTCCCCATACCACCCACCTCACTGGATTCATATGACAGCCGCGCCGAACGACGACGCGCCCACACGGCCTGCGAACCGGCGTCATGTTCGACATCCCGCTTGAATGACGCTTGATTCAAGCCCATCCTGCACACCCGCCGCCCGTTTCCACTCATGCATATATTCGGCCCCAGACACGAAGCGCATCGGCAAGCTTCGCCCCGCTCGCTCGAACCGACTTTCCGGAATCGCATACCGGCACTTCATAACGACGATCCGATGCCGTCAGCCTGTCACCGGGGCTTGCCCACGACCGTCAGAACGATTGAAAACGTATTGCTTGCGTCGGGTCCGAAATCCGAGCGGCGCGCATTGCCGATACTCACGCGTGACCGCTGCGAATCGACGAAGGAGCGATTCGAAAAGAAACGCTCGACGCTTGCCGGCGCACCGCTGTCGGCCGGCATCACGCCGGTACTCAGCACGAGGCGATTGATCCGGGCTTCGGCATTGGCGCTTTCCACCGTCCAGTGGCACGTTCCAAGGCCGAAATAGTCTTCGTCCTGCATCAGATCCGCGAACATCGTGCCCGTGTAGCGATTTCCGCCCACGCGCGTCAATTCGACGGGCACCGACCTTTCAAGGACCGGCGTCGCGCCGCTGCCTCTCAACACCCTGATGCAGCGGTCGTTCACGACCTGGTACAGCACATGGATACCGATCGAATCGAACGGCGCCGGAGCGTCCTTGACCGTCACCGTGATCTCGTACGGCCGACTCGGATGCGGATTCAGCCTGAAGGCGGGTTCGCGGCTCATGGCCGTGCGCGTGCACGCGGCCAGAATCAGCAGCGCAACGGCTACTCGCCAGCCATGCGGCGACGGTGTCCATCCGTCAACGCCGCTCGAACCTTTCATCGCCGCCATGAACCGCTCCGTCTGTTGTGATGCACAGATCGTCAGCACCCTCCCGTCGTCGACACGCGTCGCCCCGAGCGACGCGCCGTCGCCCCGCTTCCGACTACCGGTGCAGTCACCGCGATTCGACGCGCGTCCTGACTAACGACGCAGCTCCGCCGGAACCGAACCCGAAGCCGCAACGAACCGGCCGTTCCGCAACTTCCACACCACGGCCTGCTGCGCGACTTTCCCACTGCGCCTGACCGAATAGACGACGCGGACCTGATCGGGTTGCGGCTGTCCGATCTCGACCTTGCCTTCGATCTGCGTCTCCTTCGCCGGGTCGTCCACGGCACCGCCGTCGCTATAGCTCGTCGGAATCGTGCCAAGCGACGCGATGCCGTCGCTCCGGAACACGAACAGCGCGACGGAGCCGTAGTCGTAACCCTGCCCGTTGCCATCGCCGGCGATCGTCATACCCTCGTCCGCGCCGTATCGAATCGCCGTGATTTTCCCGACGTTACCCATCCCGCTTCCACCATCCGCGAAATCGCGCCGGACCGTCACCAGCCGAAACGCCCCGTTCTCCGATCTCAGGAAATACGCCGACAGCCGGGCTTCGGTAACGGGATAGACTTCACCCGGCACCGAGCCCATGATCAGCACGCGCGCGTCCGGATACATGAGCGTTGCCACGGGAAAAATGCATGCGCGCGCCGGACCTTGCTCCGGCACATAGGCGGGATTCCGCCCGAAGATCATGGAAACGGCGTCACGCGTCGCGGCGTCTTTCGCCAGCGTATCCGTTGCGGACGCACAGAACGGCCGCGCGTCGCCGGCGTGCGCCAAGCCGGCATGCAAAAAGGCGACCGATACACATGCGGCGATCCACGCCTTCACTCCCGATCGCAATTCATTGATATTCAACGCATCCCCCGATGGACCATCGGTCCGCAATCGATCAACGGAAGTCAGCATGCCAAAAGACTTCGGTTTCCGCACCCGCCTCGCCATTCCTTAAATAAAATAACACTCCCCGTCGCGGATTCCGATACTCCCATGACCGAATTGCCCCGACTCGTCGCTACCCTCAAACGCCGGCTCAAGGCCGCGGGCCTCACCTACCGCGACGCCGCGCAAGCACTCGATCTGTCCGAGCCCAGCGTGAAACGCCTGCTGACGGACGGCAACCTGACCGTCGAACGGCTTTCCCAGTTTTGCGATCTCGTCGGACTGACGATGATCGAATTGCTGCAGGAGGCCGAGGCATCCCTTCCTTTGCTGCACACGTTGACCCACGAGCAGGAAGCACGGCTCGTCGCCGACGAAAAGCAGCTCCTGGTTACCGTTTGCGCGTTCAATCACTGGTCCGTTTCCGACATGGTTTCTCACTACCGGTTGACGGAAGCCGAGTGCATCAAGAACCTGCTCGCGCTCGACCGGATGGGCATCATCGAACTGAAGCCCGGCAACCGCATCCGGCTCCGGATTGCGCGGGATTTCGAATGGCTCGTGAACGGACCCATCCAGCAATTCTTCGTGCGCCAGGCCCTGCCCGATTTCATGGAAAGCCGGTTCGACATTCCCGACGAAGCGATGGGGTTCGTCCACGGCATGCTGACAAAGGCCGCCTACCAGCAATTGCAAACCGAGCTGCGTAAGTTGCGCACCCGATTTGCCGCATTGCACGATCAGTCGGCCAGCGCCCCTTTGCAGGAACGACGCGGCACCGCACTCCTGCTGACCACCCGCGTCTGGGAGCCCGATGCGTTCCGGAAGCTCAAACGCGCTTCGCACGGGTAAGCGCCCGGACCGCTCCAACCCGCCGTGCTATTTTTTCGACACCCCGAACACACCCAGCTTTCTTTCAATTTCATTTCGCACGCCTTGAGACACACCCGCACGATGAAGCGCGGCGGGATTGAGCGGATCGCTCGCAAACGCACCCTGCACGACATCGTCGATCTTCAGACGCCCCTCTTCATTCTTCAAAAAGAACAAGGAAACGTATCGATTGCGTGCGCAACCCCGAACGGCAACCACCGTGCCGTTGATACCATTCGAAACGTCACCGAATCGGTCTTTCCTTGCGCAATTGCCGCTGGATTCAGCACCAATCAGATAGTCCGTCTCGCCGTTCGTGACGTTATCGATGCCGGGGCTGCCGTTCGGCGTGGACACGATATCCGGATTCGCCGCCTCCTTCGCTTTCAAGTCATACCAGGCACGCAGGAAAGCGCGCGTGAAAAGACCGGCCTCCAGATCGGTCGGTGCGCGACTGGCGCCTCGCAACAACTCGCTGGCGTCGTCGGCACGCCCTTCGTAACCAACCGCGAATTTCACGATCTCCGTCGCGCCGGCGCCTGCCGGCGGTACCGGTAACGCCGCATGCGCGGCAAGCGAAGGCGCGATCACGAGCATGGCCAGCCATGCTTCCTTCAAGAACATCACCGTCTCGCCCTCCCGATCCGCCGACTCATTCAGACAACCGGTACACACCCAACGGCGCGACCGGATCGCAAACGCCAAGCCAGCCGGGCGGCAATTCAGCGCCTCAGCCACAGCCCCATATGGTGAAACAACACCCACTGATCGTCATTCCGCTCGAGATAGACCTTGATCGTGTCGCCGGATTGCAGCGACAAGCGCAACGTGTTGGTCCCTCCCATCCAGTGCTTTGGCGTTTGCACGTTTTGCCGCGCCGTAAATTGAAGCCGCCGCTCGCCCGGCGGAAGCGCCCCTTTGTCGATCTGCTGCACTTCCATCGTGACCGTGTAGATGGCCGTCACGAGCCTGGGACGCGGGCGGAAGAAATCGACCAACGCATCGACGGCGGACCGCTCCACCGACTCCTCGTCCGGATATCGGACCTCGTCGTGCTCGACCACCGAATCCACATAGCCCGTTGCAATCAGATCGGCCTGACTCGCGAGCTGGTCGTCGCTCATCGGCGGCACTTCCGCGCGCACCGGCATCGCGAGCATCATCACCGTCGACGCGATTGCGATGCAGAACCTCGCTGCGATCAGGTTTCCGGCAAGCATGGAGCGCCTATGTTCGAAAAAGTGACGTGGTACGTGCCGCTTGGGTCGCGAGCGAAAACCTTGCATGCCGGAACGACCAAGAGCAATCGTCGCGGAAGCGGAAAACGCCCGCGGATTCCGATCTCTAGCAACATGACTCGAACGATCGTCGCTCCGCTCACGTCGAGCGAAGCGTATCCGGATATCGCGAAGAAATGCGAAGAATTTCCATGTCGCGGATGAATCTCCACCTTTTGTGGACGCAATTGAACATTCCGGATTCGTTGCCATGCGATAACGGAGTCCGACAACTCCAGCCGGTCGCCGGTACTGAACTGCCACATTCGTTCGTTGCACGATGCACCCGCCGCCAACCACGAGCCGTGCGCCCCCGCCCGTCGTCCATCCCGTGTGCGCTCCCTCGACCGGCTTTCGTCAGTACGACGCTTGTCCGGCAAGGCGACTGCACATCGCTGCGGCCGGATCCGCACGGGACGCCTGGCACGCCGTCTATTGGGTACGCACCGGAAAGCTGCAACCGGCGTAATACACATGGCGATCTGCATATCCGTTGCCGTTACAGTGTTCACCGTTTTCTGAATTGCTTTGTCGAGGGTTGTATCGGCTCTCTTGCCTGAACTTCAGTGGTCCGGCGCGAGGAACGCACCCGGATCGCCGGGCGTTGTCACCATAGCCCGGAGCAGGAACGCAGGCCTGCCACCCTTGCTCGCTGGAGCGGTATTGCCCTTCGGCATGGGCACCCATGGCCCTTGCCAGCCATGCCAGTCCTTGCAGCCGTCGAATCCGTCGCATCGCGCGCATGACTGCACGCCCTCACGATCGCTTTCAAGACCAGGGCAAACTCTCCGTTACGCTCAGGAAAAAGAAAACCGATAGTGCCGACAGCACCGCGACGAGACAGCCGAACGCAGAATTTCTTCTCCGCAACCTAAAAAACGCCACGACAAACAAGATCAGAAATACGACGAACCATATCGGCAAGAGTACGAACAGCAGCCCCGCACTGAGCACGAAGTGCCCCCCGCTCAACCTGGCCGGGTCGCCCAGCAGAAAAGTATCCGTTCCGACCGACGCCCATAGCGCCAGTTGACAACAGGCGATCAATGCAAGCGGAAAGTAGGCGACTTTTCCCGCGACGATCAGGAATCCGCCCTTTTTCTTGTCTTCCATTCCGAATCTCCTGGATCCGACTATTCGTTCTCGTTGTTCAACACCCTTGATGCGCAGGTGCGGCAACGGCCAGGTACGACTGCGTCGACCGTGCCGCCTGCAAGGTCCCGCCGCCGTGGTGTCGCGCGTGACAGCCTCTCGAGCGATCTCATCGCGCTGCCTTGAGCCATTGCACGAAGGTCGGGCCGTATTGCACCGGATCGGCATCGACGGCGCTCACGGCTGGCCGCTGAGCATGGTGAAAGCCCATGACTTCGCGTGGCATGCAACCAAACCTGGCGCGAAAGACCCGACTGAAATACTTTTCATCGGCGAACCCGTGCTGCCAGGCAATGTCGGAGATGCGCGCTTTCGGCATGTCCGGATTCATCAGCACGTCATGGGCGCGATCCAGTCGCTGCCGCTGAATCTGTCGCATGATGCCGCCATCGCCCCGAAAGAGTTGATAGAGTTTAGCCCGGGAGACGCCGATAGCCTCGCCGATTTTCCCGGGAGTCAGATCCGCGCGCGCCATGTTCGCGTCGATGTATTGCCTGGCGCGACGGAACGACGCGAGGTCGCCCGCCGACCAGCCGTCGTTCCGCGTATCGCCCGGGCGCATCAGCCCGGCACGCAGAAGATTGTCGGTAGCACGCATGACATGAGGAATGTCGCCGGCGCCCAGCTTTTCCATGTTGCGACGCAAGGTCAGCAGATGCTCCGCCAGAACCGCGCTCATCGCGGGATGGACGGCGACGCCGAGTCGATCCGGGCTCAACGAATGCAGCGTGTCGCGGCGAATCATCAATCCCACCACGTCGCCGGCGGTGGACATGCAGTCGAAAGGCCGGCTCATGTCGAAGAGGCAAAGGCGACCTTCGTCCGCCGGGCTAGCTGTCAACTGCAGCCTCAGATAAAAATGATCGACACCGTCCGCGCGAATCTTCCGCTGCGTCCGGATCGCCCGATACGACGCGGCGTGATCGCGGCGCAGCCACTGATGCCACAGGAGCACAAACGGTCCAAATCGCATCGCGCGGAATTCGGCGTCGAAAGGCATGATCGCATCGGCCGACAACTCGTAGTCGCAGGTCGAGATTGCCGCGGCCCATGCGTTGAATCGCCGGTTTTCCGGCGTATCGATCGTCGTGAATCGGTAGGTATCGGCGTCCGAACGGGAAGACATCGCAGGTCACCGATATTCCGCGCCGGCCCGAACCGTACGCATGTTGAAAAAGTCGTCCCTCGTCGATGCATCGCCGTCGCGCATGCCGGGCGGATGACAGCGAGAAGCCGTTACCGGCGACGCTACTGGTTTCATGAGGTTCCTTGATTTTCAATCGCGGGCGCCGACTTCCCGCTGCCTGCCCATATCCCGCCAAGTCGCTCGAAGCGTTCGACGGTTCCGATTGCGGCGCGACAATGAATTCGCGATTCTTTGCCCACTCGTTCCGGATCACGCGAACCGTGTGGCAATTGCCTTCTTCGTCGTGCGTGCACTCTGCGCCATGCATCGGCGAAAGGCACGCACAACGGGCCGGAAGATCGCCGGAAATGCTTTCCGGCATCAAATTCCGATACTTTTCATCGACGCTTTCCGCGCACCGGGAGGGCCCTGTCGGCCCGGCACCTGACTACCAATTTGCGAGGCCGGACAAACCTCGAGACGCATGGAGAACGCACCTGCGACGACCGGGAATCGTCGTTGCAGACAATGCGTCGTGCTCGTCAGGTTTCAGGTGGCCCGCCTCGGAATAGCCGGAATTGCCGGAATTGCACGGCATCGTCGCGCCTGTAGAACTGCGGGGATCGACACGCTGGGCGCGGGACGAGGTGCCTGCAAAGGCCGTCGCCACGACGCGAGGAAGAATCAAGGAACGCCCCGCATTGTCATGGCGTCTCGACAAGGAGCGGGGGGGCGGCTCCCCCTCGGCGCGGAGTCTGAAGAACTATTGAACGCGTTCCGGAAGACTGCAGCCCGAACAATAGACGTGGCAATCCGGATAGCCGTGAGCCGTGCATGCAGCCGTGCTCTTCTGTATCGCCTTATCCAATTCCTGATCGGAGTTGTTGGCAAAAAACTTTCCGCCGTCCCCTATGACCATGGACCCGCATCCGTTTCGGTAAACGGATTGAACAACACATGAGGCTCCATGCCGAGCATGGCACCTGGCCAATGCCGGGCGAGTGGCTTCACCCTGGCTGACCGCGTTCTCGACTGCCCCCAGACTGCCGCTGGGTCCATCGGTCGCCTGGGCACGCCAATGGTCATTCCAGCGAACCGCCGGGCCTTCGACTGGACCGGACACCTGGCCGCCCGGTCCGGAACCGCCCGAACCCGGAGCAGGTCCGCAATTCTGAATATCGCTGCCGCTGTACGGAATCATGCCTGATGGACAGCCTCCTTCGGCACGCGCGCCGGTGCTGAACGCCACCCCGATCCCCGCACCAGCAGCCAGCTCACGATGCGGATCTTCTTCATTACGCTCTCGAATTGATTGAACGCGAACAGGGACGCCGCACCGGAGTCATGGACACGGCAATTCGGGGGCACCGCCTCCGGTGCGGGCCGCCATGGCTTTGGGGATGGCTTCAGCTACCGTTGCTGCGGCGCGCCAATGCACCCCGATCCGGCTGCCGGGCAATCGGCTCAACACGGTACCTGCCCGACCCACCCGTTCCCGTTGACGATGCATGTCCGTGACGGCCCGGGCGGCGGAGACTCGCAACGTCCGCCTATGCAACCCGGGTCCGTTCGCCCCGCGAATGGCGAACCGGTATCTTGCCCGGCCATACCCGGATGCCTGGCAAACCAGGCATTCAGGAAGCGCTTGTCGACCTCGGCCTTCCGGGCTTCAAGCTCGTCCCATCGTCTTTTCCAGTCTCGCGCCCTGGTCTTGTCACCGGAAGCCAGAACGGATTTAACCTCCACCAGCAATTGCCGCTTTTCCTGATCGAATTGGATATCTTCCTTGGGAACAAGATCTTTCGCGACCGAATCCCGATCCCCTTCGGTGATCTTGTCCATCGCCGAGATCGCCGCATCTATCTGGGCAGGCGTCGAGACAGGCGCCTTCCCGTTGGCAGCTTGAGATTTCGCGGGTTGAGCCGCCCAGGGCTGCCCCGTTGCTACGCAGCCGGCAAGACCGGCCGCTGCAAGAATCAGCCCCATGGCCACGATCGAGGTACGCATCGAATTCCCCTGTGAAAATTATCGATTCCCATCCCGGTCATGCGACATACGCGGCGCATCGGGCGCGAGACGGGATGTCCTCTCGACCGGAAATTTATTACGCATTGCTTTCATTTCCACGCCCGACACGTGTGCTATTTCCTGAGCCTGAGCTATACCGACATTTTCCCGCGATCTTCAAGTCCTTGAAAAACGTCGGACCCGACACTCGCGATGCAGTCATCTACGGCTGAAATAGTTCTCGTCACCCAAGCCGCAACACCGGGCGCATCTGGACGATGCGCTCTTTCGGTATATCCGGGTCAGTCAACACATCATGAGCACCATTCAGCCACTGTCGCCGGATCTGCCGCAAGATGCCGCCATTGCCCTGAAAGAGTTGTTCCGGAGCGCTTGATCGCTCATGCGATCCGCGTGTTCAGCACGGCGCCTGCCCGACCCACCCGATCCCATTGACGGTACATGTCCGTGGTTCAGGCGGAGGGGGCGTCCACTGGCAATGTCCACCGATGCAGCCCGGGTCCGTGCGTCCGGCGAACGGCGAGCCGGTATCTTGCGAGGCCATACCCGGATGCCGCCTGAACCAGTCGTAGGTAAAGCGCTTTTCGGCCTGATTCCGTCGCGCCGCGAGCGCGTTGTATTTCGCTCGCCAATCGCCCGCCTTGTCCTTGTCACGCGAGATCACGATGGGCCTGGCTTCGATCAGCAATTGGCGCATTTCGCGATCGATCTCCAGGTCTTCCTTGGGAGCGAAATCCCGCGCAATCCTGTCACGGTCATCCGCGGTGATCTTGTCGATCGCTTCGATTGCCTTGTCTACTTCTTCTAGCGTCGGTGGCCCCTTGGCCGCGGCAGGCGCGGCGGGCTGAGTGAGCGCCGGTTGAGCCACCCAAGGCTGTCGCGGCGCAACACAGCCGGCAACGCCAACCCCTGCCAGAATCAGCCCGGCGGCCATGATCGATGTGCGCATCAATTTCCCCTGCGAAAAATATCGAGTTCCGTCTCTGTCATACGACCTGCGCAAGACAGCGAACGCGGAACCGTCAGTCTCCAGTCGTGCGACTTCCGTCCGGACGCACGTTACCGCTGCTTGCGCGTTCGCCACGCGCATCGTCGTCAGATCCCGAACGACACGGGCATGTCTCCATCGGCCTTGAGCCATTGAACAAACGTGGGACCGGATATGTCAATTACAGACGTGCGTGGTTGAAATTGCACGGCGTGTCGACGCGCCATGGCTTCCCGTGGCGTGCAACCGAACGTCGCCCGGAAAATCCGGCTGAAGTATTTTTCGTCAACGAAACCATGACGCCGGGCCACCTGAACAATACGCTCTTTCGGCAGATCCGGATCCGTCAGCACGTCATACGCACGAGACAGTCGCCGCCGCTGAATCTGGCGCATGATGCCGCCACTGCCCTGCAAAAGCTTGTATAGCCTGGAGCGGGAGATACCGATAGCGTCGCTGATCTTCTCGGGCGTCAAATCGGCCCGTGGCAGGTTCGCGTCAATGAATTGCCTTGCACGACGAATCAACGCGAAATCAACCTCGGAAAGGCCATCGGGCAGCACCTCGCCGGGTCGCGTCAACCCTGCACGCAGAAGCGTATTGGTGGCCCGCACGATGTACGGGATATCGCCAACGCCCAGCTTTGCCATGTTGCCTCGCAGGGTAAGCAAATGCTCGGTGAGAATGGCACCCATGGTCGGATTGACGATGTCGCCGCGTCGATTCGGATCCAGGTCCTGGAGCATATCGCGGCGAACCAGCAAGCCGATGGCATCGCCCGCCGTCACGACACAATCAAACGGCAGACTCATGTCACATACATAAAGCGCCCCACCCTCGGCATGAACCCGCCTGGATCCGAACTCGCCCACCGCGCTGCCCGTCAACTGACACATCACGTGAAAGTAATCGAGGCCATCGGCCACAATCTTCCGAGCGCTTCGCACGGCGCGGTAAGACACGGGATGCTCCGTTCGCACCCAGCGCTGCGATGTCAGCACGAAGGGCCCGAAACGCATCGCATGAAATTCGGCATCGAAAGGCACCGTTGCGTCGGTGGGCGAGTCGCAATCGCAGAGCGACAGCGCCGCAGCCCATGCGTCGAAGCGTTCGCTTTCCGGCACGCCCAGCGTGGTGAACCGATAGGTATCCAGCGGGAAATCCGCAACCATCGTGGATCACCGATACCGGAAGCCGGCGCCGACACGACGATCGCCCACGCAACGACGACAGGCACGACCGGCTCGTGCCGCCGATCTCTGTCTTGCCGGGCACATCGCATGCGTCGACTCGATCAATTCGCCGATAAGCATTCCCGGTCCCTGCCGATCGGGTAGGCGATCGGCGTCATGCCCGGCACGATGAAAACCGTGCAGCCGAAACGCCTTCCCTTGCCGGCGGTCGCGTCGTACCCGACGTTCCTTCCGCCCGACATCCCGGTCGGTCCATCCTGCGCGTTGCCAAGCATGACGTCGTCGGACGATCCCGACCCCAACGTCCGCGCCGTCGACTTCTTGACGCAAGCCATGTCGATCTGCGTGGATCCGCGCGCCGACAAGACGAGGGGCATTCCGTGTCGGCTGCAACGCCTTCCGCATGGTCATGTTCTATCAACTTCCCGACGTTTCATGCCCTCACACGCGCCGCAACACGCCAGCATGTCGCGGCGACCTCTCCATTACCCGGGTTCGTCTTACTGCACGTCGCCGAACCAGTCCTTGACCGTGCCGTTGCTGCTGTTGAATTCGAACTGCATCGTCTTGGCCTTGGTCGGCCCCGACGTTGCATCCACCATCTGTCCGGCGTTGGTCGCCTGGGCGAGAAGCCCCGCACCGGGGATGAAGCCCGCGGCCATGCCCGCCATCGACAGCAACCGGTTTCCCTGCCCCGGCATATGGACGTTGGAGTACACCCACATGTCCTTGCCCAGTTGAGGGAAGCTCTTTTTCTGGAAGGGGTCGCCGAACATCTGCGCGACGTCGCTTTCGGTGGTCTTGCCCGGAATGACATGGGCCTTGAGATAGGCGCTGTCGAATGGCGACGGACGACTGGCATCATCGCCCCCCATACCTGAACAGGCGGACATCCCGACACAGAGTCCGATACACACGATTTTGCGAAGCATGCTGAATTCCTGAAAGATAGGTGTTGCGACATGCGAACCGAAGAACGCGCCGTGCAAGCAAACAGCCGTTCGGACGATGAGGACCAGGCCGCCGCCCCCAAGGGCGTAGCAGCCAGCCTCACGTACTCGGGGTGGCGGACTCACGATCCGGGGGTAAGGAAGCTCGTCTGCACCTCACTGACCGTCACCCCCTGCTCCATGACGTCAAGGACATACAGCAGCGCGAGATTGCCGGCCGAGTTGCCTGCCAGGGCTGCCGCAAACGCGCCCTGCGGATCTTTGCCGAACAGCGTCGGTGTGCTCCAGGCATTGTTCACGTAGCGACTCGCAAAGATATGCGTCGAACCCGGTGTGCCCACATCGCTCCACGCCACCGTGGCATTCCCGGCATCGTCGAGGGCAAGTTGCGGCGGATGGTTTTCGCCGAGGTCCGGTTTCGTCGACAGCGCCTGCGCCATGCCCCCGCCCGAAGACGACGGCCCCGAAGGCGACGAGGCGGAACCGCTCCCCGTCGAAGCATCATCGCCGCCACACGCAGTGAGCGCGAGACAGGTAGCCATCACCATCCATGCAATGGGTTTCATAAGCGTCCCTTTTTTATTCAATCTCCAGCCGGCGCGGCCGTGCTCTCCAGACTTGCAAGCATGCTGTATCGCGTGCCTGGATCATCCATCGCGGCGCCTCGCTCAACCGCCTGGAATCGACAGACGCCGAACACTCACCACATTGCATGGTCACCTCGACATCTAATCAGTATTCCTGCATTAAATTTCCGGTCATCACTCGACATGATTCTTCGCGTCTCGCCATCGTCGTCCGAATCCCATCGGCGATGTATGGAGCGAGGCAGCCGCGCTCCCGTTTTCAGGCACGAGATTACCGACGACGGGGATACTTGTCGCCTCTCATTTGGGAGAGATTTCCTCTTCCGGCGGTCGAAACAACGCCACACTTCGCGCCACGAGCACTGCCACTTCAGCCTGTCGATTCGTGCCGGTCTTGAACAGGATTCGCTTCAGATGGGATCGGACCGTGCCCATGCCAATACCCTTGCGTCGGGCAATCTCATCCAGCGAAAGCCCCGTCCCGAGGTCGGCGGCAATGGCTGCTTCGGTCGGGGTAAAGCCGAACAACTCTCGCAAATGGCACACGCTCGCTGTCGGATATTCCGGGTCGCGCAGCAAAACGAGCGCCAGCGGTGTGGCCGTCCTGATCAGGCCGCTCGGCCTCAACGGACTGACGCTCAGCGTCAGGGGCAAACGACCGGTGCGTGGAACCTTCAACGTCCGGCCCAGCGGTTTCGCCCGGCCGGACGCCGTCGACACCGAGGACCGGATCAACTGCACAAGCCGCTCGTGCAACGCACTATCGTCAAGGCGTACGCGTCCTGCCAGACCATGAATTGCCTGGCTCGCGCGAAGCAGATACTCCGCCATCGCGTTCGCGTACAGCACATGACACGATTGATTCGTGACCAGCACGCCCGTATCGACGCGGTTCAGCGCTTCCAGCGCGGCTTCGTGCCGGACGGTGGACAAGCGTTGGCTCAACTGGAAAGCGCGCTGGAGATGCGGAAGGAGAAACGCTGCCCTCCGGCGGTCCCTGGCGCCGAAGTGGCGCGCCGATTTCGGGCGGTGAATACCCAGCACGCCAAGCGCACCGTCACCGACCGGAAACAGCGTGCCGACGACATGATGGATGTCGAGTTCACACAGCCACTCCTGATAGAAACCGCTTTCGCGCTGCTCGCGCGGCGTGACGAGATCGCGATCCGTAAAGATGGTCTCAACGCTGCGCGCCACCGCGCGATTGACCCAAAGATCGTTCTGGTGCCAGTGGTTTGCCCAATCCAGGCGTGCCGGTGGTATCTGCAGATTATCGGTGCACTCGAGCAATTGCACGCTCGCACCGTCATGGAGCTTCAGAACGGCACTATTCGCGTTGAACGTCGCTGCGATCGTCGAGGCCATCCCTACCCATTGACTACCGTCAAGCGAGGCGTCGTAAAGCCGGCCGACCAGGGCGGACAGACCGTTATCGAGGAATGTCATACCCGCTTCCCCATTCCGTGGGTTTCCGGTCCGCTGGGCCGGGCAACGCAATCGCCGGCAAAAGCGACATGCCGTCATGCCCACCGCAAGCTGGACCTTTCATTGTCAAATAACGCGCGACAGGTTAATGCTTGCCACGCTTTTCAAAACATTTCCCATACAGGAGATACCGCTGCCGACACTCCAAGGCACCAGGCCTCTAATTTTAAAATACCCGAATTCGAATTCATTTAATCTCGCCACTTCATTCCATCTAAAATCCACGCTTTTTATTCATGCTCCGACGTATGCCGCGACCGTGCTCGCGGACCGCCAGCGCGGGAAAAGGCGCCAGGGAGTCGATTTTAGACGCAGAGATGACGCCGGAAGTATCTTAATCCATACTGTTTCAATTGAAGGTAGCGTAGCGTCTACACTTGGTGGACACGCGTTTTAATAAACACGAATTAGCTACTGAACGATAAATTTTTTACGTACCCACTGACGATTGACGCCCGGGCGGTCATGATTTTTACAACACAGAAAGGTAAACCTTTCAGCGACGGGTCACGACTTGGGGAGCAATCGCATCGCCCGTCGTGCCCAACGCCGTGTCGGGCACATCAACCAATCAGTCATCCGAAAGTAACGCCGTACAGTTTGCTGTGCCGGATTGCCGCGACGGGTGTGGGGCCGACTGCAAAGTCGAACTAACTTATTGCAATCATCGTGCCGCCATGGTTTTCGCTTTCTTCACCAGGCATGCTATCTTGGCAAGACCCTGCTGGCGCCTCGTCGGATGACCACCGGCCTGCGGCGCCGGCAGTATCGCTACCGCGGATGAACTGACTGGCCGCACGATGCCGCGCGAGCATGTTGGCTTGTCTGCCAACGATCTTGACTTCCTATGCCAAGCGACCCATCGCGTCCGCATGTCGAACGATTTTCGACGTCCGATGCCCCGCCTGACGAGCAATTCGAAGCATGGGCGGTGGAAGTGCCGTTCTTCGATTTTTCTCCGGACGGAAGCGCACGTGCTGCGTTCGACCTGCACTGCCAGCATGTCTCGTTCGGACCGTTCGTCCTCGAAAATCGCGTCTGGAAAGGAAAAGGCGGGCCGGCTGCGGCAAGCTTCGGCGCCGCTCGAACCCCGCGCCATGTCCGTGCGGACTATCACGACTATTACTGCTTCAACCTGCAAGTCAGCGGATCGCTCAGCCTTCGCACCCGATCCGTCTCGCAGATCAAGCGGGCCGCCGACGTGTACCTGCTCGACTACGGACGACCGTTCGAGTACATCGCCACCAGCGGCCACGAGATTTCCCTCGCGGTGCCGCGCTCACTGCTACCTCCGAAGGTAGAGCGGCTACACGGGTATTCGCTATCCCAAGGGTCGGTCGCCCTGCTACGGGACCACCTGCTTTCGCTTCGCGAAAACCTGCCCGGACTGAGCGCGGCCGAGCTTCCCTACATTGCCGATGCAACGACGCAACTGCTTCTGGCCTGCGTGCAGAATGCGTCCGACGGGCTCCCGGAATCCCCTCACGTCGTCGACGAACTGCTTGCCCGGCGCATACGTCACTACATCGACATGCATTTGCTCGAGGCCGACCTGACGCCCGATCGTATCTGCCGGGAAGCGGGAATATCACGTGCCAAGCTGTATCAGCTCTTCACCCCTTCCGGCGGCGTCATGCGCGAGATCCGTCAGCGTCGGCTCCATCTGGCTCATCAGGTGCTGTCGAGCGGCCAGCGGAGCAGCGAGAAAATCCGGACTATCGCACGACGCTTCGGCTTCATCGACGAGAAATACTTCAGCCGGATTTTCAAGACACGATACGGCTACGCCCCTAGCGAAGCGTTCGACCAGACACGGCAAGATCGGCGATAGCCGGGGCGCGACGCTTGTCGGTCGAAGAGCGCTCAACGTGCCACCGAGCGCAGGGTCGACAAAGTGAACAGGGCCGGTTTGCGGAATGCGGTCGACAAGCGCCGCTCCTCCTCGGCGACGGCGAACGCGTCATGGCGCCGCTCGCGGCATAGACCACCGTCCGACACGGAAGCACCTCGCAAACGCACCCGATAATCACAAGACCGGGACCAACCATCTGGTTGGCCCCAATCTGCGGATGGACGCTGCAGGTGTCAGCGCGCCCGATCGTTACGTATCGCCGCCCTCAGGACATATCCGGCGATCCGCGGATTCTCCTTGATTCGCCGGATGCTGTAGCCATACCAGTCGCGACCGTACGGCACATAGACACGCACATTGAATCCTTCGGCAAGCAGCGCATCGCGCGCCGGCTCGCATACGCCCAGCAACATCTGGAATTCGAACCGGGACCGGTCGATCCGCTCGCGTTTCAGCCAGGTGGTCAGCATATCGATCAATTGCGCATCGTGGGTCGCGATACCCACGAACGATCCCGCCTGTATCGCACTCGATACGTGTCGGGCGAAGTGCGCATTGATTGCCGCGCGATCCCTCGATGCACCGTCGACGAGATGCTCGTCTGCTTCCGCATAGATGCCCTTGCAGATGCGCATGCGGCTCTTGCGCGCCAGCAGTGGAACGATATCGTCGTGTGTGCGCGTCAAGTACGCTTGCAGTGCGATTCCGATTGCATATTCGTCGGCTTCGAGCTTCGCGAACGCATCGAGCGTTTTCCGGGTGCAACCGATGTCTTCCATGTCGATGCATGCACCGAGCCCGTGTTCTGCCGCCGATCGCAGTATCGCCGCGACTCTCGCCATACAGGCGTCTTCGTCGAGATGCAGCCCCAGCGCAGTCAATTTGATCGACAGCTCGGCCGGTTCATTTGCCATGCCGAGCGTCTCGACGAGATCGAGATAGTCGCGGGTCATCGACTCCGCCTGATCGGACGATATCGCACTCTCGCCCAGCACATCGACGGTTGTCCGGAAGCCGGCTGCGTGGAGCGCCTGGACGCGCGCAAGCGCATCGCGAAGCGTCTCGCCGGCGATATATCGACGGGAAATCCTGCGGATCAGCGAACGGGGAACGAGCGGGATGGCGCGAGCCGCCATCGCGTTGAGAATACGCATGTTGTGGTCTCTTGAAAAACGCAGTCGCACGAATCCGAATGAGGTCAGTCGATTCGAGCGACATCGCCGGACTGCCATTCCAAGCAGATCCGGAACGAATGCCAGGGCGGATGCAGCCATTGCATCGCCAGTGGCGTTCAATGCGTTTTCGAGGGAGGCCAGGCAGCTGCGTACATTGTGCGAGGAGAGTCTTTTGCGGTTCGCTACGGGTGAGTGACTGCCTGCTTCGGTATGTCAGTCAGGCTTCGCGGATCGTAGCACGAGCCAATGAACGGCGGTCGTGAGCCGATGCGGAATGTGTCCGGCTCGTGACCGTGAACAGCCGGCGGCAGATTCAACCGCTCGATGTCTTGAAGCGATCGGTCCTCGCTCGACGTCTTGAGCATTCGCTCATCCAGCTGCCAGGCCTTGGGCCGGGCTGCCGATCACTTGCTCGACCAGCCAGCGCCGGGCAATGTCCGTGCATCGCGCTGGCCGCTCAAGCGTCGGAAAGTGTCCGCACCCCTCCAGCAACTCGAATCGCGCATGCGGCATGAGCCTGGCGACACGCCGACCGACTTCCGCCGGAACGAAGCGATCCGCTGCTCCCCAGATGAGAAGCGTTGGAGTCGTGCTCGTTGCCAGCGTCGACCAATGGTCCGAGCGGGTCGATGTCGCATCGGATTGTCGTGCAAACATCTCGGCCCCGGCATCACGAGCCATCTGAACGAACGCGGCTCTCGAGCCGACGTCGTCAGGGGGAATCGCGTTCTCGGCGAATTCCGCGAGCACTTGCTCATGCTCTCCTGTCCGGATCCTTCGGCTGGTGGCGCGAGCGACATCCGGGTACGGATGGACTCCCGGCTGACAGTTCATCAACCAGAGCCCACGCACGCGTTCGGGCGCGCGCGCGAAGACTTCCATCGCGACACTGCCCCCGTAGGCCGTGCCTGCGATGATGAACGGCCCGTCGATGGAAGCCAGCAGCCTCTCGGCACTTTCGGCGAGCGTGGGACAGGCCAGTATCCGAACTGACGGTGCGACCAGATCGCTCAACCCTTCGAGTTGATCGGCGTACATGCGTCCGTCGCATGGCATTGCAGGCAAAAAGACGAGCGGTAAAGGCATTGCACCTTGTGAGGATAGGTGGCGGGCTTCGGAAGCGATTTCGCAACCTCGCACAGCAAGGCGGCGACGTCCTGCGGATTGTCGAGAATTTCAACCGGATCGTCGACTGACCACTATCGGCTGCGGATTCACCCCGTCGATGCGACAAGCTTCAAGCTGCGCGGAGGCCGGGGGGCTGCAGACGGACCTGCCCTACAGCCAGTCAATTGCACCCAAACCGGTCGCTGGATCTGGCAAACCGAATCCGGGCAAGGCTCCCGGTTGCAGCGTCAGTCAAAATCGATCCTCAATGCGCTCTCTTCCCCATATTGCAGCTTCAAATCGACCAGGACCGCCTTTGAGAGCGCGGTTGCCAACGCGACCTTCAATTCCGCCGTAACGCCATTGAGATGAAAAGAAAATTCCCATCCCGGCGACACATCGATCCACGACACGAATAGGTCATCATCGCCGGACCGCCAAAACTGCACGTTCTTCACCACGCCTGCCGGTGCCTCGTCAACGATCCCGGCTCGGGATACCGCGCTCTGCTGGCCGTCGTCGCTCCAGTGTGTGACCCGTCCGCTGTCAGGATTGGCGAGCAGAAATCCAAGAGACTGAAGCAGCGTCTCGACAAAGCAAAAAGCATCCGGGAATGAACCCTTCAGCACCAGGATCAAGATTGGTTTCGCCATCGTGCTTGCCGCCCCGGGTGTCGGCCCGCGGCCGCTGTCGTTCGTGAAAGTGCGGCCGATTGTCGAAGATTTCGACGACGATGTCGAACGCCACGCTCGGCCGATTCCGGCCG
This sequence comes from Burkholderia sp. MSh2, assembly GCF_000731655.1. Lineage (NCBI taxonomy): Bacteria > Pseudomonadati > Pseudomonadota > Betaproteobacteria > Burkholderiales > Burkholderiaceae > Burkholderia > Burkholderia sp. MSh2. Next base: position 160,011 of record NZ_JPGM01000029.1, on the reverse strand, counting down.
GCGAAACGGTGAAGCGGCAAAGTCAGGCGCGACTCGTCTATCGCAACACAACAGGCGAACACCCGGGCAGCGACACACAAGCCAACCGCCAGGCAGTCACTCGCTCGTACTGAGCGCCGACATCGACTCTTCCACTGGCGACTTCCTGGGGCCCGACGCGGACATGTCGATCTCGGCAAACAGTATCGCGATGTCCGTGATGCGCCGCGTGCCGGTCTTCTGAAGGATCGATTTGATCTGACTGCGGACGGTACTGATTTGCACGCCTTTCCGTACCGCATATTCGCCCGGCGTCAGCCCCGCGGCGATCGCTGCTGCAACAGCCATTTCGGCGCCCGACAGGGCAAATGACCGCGCGGCCGACGACGGCCATTCCGTCTTGCGGAACGGCCGGCGCAAGAGAACCATTGCCAGCGGCTGCGGCGAACCGAGGCCGGTCGCCACCTGCGGTTTCAGCGGCACGACACTGACCTCGATGACCAGCCCGTCGCGCTCCTGGCGCACGTAAAGCGCGGTGGCGTCCGTCTCGGGCACCGTCAGGCAGGCGCGCCGGACCCTGTGCGCCAGTTGTTGCGCAAGCCCGAGCCCGTCGAGGGTCAGGCGATTCATCTGAACATTCACCGCGGTGGACTCGCGCAGCACGGCTTCCGCTGCGCGATTGAGATAGCGGACATTGAGTTCCGCGTCGACAACGATGGCGGCGCGAGGAAGCGCGTCGAGCGCGGCACTGGTCATCAGTGCTTGATCCGCCGTACTGGCGGCCAGGTTTCGCACGCGAAAGACATTGGGCAAGTGGCTCAGCACCCGTTGAAGCTCGCCGACAGTCGTCTCGTCGTAAGGGCGATGGCCCACCGGACGATGGACCGCAAGGATCAGGCGCTGATCGCCCTCCAGGAGCGTGCCGCCGCAGGAATAGCGAAGCCCCTCGCGCACGTAGAAGTCCTGGTAGTACTCGCTGCGCTGGACCGCGCTGTCGGGTACATAGCGATGCATCGGATACATTCTTCCGCCCGGCTTGGCGAGCAGCACGCCGCGCGCCAGATCGAGACTGTGGTAATGCTCCGCATAAGCCTGCGCCCAGTTCGAGCCGTATCCCGTGAAGCGATATTCCAGAAAGCTTCCCGAAAGCGCGTCGTGCACAAAACAGTTCGCAGCCCGTGCATCGGCCAGCGCAGTCAATGCGTCGAGGGCTGAATCCCATTGGTTCGGATCGACCGCGGCGGTGTAAAGCGCTGCTATCGCCTCATCTGCTGTACGTTTCATTGCCGTGGCTTCCCCGCCGCCTGTCGTATAGCCAACCCGCTGTCGCCTCGCCTGGGCATCGAGCCCGACGATTTTCCCCAATATTGTGGATGCTTCACTTATAGCGTCAAGCTAATCTTGCTCGTGAAACCGTACCGGGCGGTTAACGCGGTGCAGCGGCAACCGGAAGTCGGCAAACCGCCATCGCTTCAAGCTCGAGGAAAACACACAGGCAGCTTACGAAATGATTTTGTAATAGCCGGGAATGTGGAGCACTTTCGTTCGGTTGACTGACTGATCGTTTCCGATGGACGTCAGTCCAGAAACGTCGATAAGAAATACTAACCATACAGGCAACCTGATCGAGCGGCGACGACTCCGAACGGCATGGGCGAGCCCGCTGCAATCGCAACGTATGGCCAGGGATCGCGAAACGCCGGACCGAACACGGCAGCGGGCCTGGCAAGGAGAGTTGAAACATCGAACACGCACGTTCACGGGGCCACGATTTTTTGTCGCTTGCCCGATCGCTTCGACCGACGTGCCGAGAGTCGCGAAGCATTTCCTAAACTCGGTTGCTCGTGTGTCTGCCGGGATCGACGCAGGCTATCGAGTGGTTTTCTTTGAATTGACCACCAGGGGAATCAGCATGGAATTTGCTCATATCACGCCGAGCCGGGGACGCCTCACAGTGCTCGCGTCGGCCGCATTGTGGCTTGCCGCATGCGGTGGAGGGACCGACAGCGGACCGCAAGGCGGCTCCGCGCTGGCTGCTCCGCCGGCGATCCAGGGAACGGTCGCGAGCGGCAACCCCGTCGCGAATGCCGTGGTCACCGCCACCGATGTCAACGGCAAGACCGCCACCGCCACCGCGGACACGAACGGCAATTTCACGCTGGTCACGAGTGCGCTCACCGCACCGGTTGCGCTGGTGGCCACCGATCCGTCCGCCCAGGTCAGCCCGATGGTGTCGGTACTGGCGAGCTTGCCGACAGCCGGCCAGACCGCCACCTCGAACGTCACCACGCTCACCACGGCACTGAGTGCCCTGCTGACGTCCGACGGCAACCCGCTGGATTTCGTCACGCCCGGCGCCGCGACGACACTGAACGCGGTAACGGGCGCGAGCGTGACCGCGGCCACCGGTACGCTCGACACCTATCTGTCCAATCTGCTGGCGGCAACGGGCCTGCCTGCGAACTTCGATCCGGTCGGCACCCCCTTCACCGCGAATCACTCGGGCGCGGATGCGCTGATCGACATGGTCAGTGTCGTGCCGGAAGGCGCGGTAACCTACCTGGTCTACAAGACACCGACCAGCGCAGCGTCGCAGAAGGCGGCTTACCTCACGCTGAACAATACGTCGACGGCGGCCAACGTACCGGTCGCGCCGACGGTCAGCTCGGGCACGGTCGCGGCGCTCGTGTCGTTGCAGACCTACCTCGGCACGCTCCCTGCCGCACTGCAATCGTGCGGCGCGGCAGGCGGAACCGGCGCGGCATGCAGCGGCCTGATCGACGCGAGTTACCTGGAGAATGGTTTCACGAACATCACGCAGTACAACACCGACCTCAGCTCGTCCAGCCTGAACCTCAACGGCTCGGTACCGGTTGTCGTCTCCGTCAACAGTGCGGGAACCAGCGCATTGATCGGTATTCCTTATGGATTATCGAGCGCATCCGGGAGTAACGGGCAATACACGCTCTATACGACCGTACAGCAGACGCCGTCGGGAACCTGGGACATCATCGGCAATCAGCTTCCCTACAACCTGTCGGTGTCGACGCGGACCACTTACCGGAATTTCCTCGATACCTATACCGACCCGGCAACCGGCAACCCCGATGTCCCGTTCTTCGATGCGGGCGTGAATCTGTCGGTCGGGAGTCTGGGTACGGGGCATTCGGGTGCCAATATCAGTTTCGTCAATGTCACGGGGCCCGGCTTGCCCGGCGGAACGACCTGCAATCCGGCCGCGACGTCGGCATCGAGCCCGTGCGGCCTGTGGCTCGCGAAAGACAGCAGCGGCGACATGAATCTGCTGAGCACGGCGCCGTCTGCCGCGCTGACCCGTCCGCCCACCTCCGGCATCAGCGGAACGAGCGAGTACCGCTGGTCGTGGGCGCCTTCGTCATATACGCCGCCCGCGTCGGTGGGATACTGGATCTCCGGCGGCACGCCGATCAATCTGTCGACCCTCCCGCCGCAGGCGGTCTACCAGTTCACCCTGTACAACTCGAGCGGCACGTCACTCGGCACCTACAGCGTGACCAATCCCAACAGCTTCGCGGATGCCACGCTCGGCCAGAACGCCTACAACGCGGGGTATTTCCCGGTGCTCGGCAGCGACGTCACGGCGACTTTCCTGACGGCAACGGGATCGTTGGCCGGCCAGCAAACCTCGATGTCCGTGGACTTCACGCCGCCGCCCGCGAATTCGCCGCTGACCACCACCGGCGTCTTCATCCAGTCCCGTGACAACAACAATTGCGATGTCGAATCGTCGAACGTTCCCGTCTTGCCGGGCGTCACGTCGGCCACCGTGGCCGCGCCGGCCGCGAAATGCGGGAATGGCACCGCCATGGCGTTCTGGGCGATCAATAGCACGGCCGATCCCGCGTTCCGTATCGTTCAACTCAAAAGCAAGAACGCATCCGGGGTTCTGTTCTATCTGAATCAAACGGTGCGCAGCAGCAGTAGCGCGAAAAGCGCCTCCTGACGCCCGGGCGCCATCGGAGCGCGCCTGCCCGGGCGGCGTACGGTCGCGGCGTGCGGGACCGTGCGCCACGGGCGTAACGCGTTCGGCGCGAGCGTTGCATCGCAGCGTATCGTGTCGAGGCCGCCCGGCGCAAGCCGGGCGGCACGGCCGCGGCCGATCCCGAACGTCGAAGGCAGCATGACGTTCGCCCGGCCGGGCCGTCTCGACGGCATCGCGAAGGAACCGCCTGCGGGTTTATATTTCAGACGGACAGGCGCGCTGACGCTGGAATCGCAACCGGCCGGTTCGAGACGTCGATGTGCCGATATCGCCCCACGCCGGCATGCTCGATGCGAAAATCGCCCGTCGACGGCTCTCGCCGATTACCCGTTGCGTCCATGGACAACCCGACGATGCCCCCGAATCTCCTCACCCTGACGCACGGCGTTCAAGCCGGCGTCCAGATCCGTCCGCGCTGGCCGGCGCGGCACGTCCACGTGGATACACACGTCCTGGGCAAGCTGCAGGCAATCCAGACCGAATTGCCCGCACAGATCGACCTGATCCTGACACGTGGCTACGAGCCCCGCGCATCCGGCCTCGGTTTTGCCCGTCGCCAGTTTCGCGCGCTGGGCATCGGCACGTTCCGCCTGCTCTACCCTGCCCGGCGCGGCGAACTGGACGATATTTTCGGCAGCAACGGACACGATGTCGACGGAACGCACATCGACGTGTCGTTCAGCGTGAACGGTCGTCGCATCCGGATGCTGCCGCTCGGCGTATTCACGCCGCCCGGCTGGCAGCAGCGCCGCGTGCGGCGCTGCGCGTCGGCCCTGGCGCAGATCCAGGCCGCGCTGACGCGACACGGATTCCGGATTCACCGCAACGCCACGGAAAGCCTGCAGATTCATTGCGATCTCGTGCGTTAGCCGGGATTCGCCGTCGCCCCGCAGTTCGCCGCGCCGACGGCTTGCCTCCTCAACCGCCCGCCGGCGCCCCTTCGGTCCTCGATGGCTCGGGCGCTCGGCAGCTTCACGCCCCGGCCGGGCGATGAGAATCGAAGACGGTTGCCGATGCCAGCTCGAGCGCCGTCGGATCTTCGAATTGCTTTTCCATGAAGTCGAACATCGCCGGCGAGACTTCAAACGAAAACGTTTCGCCTTGCTCCGCATTCCGGGTCAACACACGATCGCGACGAATGTCATGCGGTGCGGTGACATAGTGCAGCGCGCTCGAAATACCGGCATTCTCGGCGCGTTCGACAAACGCCGAACGATTTCGCACCTTCATGAAGCCGAGATCCAGTACGACGTTCCCGCCATTTTTCGCGATCTGTTCGGCCGTGCGCCAGATTTGACTCTCGCAACGCTGCACGCGCGCCATGATCCAGTTCAGGTCGACCGGATCCGGAAGATCGGGGCCGTACAGCTGCGCCATCCATTCGTCGATCGAGAAGCGCGTTGCGCCGGTGGATGTTGCAAGCGTGCGCGCGTACGTGGACTTGCCTGCACCCTGCGCCCCAAAAACGATATGTACCGCTGCCATGAATCCGCCTTCCTCCGGGTAGAGCGCCAACCTGGCGCATTGTTATTGTTTCGGGTGAGAACCGGGCGGCAAGCGCCCCGCGCGATCATTCGTCGGCTTGCGCAAAATTCAACTCGACGCGATGGCCCACCGGATCGCTGAAGAATATCTGCACCTGCCCCGTGAGCGCAACGTGCTTGCGCGTGAATGCCACGTTGGCCCCGGTCAGATGGCGCGCCATTGCGTCGGCATCCGTGCAGGAAAACGCGACGTGATCGAACGTATTGGTGACGTGAGACGGGCGAGACTCGTCCGGCCGCGTTTCCGACAGATGCAGCACGGCCTGCGTGCCCGCATACAACCAATATCCGAAGCTCTTGACCGGCGGGCGAAACCCTTGCCGCAGGCCGACGATGTCGACGTAGAAATCGCGGAGCGCGTCGAGTGTCGACCGGTCCGCCCGCAGATTGTAGTGATTGAATCCGGTAACCGGCATGGCGCGTAGCTCGCATGGATACAACGTGACAGGGGCGCACGGCCTGCCGGCGTTGCTGCGCCGCACGCGATCCGCGCGAAAGCGGCAGCCCGACAGCGGCGCATCTCGGGCCGGCCATCGAAGCCGGCATCGCACCGGCCCGGCCGACCGGTAGTCGACGAAACGACCGCCAGTATATGGCCGGCAGGCGGCAACGGAGCACCGGCGTGACGATTGCCGGCCCGCAGCACGACACGATACAACGCGCCTACGAAAAACGCCTCGGCGGCCGGCACGATTTTCCGGTACAAATCGGGAACGCTGACATTCCCCGCGGACCATCGGAGACCTTCGTTCATGGCTCGGCCAAACGCCCCGGATATCGCAACGGCAACCCGCACGAACACCGACGACCACCCCTCGCCGGTTCCCGCCATCGTGCCGTCGAGCACCGCGCTGCTCGTCATGCACTACCAGACCGACATCCTCGAGCTCTTTCCGTCGGTCGCGCCCGGGCTGCTCGCCGATACGCGCCGGCTCTGCGACGCGGCGCGCGCCGGCGGCATCGGCGTCTGGTTCGCGAATCTCCGGTTCAGCCCCGGCTATCCGGAAATCAGCCCGCGCAACAAGAACGGCCAGGGCATCAGGCAGCTCGGCCGCTTCGTCGACGACGGCCCGTGCCCGGAGCTGGGCCGGCGGGAAGATGAGCCGCTGATCGTCGCGCATCGCGCCAGCGTGTTCTTCGGCACCGGCCTCGAAGCGCGGCTGGTCGAGCAAGGCATCGATTCGCTGATCATGGTCGGCATCGCATCGACCGGCGTGATGCTGTCGTCGATCGCCCACGCAAGCGACGCGGACTTCCGCCTGTACACGGTCAAGGACTGCTGCTACGACCCGGACCCGGTGGTTCACGAGCACCTGTTCTCCACCGCGTTCGAATCGCGCACGACGGTGCTGTCGCTCGCGGACGCGTTGCGGCTGCTCGCCTGAGCGCAAGCCCGGACCCGGGCGCGGCGCGCCGACGGCGCGACCTACTTCGCCGAACGCGTGTGCGGCGTATCCGTTGCGTACGCGCCCGGCGGCCACCCGCTCGTGGGCCGCAGCGCGCCGGACTTCGCGCTGGCCACGGAACGCGGCTCGGCGAACGCCTCAGGCACGGCAAGGGCGTGCTGCTGGATTTCGATGCGGGCCGGCCGCTGCAGGCGCTGGCGAGCCGCTGGCGCGACCGGGTCGCGTACGTCGCGAGCGACGCGCAGGACCGGCTCGGATTGCGCGCCGTGCTCGTGCGGCCCGACGGTTTCGTCGCCTGGGCCCGCGAAGACGGTGCGAACCTCGACGACGCGGCCCGCGCGGCAACGCGCTGGTCCGGCGCGCCCTGCGCCGGAAACTGACCGCCGCGGCGCATGCACGATGGCCGACCGCGGCCCGAAACCGGTGTATATTGCCGACCGACAAGCCTGCATGCGCGCCGCCCACGGCACGCCCGACACCACCGAATGCCGACCCCATCCGCCCTGCCGACACCTGCCGAACTGAACCGCACGCTGCCGTTCACGGCCGGCGCTCGGCCGTGGCGGCTCGTCCGCTACGCGTGCGTCGACTGGCTCGGCATCCTGCTGTGCTGGGCCGCGATCCGCTTCGTGCCGAACCCGTTCGTCTACGCGGCGGCCGTGCTGCTGATCGCCGGCCGGCTGCAGGCGTTCGGCGTGATCCTGCACGACGCCTGCCACCTGCCGATGCGGCGCATGACGCTGCCGCTCGCACTCGTCGAGGCGCTCGCCGGCTGGACGATCGGATCGTCGATCGCCGCGATGCGCTATCACCATCTGCGTCATCATCGCGCGGTCGGCACCGCCGAGGATCCGTACCTGCACCGGCTCGCCGCGCGCGGCGGCTGGGTGCGGCGCGCGATGATGCTGCGCGGCGCGCTGCTGCCGGTCTGGTGGCCGCTGCGCGCGCTGATGGCGCCGCTCGCGCTCGCGTGGCCCGCGTTCCGGCCGTGGTACGCGCGCGGCTTCATGCAGGACCGCTCGCGCCAGGACCTGCGCCGTCATCCGGAAGTCATTGCATGCGCACGCGCCGACCTGCCGCATTGCGCGGGCTATCTGCTCGCGATCGCGGCCGTCGTGCACTGGGATCTGCCGTTCTTCACCTACTACGGGCTGCCGTGGATCGTTGGCGGCATCATGAACGCGAACCGCGTGCTGCTCGAACACGATCACGTGGAGATCGACGAGCGCGCGCCGGAATCGATCTGGCGGATGACGCGCACGATGACGTTCGGCTGGATCGGCAAGCTCGTGCTGTATCCGCGCAACATCGGCTATCACCAGGTCCATCACGCGTATCCGGCGCTCGCGCTCGAGCATCTGCCGGCCGTGCATCGTCACCTGACCGAAGGCCGGGCATCCGGGCCCGCACGCTAGGGCCCGTTCACGCCCTCGCCGGCCGCCCTCGCCGCGCGGCCCCGCGCGGCGCGCCTACAGTTCGAACCGCATCACCTTCTCGCCGCACTGTTCGGCCGGCAGCGGCTCGTCGCGCCTGACCGCGTCGAGCAGCCGGTCGATCGCGACGTGCACGATGTCGGCGCGCACGTTGTGCGCACGAAAGCCCGGCGCGTTGTCGAGGCCCTGCCGGTGCGCGCGCATGATCCGCACGTCCTGCTGGATCACGAGGTGCGTGTACAGGTTCAGCAGCGGCCGCAGCGCGCGCAGCACCCCGCGCGGCAACCTGAAGCGATAGGCGATGTACGTATAGACGCGCGAGCGGCGCGCATCGATCGGCGTGATCTGGCTGACGATCAGGAAACCCGAGCGCTCGCCCCACAGATAGTCGCAGCGCGTCACGTTCGGCGCGATGAAGCGGTCGACGTGCGAGAGCGGCACGCGATCGGGGTTCGTGAGCCAGTCGAGGCAGAAGCCGATCTTGTCGTCGCCGTCGTGATACGTGACGGCGACGCTGTCCGGCGTCGCCGCGACCGTCGCTTCCATCGCCTGGCCGCGGCTGCTGCGGAAAATCCCGTCGTGCACGAACACCGTATGCGGCACGTCCATGAAGTTCTGCGCGAGCATCGCGATGTCGCCGTCGAACGTGTTGACCATGTAGTACGACTGCCATGGCGCGACGTCGCGGAACGGCATCCGGAAGATCGCGCGCGCCGACGGGTCGCCGGCGCCGGGATACACCCACACCAGCCCGTCGGCCACCTGCACGGGCAGCGCGCGCTGCCGGAACGGGTAGCGGCCGGGCGTGTCCGTCGGCCGCGTGCCGTCGATGCTCGGCACGTGGACGACCTGCCCCGCGCCGTCGTAGCGCCAGCCGTGATAGGGGCACACGAGCGTGTCGCGGTCGACCTTGCCGGCCGACAGGCGCGTGCCGCGATGCACGCACTGGTCGATCAGCGCGGCGATCCGGCCGTCGCGCTGCCGGAACAGCACGATGCCGGTATCGAGAATCCGCACGCCGAGCGGCTTGTCGCGCGGAAGTTCGCGTTCGGTGCACGCGACGAACCATTGCTCGCGCAGGCCGTCGGCCGGCGGCGCGGGTTCGTGCGCATCCGCCGCGTCGCGCGCCGGGCACTCGCGCCCGCATCCCTGTGGTTCGATCATGTCGTTCATCGCGTCATTCATTCGTCATCGCGAGCAGCGCGTCGGCCATCGCCGGCCGCGTCACGAGCGCGCACGGCTTCACGTCGCCCGCGCGGATGCCGGCCCGCTCGGCCGCCTGCTGCAGCAGGTCGCCGAGCCGCGCCGGCGAGCCGCCGACGCGCCGCACGCGCAGCGGGCCGAGCTGGCCGAGGCGGCGTGCGTGTGCGTAGTGGAACGCTCGCTCGAGTTCGGCTTCGACGGCCGCACGCATCGCGTCGGCCGCCGCGTCGCCGAGGTCGCCGGCAACGCACAGCACGTAATGGGGCATTCCGTCTCGCGCCGCGCTCGGCACGAGGCACGCGCCGACTTCGTCGCACGGCCCGCGCCCGCGATGCAGCGCTTCGGCCGCGATCTGCTCGTCGAGCTTCTCGCCGACGAGATCGACGCTTGCCGCCGCGCGCCCGGCGAACACGATGCGCGGTGTGCGCGCACTCATGCCGACCACGCGCACGCGATCGCCGAGCGCATAGCGATACAGCCCGCCGCCGGTGGTCAGCAGCACCTGCGCGTCGTCGCCGGGCCGCAGCCCTTCGGCATCGCACACGCTGCCGTCGTCGCGCACGAATTCGAGGTAGTGGCTGCCGATCGCGAGCGGGCAGCCTTCACCCGCGCCGAACGGAATGCTCGCGACGCCTTCGGTCGCAAACAGTCCCTTCGGCAGCCATTGCACGTGCGGAAACCGCACGCGCAACGCGTCGGCGTAATGCCGGCTCGGACCGTCCAGCCAGCAGCTCACGGCGGCCAGGCACGGCCACAGCGCGCGGCAATCGCCCGCGTCCGCCGCACGACGCAGCGCCGCGCGCCGCTCCGACGGCAGCGCCGCATCGACCCACGCGAGATCGCGCGCGCCGTCGGCATCGTCGCGCTCGAACAGCGGGCGCAGCACGCTCGTCAGGAACGTCGGGCTCCATACGCTGATGAACGCGAGCGCCTCGTCGGCAACGAGCGCGCGCAGCGTCTCGCGCCGCCACGTCGACACGTCGCCGGTGAGCGGCGGCACGAGCAGCGTCGACGCGAGCGCGGCCGCGCTGCTGTCGCCGAGGTAGTCGAGATCGCTGGCCGAGCCGACCGGTATCCCGTTGGGCGCCACGCCGGGCGCATGCAGCGGCGGCGACATCGACCAGTACGCACGCCCTTCGCCGAGCGCCGGGCACGCGCGGTACATGTCGGCCAGCCACACGATCATCGCGGCCTGCAACTCGCGCAGGAACGCGGGCGTATAGGGAATCAGCTTGCTGCGCGCGGTGCTGCCGCTCGTCCGTTCGAGGAACACCGGGCGCTCGGCGGTCAGCACCGGCGCCTGCTCGTGCGACACGCGATCGAGCCACGGCAGGAAATCGGCGGCCGGCTGCACGGGCACACGCTCGCGGAACTGCGCGGGGCCGTCGATCCGGTCGAAGCCGAACCGGCGCCCGAACGCCGTGTCGCGGTTCGCGGCGAGCAGCGCCGTCAGCCGTCGCGCCTGCGCGTCGCCCGGCGCCGCGAGGCCAGCAAGCCAGCGCTCGACGTCCGGCTGCGCGGCGCGCGCGAACGCGCGCCATGCGTCGGCCGGGCTGCGGGAAGCATCCATCAGAAGTAGGTCTTGTCGAGTTGCGCGAGATCGTCGGGCAGCCGGCGCGGCGGCGTGAAGATCGTCAGCCAGCCGTACCACAGCGGCCGCGTCTCGCGCAGGTCCGATGCCGCGTGCATGTCCTGCCAGCGCAGCGCGGGGCGGCGATGATGCGTGAGGTTGTAGTTGAAGTTCAGCAGCAGCCAGCGCACGGGGGTCGGCGCGCGCATGTTGTACGTGCCTTCGACGACGTCGAGCGGCGTGCGCATGTGGTACACCCACTGCAGCGACGACCACGAGAACGCAAACGCGACATACGCGGCCAGCACCGCCGACGCCGACCAGTCGAACAGCCAGGCGGCCAGCAGCCAGGCGGCGACGCCGGCGAGCGTTTCGTAGCGGATGCGGCGGAAGTCGGCCGCGCTGAATTCCTTGAACGCGGCCGCGTAGGTGTTGTCGTCGCCGCGCGCGGCGAGCCGCTGCATCGTGCGGCCGGGCACCAGCGCGAGCACGAAGCTGCCGGCGAAACTGCCGAGCCAGATGCCGCCGAGGATCGCCGCGTAGTATTCGATGCACTTGCGCAGCAGCGATTCGTCGCCCGTCGCGAAATCCGCGCGCTCGGCGCGCGTGCGGTTGCGCACGTGATGGCCGAGATGATTCACGTGAATGAGCGTCGCGGCCGCGCCGAACATCGTGGACGCCCACCACATCATCATATAATTCGCGATCGGCCGGCGATGCCCGAACCCGTGGAAGGTTTCGTGCATCATCGAGAACACGCCCTGCATCACGAGGCAGAACGGCACGAGCACGAGCCACTTGATCGCGCCCGCGCCCGTATGCGAGAGCCAGGTGAGCGTGCCGGCCCAGATCAGGCTCTGCAGCGCGAGCACCAGCAGGTTCGCGCGATCGTAACGTCGGGTTTGCGCCGCAGCGGCTTGCGCGCTCGGTCGGTTCATGGCTCGGAATGGTGGTTGTTTGCACGGGAGGATACAACAGATGCGTCAGCCGCCGGCAACGGCCCACGCCCCGTCCCCGACGGGGCCGAACTAGCATGCGCCCGTTCCGCCGCACCGCCCCCGACGCCGACGCCGCGTCCCGCATGCCGACGCGCGACGTGCATTTCGCGATCGACAACCGCATCCCGCGCTTCTGGTATCGCGGCGCGTGCCACGTCACGCGCTTCTTCGACGCGTTTTCCGTGATGTTCCCGCTCGGCGAGCGCTTCTTCATCGAAAGCGTGCGGCCATTTCGCGACCGCGTCGGCGGCGATGCGTCGCTCGCGGCCGAAGTCGATGCGTTCGTGCGGCAGGAGGCGTCGCATATCCGCGTGCACCGGCTCTACAACGCGCGCCTGGCGTCGCAACGCGTGCCGGTCGACGCGCTCGAAGCGCTGCTCGACGCGCGTCAGCGCAATGCCGCGCGGCAGGTGTCGCCCGTCACGCGGCTCGCGCTGACGGCCTGCCTCGAACACTACACGACGATCCTCGCGCATCGCCTGCTGAGCGACCCGGCGATCCTCGAAGGGGCCGATCCGACGATGGCGGCCGTGTGGCGCTGGCATGCGATCGAGGAAACCGAGCACAAGGCGGTCGCGTTCGACGTGTTCGCGGCGGCAATGCCGAATGCGGCACGGCGTTACGTCGTGCGCTGCGGCGCGATGCTCGGGATCTCGGTCTACTTCGTGATCGACCTGATCCATTTCGTGCATCGCCTCGTCGCGGTCGACGGCCAGACCCGCAACCTGCGCGGCTGGCTGCAACTGCTGCGCTGGCTGTTCGTCGCGCCGGGCATCTTCACGCGCGTGATGCCGATGTGGCTGTTCTGGTTCTCGCCGCGCTTCCATCCCGACCGGATCGACAGCGACGCGGCGCTGCGCGCGGCGCGCGCCGCGCTCGAACCGTACCTGGCCGCCGCCGAACCCGAGCCCGAACCGGAATCGCCCGCATGACGCACGCGCCATGGACGCCCGACGGGTTCGACGCGTGGCGCCGCCACTACCCGGCCACGCCGTTCGCGCGAGCCGAACCGGCCCTCGACCGCACCGACGCGTTCATCGACGGCTGGACGCGACGCATGGCCCGCCTGCCGCGGACGACGACGGTCGTGCTCGTCGCCGGGCTCTATTCCGAATGGCTGCCCGGCTGCAATCGCGGCGCGCGGCAAACGCTCGGCGCGGCCGGCTATCGCGTGCTGACGGCGCCCGTGCGTTCCGCCTACGGCGTGTTCGAGCAGGGCGCGCAGATCGGCGCGTACCTGCGCGCACGGTTGCCGGCCGATGACGAATTCGTCGTGCTCGCGCACAGCAAGGGCGGCATCGACACGCTCGCCGCGCTCGTCGGCGATCCGGCGCTGGCCGCGCGTTGCGCGGGCATGGCGCTCGTGCAGCCGCCGTGCGGCCCCTCTGCGATCGTCGATACGATCTTCCGTCACGGCGTGCCGCCGCACGTGGCCGCGCCGTGGCCCGACCGCGTCGCGCGGCGCCTGCTGCGCATGCGCTGGGCGGACGCCGGCACGCGCGACATCAGCAGCCACCGCGATCCGCGCGTCGGCGCGATGCTCGCGGCATTGCCGCGCGATCTCCATCTCGTGCACGGCGTGAGCTGGTCGATCGAGGCGTCCACGCGCTTCGATTCGCATCACGGGCGGCTGAACGGCCATCGTCCCGGCTGCGCGCACGACGGGCAGTTCTATCTCGAACACCAGGTGATGGCCGGCGTGCCGCAGATCTGCCTGCCGCGGCTCGATCACGGCCAGCCCGTGCTCGGCGGGCTCGGCTTCGACGCCGGCCGTTTCTGGCTCGCGCTGGCCGACCTGCTGCACGTCACGCGCGCTCAGACCAGGTAGATCTCGAAACCCGGCACGCGGCCGGCCAGCAGGCCGTCGAGCGGCTCGGCCGGCGCCCCGGTCGACAGCGTGTAGAGATCCATCGGCGTACGCGCGGCGCGATAGCGCGCGAGCGCCGGCCCGAGCGGATCGCCGTCGTACAGGCACAGCTGCATCAGCGCATGGTGCTTGCGCACGCGCAGCCAGGCGGCGTCGAGCAGCGCGGCGAACACCGACGGCACGCGGTCGCGCACCTGCAGGTGCGTCAGGTAGACGTCGCGCAACGGCTCGCCGGGCGCCGCGATCCGCGGGCGGCGCAACGCGGGCGCGCACGCGTTGAACGCGGCGCGGACCGCCTGCAACGGCAACGGCAGCCGCTCGAGCACGATCCGCTTGATCGCCCCCGCATCCCACGGCGCGACGCAGCCGTGCAGGTTGCCGCGCGCGTCGAGCGCCAGCAGGAACGCGCCGATGCCGAACGACGGCCACGTATCGAGCCGCCGCGCGAACTCGTCCGCGGAGAACACGCCGCCGAACGGCTGGCGGCGCGACTCGGCATCGAGAAACGCGCGCAGCGCATCCGCGTGATGCGGCTGCGCGTCGACGATCCGGATGCCGTCCGCGCGGCGCGGCGCGGACGATACCCCGCGCTGCGCATAGATCGATACGTTCTCGTAGCCGTGCCAGTGCGAGAAGCGCAGCCGGTTCTCGCGCCGCGACCGCGCCAGCGACTGCACCGCGAGCCGGTTGTCGCGGATCATGCAGCAGTACGCGTGCCGCACGCCGGCTTCGGCGCGCAGCGCCGCGAAGCGTTCGCGCACCGAGTCGGTCCATTCGCGCGAGAGCCGCCGGTCGGGCATCAGGCGCAGGTCGCCGAGATAGGCGACCGGCTGTGCGCGTTCGCCGAGATAGCCGTCGCGCACGACGAGGCTCGCGAGCCCCTTCAGCGCCGCGCGCTCGTCCTCCGCGAGCCAGACCTCATGGTGCCGCGCATGGCAGCGGTGCAGCGCGAAGTAGTCCGGCGCACGGTCGAATCGCAGCGGCAGGCTGCCCTGCATCGCGTGGCGGGCCTGGAATTCGAGGATGCGCGCGTTGTCGGCCGGTTGCGCGAGACGGATCCGCATGGATGCGGCTCACGCGCCGTCGAACAGCCGGCGCGCGAGCGGCCGCAGGTTCGACGCCGACAGTTCGCACAGGCACACGAGTTCGTCGCCGCGCGCATAGCCGGGGTTGCGCGCGAGGAAATAGTCGACATCGGCGAGCCGCCGGTGCGCGACCGGCACTTCCGCGAGCGCGGGTGCGAGCCGGCCCTGCGGCGTGTCGAACGACAGCAGGCCGGTGGCGGGATCGTACGCGTGCCCGTAGCGGCTCGCGGCCAGGTAATCCATCAGGCCCTGTGTCGCCGGCGCGGTCAGGTTGTCGGCGCGCGGCGCGTAGTCGCGCGCGAACGCGCGCAGATAGCGATAGGTGCGATGCCCCTTGCAGATCAGGAACCAGTACAGCGGCACGGCGGGCGCCTGCCGCCACACGTCGCCCGCGTGGCGGATCCACGCGAACGCGAGATGCTGCGTGCCCCAGTGGGCGGGATCGATGATCGTATCGCCGGAAAAGATCACGCGGATCGGCGTGTCGCGCCAGTGCGTGTCGTACTGCTTGAGCGTCGAGAAACCCTGGATCGCGCCGCCGCCGTCGCGCAGCACGATGCAGTGCGTCTTGTCGCCGAGGTCGCGGTCGAACTGCGCGCGGCCCGTGTCGCAATAGGACGCCGCATACAGCGAGAACATCCGGTCGATGTCGTCGGGGCCCAGGGCCGCACGCTCGACGGCGGTGGCACGCAACTCCATCGGGTACTCCTGCAAGACTGAACAGCTTGCTATGATAGCCCGTTACCCACCCGCCGCCGCCATGCCCCACGTCCTTTCCCGCCAGGATTCGAACGTCGCGCCGATCGCCCGGCCATGGCTGCTCCTCGTCGTCTATCTCGTCGTCACCGGCGCACTCTACCGCTTCGTCACGCACCTGCCGCTCGGACCGGTCGCGACCGTTCCGGCCAGCGCGCTCGATCGCGCGATTCCGCTGGTGCCCGGCACGGTGCCGCTCTATCTGACCTACCTGCTCGTGATGCCCGCGCTCGTCTGGCTCGGGCGCGGGCGCACGTGGCTGCTGCCCGCGTTCTTCGCGGGCGCGCTCGCGACGGGGCTGTGCCTCGTGTGCCATCTGCTGCGGCCCACCGCCGTGTCGTGGCCGGCCGCCGACAGCGGCTGGATCGCGTGGCTGCAGCGGATCGATACGCCGCTCGCCGCGTCGCCGAGCGGGCACGTCGCGCTGCCGGTCGCCATCGCGCTCGTGCTGCTGGCGCTGCGGCAACGCACGGCGCTGCTGTTCGTCGCGTGGAGCGCGTTGCTGACGGCGACGGTGCTGACCACCGGCCAGCATCGCATCGCGGATGTCGCGTGGGGCGGCGCGGTCGGCCTCGCCGCCGGCGCGGCAACGCTCGCGCTGCTGCGCGCGAAGGCCGACCTGCGCACGGCGGCGGCCGCGCTGTTCGAATGGGCATGCATCGTCGTGGCGATCCGCGTGGCTGTCGCATTCGGCTCGTGGCTCCCGTATGCGCTCGCCGCGCTCGTCGTCGCGACGCGACAGCATGCGCTGTTCATCCTGTATCACGACGCGGCCCACTATCACCTCACGCGCCGACGCGGCCTCAACGATTTCCTGATCAACCTCGCGATCGGCGTGCCGGGGCTCGTGCCCGTCGAGTTCTACCGGCCGCTGCATCTCGCGCATCACCGCCATCTCGGCACCGGGCAAGACCCGGAGCGGCGCTTCCTCTATCACGGCCAGCCGTGGCGGTTCCGGCCGCTCGGCGCGGCGCCGCTCGCGCGCCAGTTCCTCGGCGACCTGTTCGTGCTGAACATGGTGCGCAACATGGCGGCGTTCCGTCGCGCGGGTGGGCAGAACATGCGGCTCGGCCGCCCGTTCCACGCGGCGGCGGCAGTCTGGGTGGCGATCGTCGCACTGCTCGTGTGGGCCTGTTCCGCGCGCACGCTCATGCTGGTCGCCGCGCTATGGTTCGTGCCGTTGCTCACGCTGTCGGTGCTGCTGCAGAAAATCCGCAGCATGGCCGAGCACAGCGGCGGCCCGCATGCGACGCCGGGCTGGGCGGACTGGACGTATTCATGGCGCACGGGCTGGATCGGCCGCGTACTCGTGTGGCCGTATCACATCAACCTGCACCTGCAGCATCACCGGAATCCGGCGGTGCCGTGGCACGCGTTGCCGAACGCGGTGGACGACGGCGAACCGCAGCTGGCATCGCGCGACCTCGTCGCGCTGCTGTGGCGCGGCCGCACGATGACCGGGCGGCACGTTCCGTCATCCGGGCCATCCGCGGCCGAAGCCGCCCGGCCCGCCGAAGCCGCCGACGCGCTCCGAACGCGGCCCCTCGCGCCCCTGCCGGACCCGCAACCACGAACCGCGGAACCGCATCGCGCATCCGCCCTGCCGCGGCTGCCCGGCATCCAGATGCTGCGCGGCGTCGCGATCCTGCTCGTGCTGATGCAGCACTACCTGCTCGCGCTGCCGGACGGCACCGTCGCCGATCGCCTGTCGCTGTGGGGCGGAGTCGACCTGTTCTTCGCGATCTCGGGCTTCGTGATCAGCCGCTCGCTGCTGGCCGGCCGCGCCAACGGCCGCATCGATGCGGCCGACTGGCGTGCGTTCTGGATCAGGCGCGCGGGCCGGCTGCTGCCGGCCGCATGGACATGGCTGGCCGTCGGCCTCGCGCTGGGCTCCGTGCTGACGGCCCTGGGCCCCGTCGACCTGACCGCGCAACTGCGCGGCACGGCCGCCGGCGCATTCGGCTATGCGAATATCTTCTGGGCCGGCTGCCATGCGGACGGTGCCGCGGCCCGATGCGGATTGCCGCAGTTGACGTCGATCTACTGGAGCCTGTCGCTCGAAGAACAGTTCTATCTCGTACTCGCGACGGCGCTGCTCGCGATCCGCCTGCGCACGGTGCTGGTCGTGGCGCTGGCCGGTGTCGTGCTGCTCAACACGCAGCCCGGCCACGCGTTCGACCTGCGCTGGTTCACGCGTATCGACGCGCTCGTGCTCGGTGCGGGCGTGTATGCGCTGCACCGCAGCCACGCATCGCGCCGCGTGGCCGCCTGGCTCGCCGCCCGGCGCCTCGTGGCCCCTGCCGGGATCGTATTGCTGGCCCTGCTCGTCGGCGCGCCGTCGATCTCGCCCGGCGATCCGCTCGCGATCCTCGCGCTGGCCGCCGCCGGCCTCGTATGGCTGGCAACCGCCGGCGAGCGCGACGACGACACCCGTCGCCGCGGCCGGCCCTACGCCATGCTGGACTGGATCGGCGAGCGCGCCTATTCGATCTACCTCTGCCACCTTCCGGTGCTGCTCGTCGCCGACGAAATCCTGTGGCGCACCGGCGGCCTCGCGCACGCCGGATGGCCGCGACTGGCCGCGACCGCGATCGGCTCGCTCGGCGCGATCGCGCTGGCGGCTACCCTCTCGTACCGTTATCTGGAACAGCCGGGCATCCGATGGAGCAAGCGCCTGACACGCCCGGCCACCGATCCGACATGAAATTTCCGTTCCGGCGCTCGCGCACGCCCGACGCCCGCCCGGCGTCGCCCCCGATTCCACGACGCGACCTGCGTTTTCCGCTCGACGACGCCGTTCCCCGGTACTGGTACCGCGGCTGGTGTCACGTCACGCGTTTCTTCGATGCGTTCTCGATCATGTTTCCGCTCGGCGAGCGGTTCTTCATCGACAGCGTCGCCCACTTCCGCGACAAGATTCCCGCCGGCACGCCGCTCGCGGACGACGTTGCCGGTTTCATTCACCAGGAAGCGACGCACATTCGCGAGCACCGCGCCTACAACCAGCGGCTCGCCGCGCAAGGCGCGCCGGTCGATGCACTCGAAGCGCTGATCCGGCGCCGCCAGCA
The DNA here is from genome assembly GCF_000731655.1 of Burkholderia sp. MSh2. Lineage (NCBI taxonomy): Bacteria > Pseudomonadati > Pseudomonadota > Betaproteobacteria > Burkholderiales > Burkholderiaceae > Burkholderia > Burkholderia sp. MSh2. Next base: position 141,081 of record NZ_JPGM01000029.1, on the reverse strand, counting down.
GACCAGCCTCGCGGCCATGCCGGCCCTCACGCGCCTTGCGCTGACGGCCTGCCTGGAACACTACACGGCGATCCTGGCCGACCAGTTGCTGACGCATCCGGAGATACTCGACGGCGCCGAGCCGACGATGGCCGCGATCTGGCGCTGGCATGCGGTCGAGGAAACGGAACACAAGGCGGTCGCGTTCGACGTCCTCGCCACCGTCGAGCCGCGCCCGCTCAGGCGTTACCTGATTCGCTGCGGCGCGATGCTCGCGGTATCGGTGTATTTCGTCCTCGACCTCGCGTATTTCATCTACCGTCTCGCCGCCGCCGACCGGCAGCGGCGCAACGTGCGCGAATGGGTGCGGCTGCAATGGTGGCTGTTCGTGCATCCCGGCGTGTTCACGCGCATCGCGCCGGCATGGCTGTTCTGGTTCGCGCCGTGGTTTCATCCGGCCCGGCTCGACAGCGGCGACGTGCTGCGCGCCGCGCGCCGGACGCTCGAGGAGCGCGTCTGACCCGGCGCGAGCGCCGGGGCCGGCATGCCGCCACCGGCCCGGCAGGTACGCCGCGTTACTTCGCGATATACACGCCCGACGTCGGGCACGTGCCCTGCGTGTTGCCGTCGGTCACGAGCGACGCGGCGCTCGGAAACTGCGCGGTCGCATTGGTCTTCACCGCGATCCACGCCTCGCTGAAGTAGCTGACGCCGTTCGTCTTCGTGCACTTCAGCGACACCGCGCTGCGCGTATTGCTGCCGAACGCGCCTTCGAACGCGGCGAGCAACTGGTTGCGCGTCACCGTCTTGCCCGCGTTCGCCTGCAGGAACGCGTTGAACGACGTGTTGCCGAGCCGGCTGATCATGCCGGATGCCTGGTTCCAGTACGCGTCGGGCGATGCCGAGTTCGAGCAGGTGCCGTGCTTGAACCATTCATGCTTGTCGAGGCACGACGCGACGCCCGGCATGTACGTCGACAGCGTGTTGCGGGTCGCGCTGCTGATCGGGTAGGCGTCCATGCTGCACCACTGGTGCGCGTTGTCGAGGTCGATGTCGTTCTGCGGCACGCCGCAGTAGAACGGCTGGTTGCCGTCGTAGTTGTTCGGCCACAGGCCATGCAGCGACAGGCTCGTCGCCGCGTACGTGCCGGCCAGGTTCGTGCATTCGGGCGTGTCGTGCGACGCGCAGAAGCCGGGCTCCCACGATGCGGCGAGCAACAGGTAGTCGTAGCTGGTCTGTGCGGCGGCGTGCAGCGAAACGGAAGCGACGGCGAGTGCGGCGGCGGCGCGGGCGAGCGTCTTCAGCATGGCGTTTCCTCGGAAAAGACTTGCGGTCGCGGGATGCGCCGCAAGATTGTCGAATGTCTGCCCCCGATTGTTGCCGATGCAACGTGGCACGAATGTGAAGGTGGACGAATGATTCCGCGTGGCGCAGGCGCGCTGCCGCGCCACGGGCCGCGTCACACGCACGACGCGCGCCGCCATCCCGGCGGCACGCCGTCGCTCACGATCCCGTGCCCAGCTGCGTGCACGCGCGCGCGGCCGATTCGGGGCCTTCGAGCGCGAGGATCTGCCACACGCCGATGCTGACGCGCTGGCGCGCCGCCGTCGATGCATCGGCCAGCAACGCCTCGACGCGCGGCGCGGCATCCGGCGCCTGCTGCTTCAGCGCCGCATGATGCCGCGCGCGCGATGCCGGTTCGGATTCGTACACGTCGCACAGGCGCACCATGCCGGCAAGACCGGCGAGATCGTCGTCCTTGTCGATCGCGCCCGGCTCGACAGGCGCGAGCCCCTTGCGCTCCGCCGCCGGCAGCTTGCTGCGCGCGCCTTCGTCGATCGACGTGGCGGACGACGGCGGCAGGCCGCCGATCGCCGCGACGATCCGGCTGCCGGCGGCAATCATGTCGCCCTGGCACTCGATCTTCTCGGCGGCCTCGACGTTCGCGCAGAACGACACCGAAGTCCGGTACACGTCGTTGCTCATGCGCGGCACTTCGTCGGCGTTCGCCTGCGCGAGGCGGGCGCCCGTCAGAGCCAGTGCGGCGGGAATCAGGATGCGGATAACGCGTGTCTTGTTCATCGTGGTTTGCGTTTGTGGGTTCTTGTCATGGGTACCGTCGCCGGGCCCTCGGCCGGCGGCACACGCTCACTTCATCGGCGCGGCCTTCGATCCGCCGGGCGACCGCGCCGTACTGCCCTGTTCGCACCAAGCGCGGCGCGGCGCGACGCGATGATCGCCTTCATGGCCGAGCGCGCGACCTTCCACCACGCGAACGGCGGCGGGTCGGCGAGCATGCCGGGCGCGCGCGCATGGTCGAGCGTGAGCCCGGGCGTCCACGCCATCGTCACCGCGCGCTTGCGGATCTGCGCGGCAACCCGCGGCTCGGGCGTGACCAGCCGACGCACGAACGCGCCCCAGCCGGTACGCGCGCCCTTCAGCCGCCACATCGCGCCGTCGAGCGTGGCTTCGAGCGCGTTCGACACGGTGCTCGAGCAGTTGCGGTGCGTGAGGTTGTACGTCGCGTCCTGCCGGCACGACGACCCGAATGCGTGCAGCCTGGCCGGATCGTAGTGGCGGCTCCGCACGCGCACGGTCGACGGGCGCCATGCGTTCGACCCGGTCGCGTGGTCGGGCTGGAACAGCCACGCAAAGATCCGGATCGGAAAATGCAGCACGCCGTCGAGCGCGTCGACGCAGATCGCGACGCCCGCGACGCCCGCGACGGCCCGCACCCGGCCCGGCAAGGCCAGCCCGCGCCAGCGGGTGCGCAGGTATTCGATGCCCGGCATCAGCAAGACCAGTCGTACCATCGTGCCCTCTCGTCATTTTTCGGGAAACGCGCTGGCCACGCGTGTCCTGTCGTTTCGACCGCGCATCGCACGACGCGCCGGCCGACGGGCGGTAATTCGTACCGGCGCGTCATGCCTCGACATGACCGATGGCGGCCGGTACGGGTCCGCACCGGCCGAATCATAAGATATGGCGGCGATGCTTCAAAGCGCGACGAAAACGTTGTCGGCGGGCCGGGGCGTCGCGGCACGCGCCGGAAGGCGCGGGACCGGCAACGCTGCCACGGCAGACTTCCCGTTCGACAACCCTGGGCGGATGCGCCAGAATCCCGCTACGAGGGCGTCAGAAGCCGGACCGCGCAAGAGACGGGCCGCACCATGACCGGATCGATCGCATGCCGGCGCCAACGCGACACCCACCCCGAACGGAGCACCGCCATGCCCGCCTCACCGCTTCACGCCCCGGCGCTCGGACCGCAACTCAAGCGCTGGCGCGCGCTGCACCGCGTCAAGCAAAGCCATGCGGCCGAACTGTTCGGCGTCGCACAATCGACGATCTCCCGCTGGGAAGCCGGCGTCCAGCAGATGTCGCCCGACGAGCGCGCGACGGCCGAGCGGCTGCTCTCCGCGCGCCTCGATTCGGCGGGCGACCGCGCGCTTGCGCGGCTGGTCGCGGGCAGCGCGGGCCGCATGCATCTCGTGTGCGACCTCACGCACCGCCTGCTCGCGAGTTCGCCCGCGCGCGCGGCCGAGTTCTCGCAACCGCTGCCGATGCTGCTCGGCACGTCGCTGTGGCGCTACGCGACGCCGGAAATCGCGCGCATGGAAGCCGCGCTCGACACGCTCGGCTGGCATGACCGCGCCGGACCGCCGAGCGTCGAGTTCGACACCGGCACCAATGCATCGCGCGTCGTGCCGATTCGCGGCAGCCGGTGCCGGTGGACACGGATGACGCTGTCGGACGGCTCGGCCGCCCGGCTCGTGGAAACACTCCAGGACGCGTGAGCAACGCGTCGCGACGAAGCGCCTGCAGCCGACGGTGCCGCGCACTCCGCCACGCGCGGCGCATCATGCGAAAGACGCCGCCGTGAACGGCGGCACCCCGAGGAGATAAGTCCTATGTTGCGACTCGTTGTCCGGGAACTCGTGATCGTCTCGTTCATGCTCTACACGGGCGCCGCCGTGCTGATCGCGCTTCGCTCGGGTGTGGCGAACGCCGGCGGCAGGCGCGTGGCGCGCCGCCACCACCCCCGCATCTTCGGCCTGGTCGTCCTGCTCCAGGCCGGCTTCTTCGCGCTGTTCTGCTGGGCCGGGCTCTCGCTGAAATAGCGGCACGCCGACGCACGCCGGCCGCCGCGCATATTTCATGCGTGGACGAGCCGCGCGCGGCCGCAGTACGCTTGACGGCCCATCGCAAGGACACCCACCATGACCCCCGATACGCTCCACGCGCGGCTCGATTTTCTGCGCGAAGCCGAACGCCTGAAGGATGTGCTGCGCAGCGGCCACACATCGGCCGGGCGCGCGGAAAGCACGGCCGAGCACAGCTGGCGGCTGTGCCTGATGGCGCTCGTGTTCGCCGACGCGCTGCCCGGCATCGACACGCTGAAGCTGCTGAAACTCTGCGTCGTCCACGATCTCGGCGAAGCGCTGCACGGCGACATCCCCGCGATCGAGCAAGCTGCGCATCCCGACAAAAGCGCGCACGAACGCGACGACCTGCTGACGCTGACGGCATCGCTCGATCGACCGCTGCGCGACGAGATCGTCGCGCTGTGGGACGAGTACGAAGCGGCCGCGTCGCCGGAGGCACGCGCGACGAAGGCGCTCGACAAGCTGGAAACGATCCTGCAGCACAACCAGGGCAGCAATCCGCCCGATTTCGACTACGCGTTCAATCTCGGCTACGGCCGCCGCCATACCGACGCCGCGCCGCTGTTCAGCGCGATCCGCGAAATCGTCGACGGCGATACGCAACGCAGGATCGACGCACGTCACCGGTAAGCCCCCCACGATCGCGCAAATACCGTGTCGCCAGACACCCTTGCCGCCACTCAGGTGGCGGCCCCGCTGAATTCGCCGTAGCAAACGCGAAATCGCGCCTGTTTTGCCGACGGTCGACGTTACGGCAACGATTCTCCCGCAGGCCTGCCGGGGCCTCGGAATGCCTGCCGAAGGCGAGCCGACACGCGCCCATTGAAGCCAGGCCCCTTCATTTGCCACCCGGGTACCTGAGGGTTTGTTCCCGCCTCCTCATGCTTCGCGACGCCCACTCGCAAAAGGCAACCATCGGATGAATCTCCATTCGATTTCACAAATTTAACATTATGACATTCCGAAACAATTTATTTATCTCTAAAAAATAGTTAATTGAAAATACGCCAACATTAAACTAACCTAACAAACACAAAAATCACAAAATTAGGACTGTCAATAATTAATTGATACAAATCCAGCTCATCAAAACAAAGCATTGATTCTCTCAACCATCCGAAAAGGAAATCGCGATGAACATCAAGCAACGAATCCTTTCAGGGAAATTTATCCGATCGACCGCAGTCGTGCTCGGCATGACTCTTACCCTGCTCCATCCCGGCATCGCCACGGCCGACGGGCTTGCCAACAGGATTCTGGAAGGGCCAAACAGCCCCAATCAACGAGCATTCACAAATTGCTCGATCTCCTACACGATGTGCATTCAGCGATACGGCAGCAGACCGGGAAACAGCTCCGGAATGACGAAATGTGCAGATTGCTTAAATAGATGCAATCGATCGAATGGATGGTGGCCGATGGTAAGCGGATGCCTCGTATAAATAATTCGCCGCTTCGCCACGAGAACACCGATTCACAAAACGCCGCCCATCATTAATAACCAGTCCCCACTTACTTGAGACGAAACAACCACTTCATCGGCCATCACTTCGCATATTTAGAAAAAATGTACTTCACGGAGATAGACTCATGAACTCAGAAAAGGCGTGCACGAGAATACTTCACATAACCTTTTCGAAGGCAGCCTTCGATGTCGTTTCAGCGGCTGTGGGAAGCAAAGCCATCGCAGGATCATGCATTCTCATCAACGGGGACTGGCACCTAGGTCCCCTCAAAAATCGCAACACCCAGACTCTCACAACATGGTTTATCGATAATTTTGGCTACCCCCCCGATCATTCGGAAGCCCGCATCCCGATCATTACTATCGATGAATCCGCTGAAATCTACACATGGATAGACGCACTCTCATCCGAAGAGTATTCGAATTTTCTTAACTGGATAAGCACATTCAGAATACAACAATTTTTCATGATTTCGATCACCTCCCCTCCCTATCATCTTGCACATCCGACTACGGAGGATTTTTCCGAATCCCTTGACAGAGCGGTAAAAATTGGATCTAAAGAAATCAGTTCGTACATAGATGAATGGAATGTGCTGCTCCACGAAAACGCCGACTTCAGATTAATCGGCCCTGACGGAAAAATACAGCCCTTCACATCATCAAGTTTTGACGAGCACATCATCAATGCCATGGCAACAGACTGGGAGCGCTCGCCGTCACTAGTGCTCCGTATCATGGCAAACCTCCAAGCCGGACATCAACAGTTCCCGGGCGATATCTTTCTCTATCAACGACTTGAAAAATTCGTTGCGAATGGAGTAATAGAAAAACAGACAAACTCAACTATCACACAAACGTCCGTGCGGCCAAAAAACCCACAAACCATCCTCCACAAGGTTAATTGAATTACGATACTCGATCATCATGCCTGGAAATTCAAAAATACTGGCCACGTCATTTTTGGCCATCGTCCTTGCTGCCACTCACGGAAAGTCATTCGCAACCCACGATGAAGGAGATTTAAAGAAAATTCTGCAAGCAAAAATTCCAGAATTGAAGATAGATACTGTGGAAAAATCCCCGATACCCGGCCTGTATGAGGTAATCGCCAACACCCGGATTTTCTACAGCGACCCAACCGGTGCACACATCGTCATTGGAAACATAATCAACACCTCCAGCCAGAAGGACCTGACAGAGATCCGATCCAAGGAAATCAACAGCATAGATATTTCAAGCCTTCCATTTCATAACGCAATAACCACCATAAAAGGAAACGGCAAACGAGTAATCGTCACATTCTTCGATCCCAATTGCTCATTTTGCAAAAACATGAGCTTCGAGTTAGACAAAATTCCCGATTCGACCATCCACATTTTTTTGTACCCCATCCTTTCCAAAGATTCCGTTGAAAAATCCAGAACGATTCTCTGCTCCGACAACCCGTCTCTGGCATGGAGACAATGGTTTAAAGAAGGAAAAATCACCACCTCTCGCACACCGTGTCAACCCGACATCAAAAATCTGATTTCACTTGGAAATAAACTCAATATCAAGGGAACCCCGACTACATTCCTACCATCCGGAGAAAGAGTCGAAGGATTTATTTCTGGAAACGACCTGATTTCCAGGATCGAGCGCATGTGACACTGACCATTTTCCGACTTCCCGCTTACAGCAAAGCCGAAAAGACCGCTATCCTCCCGCCGGCGGCCGACAGGTCGGTCATGCTGCCACCGTCATCGCACGCTTGAACCCGCTTACTCATTTCACTTATATTTCACCGATTGCAGCGCTCGATATTCGATTCAATATTTCGACTGCCACAATTCAGCACAATTTCCACACGATTTGACTCGAGATTTTCGCTTAACATCGACTACTGATTCGAACCGGCACGCCCGCGCGATGCGTACGCGGGCACTGTCGCGGGCCACGCGCCCGGCATGCGACGCCGGCCGGATCGTCCCGCCCGGCCGCACGCATCGCCGGCACCGCTTCATCCTCGCCGCGTTCTCATGACTCTGAAGACCCATCGCCGCCGGCGCATCGCGCTGGCTACCGCCGCCATTGTCGTCATCGCCGCCGGCGTCACGCTGAAGGCGTGCGCGCCCGACAAGCATCCGCAGTACCTGTCCGCGCCCGTCACGCGCGGCGATCTCGAGAACGCGGTGCTCGCAACCGGCGCGCTGCAGGCCTTCCGGCAGGTCGACGTCGGCGCGCAGGTCTCGGGGCAGTTGAAGACGCTGAAGGTCAAGCTCGGCGACAAGGTCACGAAGGGCCAGTGGCTCGCCGAGATCGATCCCGTGATTTCGGAAAACGCGCTGCGCCAGGCACGCGCCAGCGAAGACAACCTGCGCGCGCAACATCGGTCGACCGCCGCGCAGCTCACGCAGGCCGAACTCGCGTTCCGTCGCCAGCAGGCGATGCTGCCCGACGACGCGACGTCGCGCGAGCAGTTCGAGGCGGCACGCGCCACGCTCGACGTGCAGCGCGCGACGCTCGCGTCGCTCGCCGCGCAGATCCGCTCGGCCCGCATCCAGATCGAGACCGCACAGGCCAATCTCGGCTATACGCGCATCGTCGCGCCGATCGACGGCGAGGTCGTCGCGATCGTCACGCAGGAAGGCCAGACCGTGATCGCCCAGCAGCAGGCGCCGGTGATCCTGAAGCTCGCGGATCTCGACACGATGACCGTGAAGGCGCAGGTGTCCGAAGCCGACGTGATCCGCGTCAGCGCCGGCCAGGCCGCGTATTTCACGATCCTCGGCGAACCGGACAGGCGCCACTACGGCAAGCTGCGCGCGATCGAACCGGCGCCGCAGAATTACGCCGACGCGCAAGGCGCACTCGGCGGCGGCGCGGGCGGCGGAGCGAAGCCGAACGCCGCCGTGTTCTACAACGCGCTGTTCGAAGTGCCGAACCCCGCGCACCGGCTGCGCATCTCGATGACCGCGCAAGTCGGCATCGTGCTCGGCAACGCGCGCAACGCGCTCAACATCCCGGCCGCCGCGCTCGGCGAACGGAACAAGGACGGCACCTACGCGGTACGCGTGCTGCGCGCCGACGGCAGCACGGAAACGCGCGGCATCCACATCGGCATCAACAACAACGTGCGCGTCGAAGTGCTGGCCGGCCTGAAGGACGGCGAGCGCGTCGTGATCGGCGAAGCGGCCGCGGACGAGCATGCGCCGCTGGCGGACGCGGTATGACGATGCGCCGGCCCCTGCTGAAACTATCCGCCGTCACGCGACGCTTTCCGGCCGGCGACAAGGACATCGTCGTGCTGAACGACGTCAACCTGTCGATCCACGCGGGCGAAATCGTCGCGATCGTCGGCGCGTCGGGCTCCGGCAAGTCGACGCTGATGAACATCCTCGGCTGCCTCGACCATCCGAGCGAAGGCACCTACACGGTCGGCGGGCGCGACACGCACATGCTCGACAGCGACGAGCTCGCGCAACTGCGCCGCGAGCACTTCGGCTTCGTGTTCCAGCGCTATCACCTGCTGCCGCACGTCGATGCGGTCGCAAACCTCGAAATGCCCGCGATCTATGCGGGCACCGCACGCGCCGAGCGGCACGAGCGCGCGCGCGAACTGCTCGCGCGCCTCGGCCTCGCGGATCGCGCGCACCACCGGCCCGGGCAGTTGTCCGGCGGCCAGCAGCAGCGCGTGAGCATCGCGCGTGCGCTGATGAACGGCGGCCAGGTGATCCTCGCGGACGAACCGACCGGCGCGCTCGACACGAAAAGCGGCCAGGACGTGCTCCGCATCCTGCACGAGCTGAACGCGCTCGGCCATACGATCGTGATCGTCACGCACGACAAGGCGGTCGCGCGCCACGCGCGGCGCATCATCGAGATCAGCGACGGCGAGATCGTCGCCGACCGGCCGAACCGCCAATACGCCGACGCGCTCGCGGAAGCCGGCATCGATGCGGCGCACACGCCCGACGCGGCGGCCGGCACGCCGCCCGCATCCGCATCCGCATCCGCACCCGCACCCGCACCCGCATCTGCATCCGTATCCGCATCCGCGCACGACGCCGCGCCGCCGCCCGGCGACGCCGGCACCGGCACGCGCGCACGGCGCTTCGCGGCCGGCACCGGCCGCTTCGCCGAGGCGTGCCGGATGGCGTGGATCGCGCTCGTGTCGCACCGGCTGCGCACGCTGCTGACGATGCTCGGCATCATCATCGGCATCACGTCGGTCGTATCGATCGTCGCGATCGGCGAAGGCGCGAAGCGCTACATGCTCGACGAGATCGGCAGCATCGGCACGAACACGATCAACATCTATCCGGGCGCCGACTGGGGCGACAGCCGCGCCGACGCGATCCAGACGCTCGTGCCCGCCGACGTCGCCGCGCTCGCCGAGCAGCCGTACGTCGACAGCGCGACGCCCGAAACGTCGCGCACGCTGCTGCTGCGCTATCGCAACGTCGACGTGAACGCGCTCGTGAGCGGCGTCGGCGACCGCTTCTTCCAGGCGCGCGGAATGCGCTTCGCGCTGGGCGTAGCGTTCGACGAGGACGCGGTGCGCCGCCAGGTGCAGGTGGCCGTGATCGACCAGAACACGCGCCGCAAGCTGTTCGGCGCGGCGCGCAACCCGATCGGCGAGGTGATCCTGGTCGACAACGTGCCGTGCGTCGTGATCGGCGTGACGGCCGACAAGAAGAGCGCGTTCGGCAGCGTGAAAAGCCTGAACGTGTGGGTGCCGTACACGACCGCGAGCGGGCGCCTGTTCGGGCAGCGCCATCTCGACAGCATCACCGTGCGCGTGCGCGACGGGCAGCCGAGCGCCGCCGCCGAGAAAAGCCTCGAGAAGCTGATGACCCAGCGCCACGGCCGCAAGGATTTCTTCACGTACAACATGGACAGCGTGGTGAAGACCGTCGAGAAGACCGGCCAGTCGCTGACGCTGCTGCTGTCGCTGATCGCCGTGATCTCGCTCGTGGTCGGCGGGATCGGCGTGATGAACATCATGCTCGTGTCGGTCACCGAGCGTACGCGCGAGATCGGCATCCGGATGGCCGTCGGCGCGCGCCAGTCCGACATCCTGCAGCAGTTTCTCGTCGAGGCCGTGCTGGTCTGCCTGCTCGGCGGCACGATCGGCATCGCGCTGTCGTTCGGCCTCGGTGCGGTGTTCTCGATGTTCGTCGCGCAATGGAAGATGGTGTTCTCGGCCGGCGCGATCGTCACCGCGTTCGTCTGCTCGACGCTCACCGGTGTGATTTTCGGCTTCATGCCCGCGCGCAATGCGTCGCGGCTCGATCCGATCGATGCGCTCGCGCGCGACTGACGAAAGACTGCCATGACGTACACCTCACCGCTTCACCGCCTGGGCGCACTCGCATGCGCGGCCGCGCTGCTGGCCGGCTGCACGGGCGCGCGCCATGCCCCGCTGCCCGCCGTCGCGATGCCCGCGAACTGGGCGGCGCCGGTCGCGGCCGGCGCGCCGGCCGCGACGCGCGACTGGTGGCGCAGCTTCGGCGATCCGCAACTCGACGCGCTGATCGACGACGCGCTGCGCGCCAACAACGACCTCGCGATCGCGGCGATCCGCGTGTATCGCGCGCAACTGCAGGCCGGGCTGGCCGATACGAACCTGACGCCCAGCGTGACGGTCGGCGCGAACGGCGCCGTGTCGCGCACGCTGGATACGCACCAGATGAGCCGCTCGAGCGGCGTGAACGGTTCGCTCAGCTACGAAATCGACCTGTGGGGCCGGCTGGCCGCGCTGCGCGATGCCGCGCGCTGGGAAGCCGACGCGACGGCCGCCGATCTCGAAGCCGCGCGGCTGTCGCTGATCGGCACGACCGCGTCGCTGTACTGGCGGCTCGGCTATCTGAACCGGCAGATCGCGCTCGGCGACGCGAACATCGCGTATGCGGAGCGCACGCTCGCCATCGTCCGGTCGCGGCACTCGGCCGGCGCCGTGTCGGGGCTCGATCTCGCGCAGGCGGAACAGAGCCTCGCCGCGCAACGCGCCGCCCAGACGCAGCTGATCCAGCAGCGCACCGAGAGCCGCCACGCGCTCGCGATCCTGTTCGACCGGCCGCCGCAGCAGCGCGCGGCCGAGCCGGCGGCGCTGCCCGACGCGGCGCCGCCCGACGTGGCGGCCGATTTGCCGGCCAGCCTGCTGGGCCGGCGCCCCGACCTGCGCGCGGCGGAGTTCCGGCTGCGCGAGTCGCTCGCGCAGGTCGACGCCACGCGCACGAGCTTCTATCCGACCTTCACGCTGACCGGCCAGGCCGGCACGTCGAGCACGAGCCTCGAGCGCGTGCTCGCGAATCCGGTCGGCACGCTCGGGCTCGGCCTGGCGCTGCCGTTCATCCAGTGGAACACGATGCAACTGCAGGTCAAGGTATCGAAGACGCAGTACGAGGAGGCCGTCGTCGGGTTCCGCCAGAAGCTCTATACGGCGCTCGCGGAAGTCGAGAACGCACTGTCGGCACGCGTGCAGCTCGAACGCGAGGCCGAGCAGCGCGCGCTGTCGCTGGCCCAGGCGCAGCGCGCCGAGCGGCTGGCCGCCGCGCGGTTCGCGGCCGGCGCGACCGCCGTGCAGCCGTGGCTCGACCAGCAACAGCGGCTGCGCGACGCGCAAGGCGCCGACGAACAGACGCGCCTGAACCGGCTCAACAACCAGATGACGCTGTACCGCGCGCTCGGCGGCGGGATGTCCTGACCGGCGTGGGCGCCGGGCCGGCCGCGCCCGGCGTCATTCGCACACGGCCGCCTCGCGCCGCGCCGGCGCGAACGCCACCGCGCTCGCGGCCGCGAGCACGGCCACCCCCGCCGCGCCGTACACCATCACCCAGCCGAATCCGTGCACGAGCGCCGCGTGCAGCGCCGCGCCGGTCGGATCGGCCTGCGCGAGCGCCGGCGCGATGGCCTGCAGCCCGTCGACGCGGCCCGACGCGATCTCCTGCGCGAGCGTGCGCAACGCCGCATCGCCGATCGCGCCCGCGACGCCGGCCTTCAGGCTCGCGACGATCCCCGCGACCAGCACGAAGCCCATCGCCGCGATGTTCAGCGCAAGCGAGATCATCCGCGCGCTCATGTCGATGCCCGACGCCATCCCGGCCCGCGCGCTCGGCACCGCGCCCGTCGTCGTGTTGGTGACGGGCGTGTTCGTCAGCCCGAGGCCGATGCCGGCGATCACGCAACCCGGCAGCATGGTCAGCCAGCTCGCGTGCTCCGCCGCGCTGCCGAGCCGCATCAGCGCGAAACCGGCCGCGATGGTGAACAGGCCGCCCGGAATCACGACGCCCGGCCCGTAGCGCAGCACGAGCCGCTCGCCGACCGGCGGCACGACCAGCGTCGGCAGCGTGTACGCGAGCAATGCGAGGCCGGCCGTCACGCTGTCGTAGCCGAGCGCGACCTGGAACCAGATCGGCAGGTAGATCATGAACGGCCAGAAGCTGAAGTTCATGCCCATCGAGCCGAAGATCGCCCCGGTGAACGCGCGGATCCGGAACACCGAGAAGTCGAACATCGGCCGCGCGCTGGCGCGTTCCGCGACGATGAAGCCGGCCAGCGCCAGCACGGTCGCGCCCAGCACGCCGAGCCCGGCGGCGCTGGTCAGCCCGAGTTCGGCGCTTTGCGTGATGTAGAACGCCAGGCCGAGCACCGCGAGCGACAACGTGACGATGCCCGCCACGTCGAGCTTGCCCGCATGCGGATCGCGCGATTCCCGCACCGCGCCGCCGATCAGCGCGAGCGCGACGGCCGCGAGCGGCGCGTGCACGAGAAACACCCACGGCCAGCTCGCCAGCGCGACGATCGCGCCGCCGACGATCGGCCCGAAACCGAGCCCGATGCCGAACACGATCCCCCAGATCCCGAACGCGCGGCCGCGCTCGCGGCCCTCGCGGAACTGGTGCGACAGAACGGCAATCTGGCAGATCAGCATCGCGCCGCCGCTGGCGCCCTGCAGCAGCCGCCCCGCGACGAGCACCGGCACGTTCGGCGCGAGCCCGCACAGCAGCGACGTCGCGCCGAACAGCACGGTGCCGATCACGTACACGCGCTTGCGGCCGAACCGGTCGGCGAGCGTGCCGGCCGCCATCAGCACGGTCGTGCATGCGATCGTGTACGCGTTCATGATCCACTGCATGCCGTTGAAATCGCCATGCAGCACGTGTTCGAGCGTCGGCAGGATCACCGGCACGCTCGAGATTTCGAGGCCGAACATCAGCGACGTGAGACAGACGGCCGCGAGCGCGACCGCATTCCTGCGGGAGTCGGATAGCGTCATGCGTATTGCGCGGCGGCCCGGCAACGGGCCGCGCACCTCCAGGTGAGAAGGATGGCCCGCGTGCGGCCGGCAACGCACGCTGGACGGGAATCGGTACTATAGTGAGAATCTCGATCCCCATTGACGCACCCGTTTCGCCAGACTCGGGAATTACAGGACCCAATCGACGCACCCTGCCATGACCGACAGACTCGACGGCGTGACGACCTTCGTCCAGGTAGTGGAATCGGGCAGCTTCGCGCTGGCCGCGGAGCGGCTCGACATGACGCGCTCGGCCGTCGGCAAGGCGGTCGCGCGGCTCGAGAAGCGGCTCGGCGCGCGGCTGCTGCAGCGCACGACGCGCAGCCAGAGCCTGACCGACGACGGCCAGGCGTACTACGACCGCTGCGTGCGCGCGCTCGCGGAGCTGGAAGCGGCCGAGGCCGACCTCGACTGCGGCCGCAACGAGCCGCGCGGCAAGCTGCGCCTGAGCGTGCCGCTCGCGTTCGGGCACCACTGCGTGACGCCGGTCGTGCTCGATCTCGCGCGCACCTATCCGCACTTGCGGATCGACGTATCGATCAGCGACCGCTTCGTCGATCTCGTCGAGGAAGGCATCGACCTCGCGGTGCGGATCGGCACGCTCGCGGACAGCACGAGCCTCGCGGTGCGGCGGCTCGGCAGGCAATACGGCAGCCTCGGCGCGGCGCCGTCGTATCTCGCGCGCCACGGGATGCCGACGTCGCTCGACGATCTGAAGCACCACCGGACGATCGCGTATTCACGTTCGGGCGTGGTTCAACCGTGGGACCTGCGCGCGCCGGACGGCTCGACGGTCCGTATCGACATGCCGCACCAGCTGAGTTTCGACGACGTGCAGGCGATCGCGGCGGCCGGCGCGGCGGGATTCGGAATTGCGTGGCTGCCGAGCTGGCTGCTCGATCACTACGTGAAGCGCGGCGAGATGACGGTCGTGCTCGACCGCTGCTTCGTCTGCGAAGGCGACATCCACGCGCTGTGGCCGAAGACGCGCTACCTGCCGCGCAAAACGCGCTGCGTGATCGACGCGCTCGCGCAGGCCGTGCCGCCGATGATCGGACGCCAGGACGACGCGCGCCGGGACAGGACGCGATGAGATGAATGGAAGCCGACGCGCCGGGCGGCGCGTCGGGTCGTCACGCCGCGCCGAGATCGGCCAGCGGATGCGCGAACAGCTTCCACGGCGACGTGAGGAAATGCCGCACGCGTTCGGCGCGCAGCTCGACGAGCGACGCGGGCGCCCAGCGCGGCTTGCGATCCTTGTCGACGAGATGCGCGCGCACGCCTTCGCAGAAGTCGCCTTCCTCGATCGCTCGCGCGACGATGCCGAGTTCCATCCGAAACGATTCGGCCAGCGTCATCTGCCGGCCGCGCAGCAGCGCCTCGCGCGTCACGGCGAGCATCGTCGGCGAGTGGCTCGCGAGCGCATCGAGCGCCGCCTGCAGCCATTGACGGTGCTCGCGCGCCAGTTCGTCGCGCGCCAGGTCCTGCGTCAGCGTCGCGACGATCCGCTCGACGCCCGAGCGCTTGTCGAAGTGACGCACGATCCACGGCATCTGCCCGTCGAGCGCCGCATGCGGCACGACGTTGCACGGCGGCTCGAACACCTTGCGCAGCAGCGGCAGCACGTCGCCGTCCCACTTGACGCTCTCGATGCGCGTCTCGAACGTGTCGAGCCACGCGGACGGCACGCACAGGTCCGCCAGCTTCGCGGTCAGCGCGTCGGCGCCCGACAGCAGCGCGCCGGTCAGCCCGACGTACAGTTCGAGTTCCACCGGCATGCGCGACAGGAAATGCGTCGCGCCGACGTCGGGCACGAGGCCGATGCGCGTCTCCGGCATCGCGATCTTGCTGCGTTCCGTCGCGACGCGCAGCGCCGCGCCCTGGGCGAGGCCCATGCCGCCGCCCATCGTCACGCCGTCCATCAGCGCGACCACCGGCTTCGGGAACGTGTGGATCGCGTAGTCGAGCCGGTATTCGTCGACGAAGAACGGCAGCCAGGTCTCGCGCTGCGCCACCATCCGGTGCAGCGCGCGCACGTCGCCGCCGGCGCAGAAGCCCTTCTCGCCCGCGCCGCGCAGCACGACCGCAACGATCTGGTCGTCGTCGCGGCAGCGCGCGAGGAGCGCGGCCAGCTCGCCGATCATCGCGTACGACAGCGCGTTGAGCGCGGCCGGCCGGTTCAGCGTGATCAGCGCCACGCGGTTCACCACGCGGAACAGCACCTCCGGCGCGGGCTGTGCGAAGGCGTCGGGAGTCGAGACCGGCGTGCTCATCGTTGCGGCTCCCCGTCGGTGTGCCATTGCGGCGCGCGCTTGCCGAGAAACGCGGCCACGCCCTCGCGCGGATCGTTCGTGTCGAACAGGTCGACGAAGCGCTCGCGCTCGACCGCCAGCGCCGCGCCGCGCGGCACGCCGCGGCGCGCGAGGCCGATCAGCTCCTTGCTGTACGCGACCGCATGCGGGCTCTGCCGCACGACGTTGCGCGCAAGCGCCAGCGCCGCATCGCGTGCCGCGCCCGATTCCACGACGTCCTCGACGAGGCCGATCCGCAGCGCGGTGGCCGCGTCGACGCGCGCGCCGGTCAGGATGATCTTCTTCGCCCAGCCTTCGCCGACGAGCCAGGGCAGCGTCTGCGTACCGAGCCCGCACGGCAGCAGGCCGACCGACGGCTCGGGCAGCGCCATCTGCGCATGCGTCTCGGCAATCCGCAGGTCGCATGCCAGCGCGCACTCGAGCCCGCCGCCCATCGCATAGCCGTTGATCGCCGCGATCGTCACGACACGCGCATCGTGCAGCGCCTCGAACGCCGCGCCGAAGCGCGACGCCATCGCGCGCGCGACCGCGCGGTCGCCGTCGGCGAACGTGTTGAGATCGGCGCCCGCGCTGAAGAACTTCGGGCCGTCGCCCGTGATCACCAGCGCGCGCACGCGCGGATTCGCGTTCAGTTCGGCAACGGTTGCCTGCAGTTGCTGCAGCCCGTCGGCGGTGAAGGCGTTCGCGGGCGGACGCTTGAGCGTCGCGCACGCGATCGCGCCGTCGTCGACGTAGTCCAGTTCGATCATTACGCGTCCTTCTTCGTTGCCGGTTGGTACAGGCGGATCACCGCCGAGAAATCGAGCTGCCCGTCGCCGCGGCTGCTCACCGTCTGATACAGCTGCTGCGCGAGCGCGCCGAGATAGACGGGCTGGCGCGCCTGCTTCGCCGCGTCGTTGGCGAGGCCGAGATCCTTCAGCATCAGGTCGGTGCCGAAGCCGCCCGAGTAGCCGCGCGACGAAGGCGCGGTGTCGATCACGCCCGGATACGGGTTGTAGGTGTCCGAACTCCAGCAGCGGCCCGTCGACGTGTTGACGATGCCGGCCAGCACTTTCGGGTCGATGCCGAGCGCGACGCCGAGCGACATCGCTTCCGATACGGCCGCCATCGAGATGCCGAGCACGAGGTTGTTGCAGACTTTCGCGACCTGCCCCATGCCCGTCGCGCCGCAGTGGACGATGTTCTTGCCCATGCCGGCCAGCACCGGCTTCACGCGCTCGAAATCCGCATCGCTGCCGCCGACCATGAAGGTCAGCGTGCCGGCCGCCGCGCCGCCGGTGCCGCCCGACACGGGCGCATCGACGAACGCGCCGCCATGCTCGCGCACCAGCGCGCCGAACGCCTGCGCGCTGGCCGGATCGATCGTGCTCGAATCGATCACGGTCGCGCCGGCGCCGAGGCCGGCCAGCACGCCGTTTTCGCCCGACAGCACCGACCGCACGTGCGGCGCGGCCGGCAGCATCGTGATGACGAAGGTCGCGCCCGACGCCGCATCGCGCGGCGACGCGGCCACCTGCCCGCCGGCGTCCTGCAGCGCGCGCAGCGCGTCCGCGCTCAGGTCGAACGCGTGCACCTCATGGCCGGCCTTGAGCAGGTTCAGCGCCATCGGCGCACCCATGTGGCCGAGGCCGATAAAACCGATTTTCATGTTCGTGTCCTCCGCCGCTCAATGCAGCCGGATCGTCGTATTCACCGGGCCCGCCGTCGCGTCGTCGTCGAACCAGCGCGCGGTGACCGTCTTGGTTTGCGTGTAGAACTGCACGACCTGCTTGCCGTACGGGCCCAGGTCGCCGAGCTTCGAGCCGCGCGAGCCGGTGAAGCTGAAGAACGGCACCGGCACCGGGATCGGGATGTTGATGCCGACCTGGCCGATGTCGATCTCGCTCTGGAACTTGCGCGCGGCCGCGCCGCTCTGCGTGAACAGGCCCACGCCGTTGCCGAACGGGTTCGCGTTGACGAGCGCGATCGCGTCGTCGAGCGTGTCGGCTTCCATCACGACCAGCACCGGCCCGAAGATTTCATGCGTGTAGACCGACATGCCGGTCGTCACGCCCGAGAAGATCGTCGGGCCGACGAAGTTGCCGTGCTCGTAGCCGGGCACCTTCACGTCGCGGCCGTCGAGTTCGAGCTTCGCGCCTTCCTTCACGCCCGCGTCGATCAGCGACAGGATGCGTTCCTTCGCCGCCTTCGACACGACCGGCCCGACGTCCGTGCCGGCTTCCGCGCCCGCATTGACCTTCAGCGCCTTCGCCTTCTCGACGATGTCCGGCAGCCAGTCGCGCGCGCGGCCGACCAGCACGACCACCGAGGTCGCCATGCAGCGCTGGCCGGCCGCGCCGAAGCCCGCGCCGACGAGCGCGTTGATCGCCTGCTCGCGGTGTGCGTCGGGCAGCACGACCGCGTGGTTCTTCGCGCCCATCATCGACTGCACGCGCTTGCCGTGCGCGCTGCCGAGGTTGTACACGTGCGTGCCGACCGCGGTCGAGCCGACGAACGAGATCGCCTTCACGAGCGGATGCGTGCAGATCGCGTCGACCACCTCCTTGCCGCCGTGCACGACGTTCAGCACGCCTTTCGGCACGCCGGCCTCGATCGCGAGCTCGACGAGCGCCATCGTCGACAGCGGGTCCTGCTCCGACGGCTTCAGCACGAAGGTGTTGCCGCACACGATCGCCATCGGGAACATCCACAGCGGGATCATCGCGGGGAAGTTGAACGGCGTGATGCCCGCGCACACGCCGAGCGGCTGGCGCAGCGTGTAGGTATCGACGCCGCCCGCGACGTTCTCCGCGAACTCGCCGAGCTGCAACGTGCCGATCGAACATGCGTGCTCGACGACTTCCAGGCCGCGGAAGATGTCGCCCTCGGCGTCGGGAATCGTCTTGCCCTGCTCGGCGGTCAGCATCTTCGCGATGCGCTGCTGGTTCGTACGGACGAGATCCTGGAACTTCAGCATGATGCGCATGCGCGCGCCGATCGGCGTGTTCTTCCACGTCGCGAAGGCGGCGTGTGCGGCCTGCACGGCCGCGTCGACTTCCGCGACGGTCGCGAACGGCACGCGCGCGAGCACCTGCTGCGTCGCGGGGTTGACGATGTCGCGCCACTCGTTCGTGGCGGACTCGACAAAAGCGCCGTCGATCAGCAGCTTGACCGTCGGCACGTCTTGCCCCGTGCGGGGCGTCGGATTCGCGTTCATCGATCCCATCTCCTGGCAGAGGGCCGCGCAGCGTCATGTCGCCGCGCGGCCGGTTCAATCCGGCTGCGGGCCGCGGCCGCGGAATGCGGCGCGCACGGCCCGCGGTCGATCACTTCAATTCGGCGGCGAAATCTTCTTCCCAGTATTCGCCGGGCATCCGCGCGCTCGGGTCGTCGCCGCGCTCGATCTCGCGACGGCGCAGCTCGACGCGGCGGATCTTTCCCGAGATCGTCTTCGGCAACTCCGCGAACTGCAGGCGGCGGATGCGCTTGTACGGCGCGAGCTTCTCGCGCGAGAAACGGAAGATCTCCAGCGCGAGCGCCGGGCTTTCCTCGTAGCCCTGGCGCAGCATGACGAACGTCTTCGGCACCGACAGCCTCACGGGGTCGGGGCTCGGCACGACGGCCGCCTCGGCGATCGCCGGATGCTCGATCAGCACGCTCTCGAGTTCGAACGGGCTCAGCCGGTAGTCGGACGACTTGAACACGTCGTCCGCGCGACCGATGTAGACGTAATAGCCGTCGTCGCGGCGCATCGCGATATCGGACGTGCGGTAGTGGCCGTCGCGCATCGCGTGGGCCGTCGCATCGGGGTTGTTCGCGTAGCCGCTCATCAGCCCGACCGGGCGCGCGGCGTCGGCGCCGATGGGCAACGCGACCTCCCCTTCGGTCACGGGGGCGCCGTCCGGGTCGAGCAGCGCGATCCGGTAGCCGGGCAGCGGCCGGCCCATCGAGCCCGCGACGACCGGCTGGCCCGGCGAGTTGCCGATCAGGCAGGTCGTCTCGGTCTGGCCGTAGCCGTCGCGGATCGCGATGCCCCACGCCTTCTTCACGCGCTCGATGATCTCGGGATTCAGCGGCTCGCCCGCGCCGACGATCTCGCGCAGCTTCACGTCGAACGACGCGAGCGGCTGCTGCACGAGCATGCGCCACACGGTCGGCGGCGCGCACAGCGTCGTCACCTGGTATTTGACGAGCGCATCGAGCACGACCTTGGGCTCGAAGCGCGCGTAGTTGAATGCGAACACGCAGGCCTGCGCGTTCCACGGCGCGAAGAAGCAGCTCCACGCGTGCTTCGCCCAGCCCGGCGAGCTGATGTTCCAGTGAATGTCGCCCGGCTGCAGGCCGACCCAGTACATCGTCGACAGATGGCCGACCGGGTAGGTGCGGTGCGTATGCTCGACGAGCTTCGGCTTCGACGTCGTGCCCGACGTGAAGTACAGCAGCATCGGATCGTTCGCGTGCGTGACGGCGTCCGGTTCGAACGCGTCGCTCGCCGCGTAGCCGTCGTTCATCGCGAGCCAGCCTTCGCGCGGCGCGCCGGCGACGATCTTCCGCGCGAGGCCGAGATCCGGCTGTTCGAATTTCGCGGTCTCGTTCTCGTCGACGATCGCGTATTTCGCGCCGCCGATCTGCACGCGGTCGCGCACGTCGTCGGGCGACAGTTGCGTGGTGGCGGGCAGCACGATCGCGCCGAGCTTCATCGCGGCGAGCATCGCGTCCCACAGTTCGACGCGGTTCGGCAGCATCAACAGGATCCGGTCGCCGCGCACGACGCCGATCGAGCGCAGCCAGTTCGCGATCCGCGACGAACGTTCGGACATCTGCGCGAACGAATACGGATCGCCCGTGCCGGTGGCCGCATCGACGATCCACAGCGCGGGCCGGTCGTTGCCGCGCGCCATCGGGTCGAAGTAGTCGAGCGCCCAGTTGAACGCATCGAGCGCCGGCCACGCGAAATCGCGGTATGCGGTGTCGTAGTCCGTGCGATGGCGCAGCAGAAAGTCGCGTGCGTCCAGGAATGCCTGTACCGTCATCGTGTCGTCTCCTGTCGGCCCACGTTAGCGCTTCAGCGCTTACGTGGGCCCCATGCCTTGCGCGGTCGGCCCACGTTGGCGCTTCAGCGCTTACGTGGGCCCCATGCCCTGCGCGGTCGGCCCACGTTGGCGCTTCCGCGCCTGCGCGGGCCCCGTGCTTCGCGGTCGACCGGCGCACGCGCCGCGGCGCATGCCCGATCCCCTCCGATGCGGCGCACGGTCGCGTCATTGCGCGCCGCGTTCACCGCCCTGGCCTCCTCGTGTCCTGCATGATGTTTCGTCGGCGATGGCCGGCGCGACTCAAAGCTGTCGCGCGATCACCATCCGCTGCACTTCGCTCGTGCCTTCGTAGATCTGCGTGATGCGCGCGTCGCGGTAGTGACGCTCGACCTCGTAATCGACCAGATAACCGTAGCCGCCGTGGATCTGGATCGCGTCCGAGCACACGCGTTCGGCCATCTCGGACGCGTACAGCTTCGCCTGCGACGCTTCCGACAGGCACGGCAGCCCGGCCGTGCGCAGCTTCGCCGCGTGATGCACGAGCAGGCGCGCGGCGTTGATCTGCACGGCCATGTCGGCGAGCTTCTGCTGGATCGCCTGATGCTCGGCGATCGGCTTGCCGAACTGCACGCGCTCGCCCGCATAGCGGCGCGCCTTGTCGAACGCGGCGCGCGCGATGCCGAGCGCCTGCGCGGCGATGCCGATGCGTCCGCCCTCGAGATTCGACAGCGCGATCTTCAGCCCCTCGCCGCGCTGGCCGAGCAGGTTCTCTTCCGGAATCGCGCAGTTCTCGAACGTGATCGGGCACGTATCCGACGCGCGGATGCCCATCTTCTTTTCAGGCTTGCCGACGATGAAGCCCGGCGTATCGGTCGGCACCAGGAACGCCGAGATGCCGCGCTTGCCGGCCTCCGGGTCGGTCATGGCAAAAACGATCGCCACGCCCGCGCGCTGGCCGTTGGTCACGAACTGCTTCGCGCCGTTCAGTACCCATTTGCCGTCGCGCAGCTCCGCACGCGTGCGCAGGTTGTTCGCCTCGGAGCCGGCGTGCGGCTCGGTCAGGCAGAACGCGCCGATCACGCGGCCGGACGCCATGTCGGCCAGCCAGCGATCCTTCTGCGCGGGCGTGCCGAAGCCGAGGATCGGCCCGCAACCGACCGAGTTGTGCACGCTCATCATCGTCGCGCACGCCGCGTCGCCGGCGGCCACTTCCTCCATCGCCAGCGCGTAGGCCACGTAGTCCGTATACGAGCCGCCCAGCTCCTGCGGCACGATCATCCCGAGCAGGCCGAGTTCGCCGAGCTGCGCGACGATGGCGTCGGGCAACTGCGCGTCGTGGTCCCACTGCGCGGCGTTCGGCGCCAGCATCTCGGTGGCGAACGCGCGCGCGGCATCGCGGATCATCCGCTGGTCTTCGGTGTAAAGCTCGTCCATGGTGCTGCTGTCTCCCGCGGCCGCCGGGCGCGACCGTCCTTGCGTTTCGATGCAACAAGTGTAGGCAAGCACGCCCGACTGTTCGATGCTCGCGTCGCTCATTTACACTGAGCGTTTTTGCCACACCGGCGGCACGGATGAAGCAGGAAGACAAGGGAACCGTCGCGATCAGCCTGGTCGCCTACAGCGTCGCGCTCGCCACCCGGCGCGGCGTCGAGGCCGAGCCGCTGCTCGCGCAGGCCGGCATCGCGCCCGCGCTGCTCGGGCAGCCGCGCGCACGCGTGTCCGCGCAACAATACGGCGCATTGTGGAACGCAATCGCGCGCACGCTCGACGACGAGTTTTTCGGGCAGGATCGCCACCCGATGCGCAGCGGCAGCTTCATCGCGATGAGCCAGGCCGCGCTGTCCGCGCGCGACGGCCTGCACGCGATGGCGCGCGCGGTGAACTTCATGCACTGCGTGCTCGACGACCTGCACGCGGAACTCGACGCGACCCCGCAGCGCGTGCGGCTGCGCTTCGTGCACCGCAACAACGGCGCAACGCCCGCGATGTTCACGTACGCGACCTATTTCATCATCGTCTACGGGCTCACCTGCTGGCTGATCGGGCGGCGCATTCCGCTGCTGCACGCGAGCTTCCGCTGCGACACGCCGCCGGCCGATCACGAATACCCGGCGATGTTCTGCGACGACATGCGTTTCAACGAGCCCGACTCGTATGTCGATTTCGATCCCGAATTCGCGACGCTGCCGGTCGTGC
Source organism: Burkholderia sp. MSh2 (assembly GCF_000731655.1). Lineage (NCBI taxonomy): Bacteria > Pseudomonadati > Pseudomonadota > Betaproteobacteria > Burkholderiales > Burkholderiaceae > Burkholderia > Burkholderia sp. MSh2. Next base: position 117,667 of record NZ_JPGM01000029.1, on the reverse strand, counting down.
AGAACGCGAAGACGCTGAAGACGTTCCTGCGCAACGCGCCGGCCAGTTTCATCGTCAAGTACCGCAATCCGAACGCGCTCGCGCAGCGCGTGCGCGCGGTGCTGCGCGGCATGCCGCCCGCCGCGTGGCCGGGCGCGGGCGGGATGGCCGCGCGGCTGCACGTGGCCGAGGCCACGCTGCGGCGCAAACTGCACCAGGAAGGCCACGCGTACCAGTCGATCAAGGACACGCTGCGGCGCGATCTCGCATTCGAGGCGCTGGCCGACCCCGCGCGCACGATCGCCGACGTCGCGGCGGCGGCCGGCTTCGCCGAGCCGAGCGCGTTCTACCGCGCGTTTCGCAAATGGAGCGGGCGCAGCCCGGCCGACTATCGCGACGAAGTGCTTGCGCGGGGCGGCGGCGCGGGCTGACCCGGCCGGCGCTTCGCGCTTTCCGCCGAAACCGCCTAATCTTTAAGCATCGGGCCCACGCCCTTTCCGCAAGCCGGACGGCGCGCGGCCGCGCGCCGCCCGGACGTCCCGATGCTCGTTCACCGTCATGGGCCGCCGCCGGCGCCTGCCACGCCCGGCGGCCACCCTCGTCACCCGCTGTCCGCGCGGGTCGCGCGCGCCGCGCTGTTCGCGGCGCTGCTTGTCGTATGCGCCGCGGTCGCCGCGCCCCAGCCGGCCGAAGCGCCCGCCGATCGCCCGGTGGTCGTGATCCCCGTCAACGGCGCGATCGGGCCGGCCAGCGCCGATTTCATCGTCCGCTCGCTCGACCGCGCCGCGCGCCGTCACGCGCCGCTCGCGATCCTGCAGCTCGACACGCCCGGCGGCCTCGATACGTCGATGCGGCAGATCATCAAGGCCATCCTCGGCTCGCCCGTGCCGGTCGCCGCGTTCGTCGCGCCCGGCGGCGCGCGGGCCGCGAGCGCGGGCACCTACCTCGTCTACGCGAGCCACTTCGCGGCGATGGCGCCCGGCACCAATCTCGGCGCGGCGTCGCCCGTGCAGTTCGGCATCGGCGGCGCCGCGCCGCCGGGCGCGAACCCGGCCGCTCCGCGGGCGCCGGGCGCGGCGGGCGGGTCCGATGCGGCCGCCACGTCGGCCGCGCTGCCGAACGACACCCAGTCGACCGAGATCCGCAAGGCGACGCAGGACGCCGCCGCGTACATCCGCGGCCTCGCGCAGTTGCGCGGGCGCAATGCCGCGTGGGCCGAGCGGGCGGTGCGGGAAGCCGTCAGCCTGTCGGCGAACGAGGCGCGCGCGCAGCACGTCATCGACCTGATCGCGCAGGATCCCGACGACCTCGCGCGCCAGCTCGACGGCCGCACCGCCGTGACCGCCGCCGGCACGGTGCGGCTCGCGACCGCGCATGCGCCGCTCGTCGTGGTCGAGCCCGACTGGCGCAGCCGCTTCCTGGCCATCATTGCCGATCCGAACGTCGCGCTGATCCTGCTGACGATCGGCATCTACGGCCTCTTCTTCGAATTCGCGAACCCCGGCTTCGTGCTGCCGGGCGTCGTCGGCACGATCTGCCTGCTGGTGGGGCTGTTCGCGATGCAGTTGCTGCCGGTCAGCTATGCGGGGCTCGGCCTCGTGCTGCTCGGCCTCGGCTGCCTGGTGGCCGAGGCGTTCCTGCCGACCTTCGGCGTGCTCGGTTTCGGCGGCATCGTGTCGTTCACGATCGGCGCGCTGATGCTGATCGACACCGACGTGCCCGGCTACGGGATTCCGTGGCCCGTGATCGCGAGCCTCGCGCTCGGCGGCGGGCTGCTCGTCGCCGGCGTGTCGAGCGTCGCGTTGCGGGCGCGACGCCGCCCGGTCGTGACGGGCGCGGAGGCGATGGTCGGCAGCATCGGCGAAGTGCTCGACGACGGCCTGCTGGCCGACCAGCCGCACGGCGCGGGCGGCGCCGCGCCGTCCGCCGCCGGCTGGGCGCGCGTGCGCGGCGAGCGCTGGCGCGTCGCCAGCAATGCACCGCTCGCCGCGGGCTGCCGCGTGCGCGTCACCGGCCGCCAGGGGCTGCTGCTCACCGTCGCCCCGCTCTATGACGTGGCCGCGCAAGAACAACATCAAGGAGAGCCGTCATGATCGGCTACACGTTCGGCTTCAGCAGCGTCCTGATCGTCTTCGTCGCGGTGCTCGTCGCGTCGTCGATCCGCATCTTCCGCGAATACGAGCGCGGCGTGGTGTTCATGCTCGGCCGGTTCTGGAAGGTGAAGGGGCCGGGGCTCGTGCTGATCATCCCGATCGTCCAGCAGGTCGTGCGGATCGACCTGCGCACCGTCGTGTTCGACGTGCCCGCGCAGGACGTGATCACGCGCGACAACGTGTCGGTGAAGGTGAATGCGGTCGTGTATTTCCGCGTGGTCGATCCGGAGAAAGCCGTGATCCAGGTCGCGCGCTTCTTCGAGGCGACGAGCCAGCTCGCGCAGACGACGCTGCGCGCGGTGCTCGGCAAGCACGAACTCGACGCGCTGCTCGCCGAGCGCGAGCAGCTGAACGCCGACATCCAGAAGACGCTCGACGCGCAGACCGATGCATGGGGGATCAAGGTGTCGACGGTGGAAATCAAGCACGTCGACCTCAACGAAACGATGATCCGCGCGATCGCGCGGCAGGCCGAGGCCGAACGCGAGCGGCGCGCGAAGGTGATTCACGCGGAGGGCGAGCTGCAGGCGTCGGAAAAGCTGCTGCAGGCCGCGCAGCGGCTCGCGCAGCAGCCGCAGGCGATGCAGCTGCGCTACCTGCAGACGCTGACGACGATCGCGGCGGACAAGAATTCGACGATCGTGTTTCCGCTGCCGATCGACCTGCTGGGGGTGTTGCTGGAGCGGTGGAGCGGGAAGCGGGAGGGGTGAAGCGCGCGGGGCCCGGCCCGTGCGCTTCAACGCCCGTCGGGCGTCAGGCCAGCAGCTTGCGCTCGGTCTTGCCGTACTTGATCGACTTCTCGTCCGGAATCATCAGGCCCGTGTGCTCGTCGCGCCCCTGCAGCAGGAAACGCGCGTCCGGGTTGCCGATCTGCCCGGCCGCGAGCTTGCTGTCCGCGCCGATCTCGCCCGTCTTCATCCGGTTGACGATCACGCCGGCCGCGGTGTCCTTGAAGTCGCGCAGCATCCACGCGTCGCCGTCGCTGTCGCCGAACACCAGCAGCGGGCCGTAGCCCTTCTTCGACGCGAGGACGTTGCGGATGCCCACGGTCTTGCCGGGCCCCCAGTTGAAATGCCAGCCGGCCGGATAGGTGCTCGTGTACTTGTCGTCCTGCATGTCGAGACGCAGGCCGATCACGTTTTCCGGCGGCACGCCGTAGCCGTAGTTGGGATTGCCGGCGAATACGCGCACGACGTCGTCGAGCGACGCCGTGCTCACGTACACGTCGATGCCGTTCGCGCGCAGCGTATGCATCACCGCGCGGATTTCCTCGTGAATGCGGATGCCGTGAAAATGCGTGTCGGCCACCACGCCGGCCTTGCCCGGCAGCGCCTTCGGGCTCTCGTAGCGGACCTTGCGCAGCGCGTCGCCGATCCCGTAGTTGTTCGACGCTTCCGCCATCGCCTGCAACTCGGCGGTCGTCATGTTCTTGTAGAAGTAGAGGATCCACTTGTAGCCGATTTCGAGCGGATGCGTGTCGCAGATCGCGTCGTACATGAAGTACAGCTTCGCGCGGAAATCCTTGAACTGGTCGGTCTCGCGAATCTCGTCGAGACTCTTGTCGCCGCCGAAGCCCTTGTAGTTCGCGTAAATCCAGCGGTAGTCGGATTCGACGTCGGCGGCGAGATCCTCCATCGTCACCGGCTTGCCGTCCACGGTCGTGTAATCCTTCATGAACGCGCCCTTCGGCACGTCCTTCCACATCACGCCGACGAATTCGTCCGGGGTCAGCCGGTACTGCAGATGATTGATCTGGTACATCAGCAACGCCTCTTCGCAGTCGTTCATGATGCACGTGTTGTCCCAGTCGAACACCGCGTACGGGCGGCGCTTGCCGTCGTAGCGAGCGCTCGCGACGCCATGCGCGTCGAGCACCGCCTGCAGACGCGCGGCGTTGAACGGCGACCAGCGGCCCGGGTCCAGCGCGTCCGGCGCGGATGCGCTTGCCGCGTCGGCCGTGCCGGCGTTGAGCATCAGCGACGTCGCGGCGGTCGCCGCGGCAAGGGTGTTCATGAACTGGCGGCGTTGCATGGTCTCTCTCCGTGAAATGTCGAATCGGCTTCGGGGCCGCCCCGCGCGCGATGCACCGGCACCGCCCGGCCGGGCGGCCTGGAACAGGGGGCGAATGATGTGACGAAATTATTTCGGCAATTTGACAGCGTCCCACCGCGATACGACGCGAAGTTGATCCGGCGCGACCTGCCGGCCCGGCGCCGGAGCCGCCCGCGCCGTCCTCCGGCCGATCCCGCCGGCCCGCACGCGCATGCGGCGCCACACCCCCTCCCCGAGCGACGGAAACCTAGAGCGTCCCCTCCATTTCCCCCTTCCATTAGGAGAAATCCTCACCTTCGGGGGCTGGCGCGCCACGGTGAACCGGCTATGATAATTACATTGATCAATGGCACATTAAATGCTGACTGAATAATTCGCGACACAACGGCGCGGATGCATTCCGGATCGGCACCCCGCCTTGAACCGGACCCGAGCCGCGCCGACGCGCAGGCGCGGGCCAACACATGGAGACGCATCATGGCCGACCGCCATTCGCTGCCGGAAGTCCACCTCGACGAATTGCCGCAGTTCCGCGCGGTCCAGCAGCTGGCTTACCGCTGTGTCGAAACCGTCGGCGCGATGCTCTACCCGGGCATCACCGAGAAGGAAGCCGCGCGCCTGCTGACCGAATGGCTGCAGGACAACGGCGTGCGCGACTGGCTGCACAAGCCGTTCGCCTGGTTCGGCGACCGCACCGCGTTCGCCGGCTTCTCGGGCCTCAGGCACATGGGCGGCTTCAATCTCGCGTTCTTCCCGGGCAATCGCCAGCTCGAAACCGACATGCCGGTGATCCTCGACGTCGCGCCCGTGCTCGACGGCATCGTCGCGGATGTCGGCTACGCGCACTGCCTCGGCCACAACCCGATCCTCGAACAACTGCAGGACGACCTGATGGACCATCGCGACCTGATCGTGCGGCTCGTGAAGGCGCGCCGCCCGATGGCCGAGGTCGCGCAGGAAGTCGACGCGCTGTGCCGCCGCCAGGGCGTCGAGCCGCGCCACAAGGCCTATCCGTTCAAGGTGCTCGCGCATCGCGTCGCGAAGATCCACACGCTGTCGAAGCCGCGCTTCGTCGCGCGCTTCGGGCTGAACGCGACGCGCAACCTGCTGCTCGACCAGGGCCGCGCGGCGAAGCAGCAGGGCTGGTCGCCGCTGTGGTCGATCGACCGCCGCTCCGAGCATGCGCCCGTCCCGGGCCTGTGGGCCGTCGAGCCGCACCTGGGCTTCGCCGGTGTCGGCGCGAAGTTCGAGGAGCTGCTCGTGATCACGGAAGACGACGCGTACTGGCTCGACGACGACCTGCCGCACGTGCGCCGCTGGCAGCACCGCCTGGCCGAACGCACGCAGGCCGCGGCGACCGTGCCGGCCGCCGCCTGACGCGCGCCCTTCTTCCTCCCGACTCCCTGAACGACGGACTCACGATGCAGCCTCTCTCCGACGAAGCGCCGCTGGCCCTGTTCGAATCGGTACACAGCGAGACGGCGGTCGCCTCCGGCGACCTGACGCTCGCGGTCAGGACCTGGGGCGACCCGGCCCGCCCGCCGGTCGTGCTGGTGCACGGCTACCCCGACGACAGCAGCGTCTGGCAGCACGTCGCGCCGCTGCTCGCGCGCAAGCACTACGTGATCGCGTACGACGTGCGCGGCGCGGGCCTGTCCGGCGCCCCGAAGCGCACGGCCGACTACCACCTCGCGAAGCTGACCGACGATTTCGTCGCGGTGATCGACGCGCTCTGCCCCGGCCGGGCCGTCCATCTGGTCGCGCACGACTGGGGCTCGATCCAGGGCTGGGAATTCGTCACCGATCCGCGCCTCGCCGGCCGCATCGCGTCGTACACGTCGTGCTCGGGGCCGTGCCTCGACCATGTCGGCTTCTGGCTGCGCGAACGCCTGCTGCGCCCGACGCCCGCGTCGCTCGCGAGGCTCGGCGGCCAGCTCGTGCGGTCGTGGTACGTGTACCTGTTTCACCTGCCGTTCATCCCCGAGCTCGGCTGGCGGCTGTGGCTCGGCCGCGCGTGGCCGCGCCTGCTGCGCCGGCTCGAGAAGACGCCCGCCGCGCCGCGCCCGACGCAGGCCGACGACGGTGCGCGCGGCGTGCGCCTCTATCGCGCGAACTTCATCCGCTGCCTGTTCGCGCCGCGCGAGCGCCACGCGCATGCGCCGGTGCAGACGATCGTGCCGCTCGGCGACAAGTACGTGAGCCCCGCGTTGTCCGAGAACCTGTCGCGCTGGGTGCCGCAGTACTACCGCCGCGAAGTCGCGGCCGGCCACTGGCTGCCGCTCTCCGACCCGGCCCGCTTCGCGGGCCTCGCCGGAGAACTGATCGACGCGGTCGAATCGGGCAACGAACCGCCCGCGCTCGCGAACGCGCGCCGCCGCCCGACGAGCGGCCCGTTCAGCGGCAAGGTCGCGGTGGTGACCGGCGCGGGCAGCGGCATCGGCCGCTGCGCGGCGCTCGCGTTCGCCCGCGAAGGCGCGACGGTCGTCGCGTGCGACATCGATGCCGCGAGCGCCGAACGCACCGCGCTGCTGATCGGGCTGACCGGTGCGCAAGCGATCGCGAAACGCGTCGACGTCGGGTCCGCCGACGAGATGGAAGCGCTTGCGGCGTGGGTCGGCAGCGAACTCGGCGGCGCGGACGTCGTGATCAACAACGCGGGCATCGGCATGGCCGGCGGCATCCTCGACACGAGCACGCGGCACTGGGAACGCATCCTGCACGTGAACCTGTGGGGCGTGATTCACGGCTCGCGGCTGTTTGCGCGGCAGATGGCCGCGCGCGGCACTGGCGGCCACATCGTCAACACCGCGTCGGCCGCCGCGTTCGGGCCGTCGCGCGACCTGCCCGCCTATGCGACGACGAAGGCCGCCGTGCTGATGCTCAGCGAATGCATGCGCGCGGAACTCGCGGAGAAAGGCATCGGCGTGACGGCCGTATGCCCCGGCTTCGCGGAAACCGGAATCATGGCGTCGACGCAGTACGCGGGCGCCGACGCACGCGACGAGGCGCGGCTGCGCAAGCGCGCGACGAAGCTGTACCAGATGCGCGGACTGAAACCCGAAACCGTGGCGCAGGCGATGGTCGACGGCGTGCTGCGCAACCGCCCCGTCGTCGCGGTCGGCGGCGAGGCGCACGCGCTGCGCTTCGTCGGCCGCTTCATGCCGTGGCTGGGCCGGATGATCGCCCGCGTCAGCATGGCATCGCATTGACGGCGCACGCCGCCGCACAGGGAGACACGAATGACCGATACCGCCGACTATCACAAGATCAAGGCCCGGCACGTGAAGTTCGACTTCAGCGACACGCCGGTCACCTGGGTGCCGAACGACCCGGGCAGCACCCACATCATCAACACGCTGAACCTGCTGTTCCCGGAAGGCGAGCTGTGGTTCTGCCGCGTGTACAACAAGGCGCTGCCGCTGATCACCGACGCGCGCCTGCGCGACGAGGCCGAAGGCTTCCTGCGGCAGGAAGCCGTGCATTCGCGTTCGCACGGCGGCGTGCTCAAGCACTACTACGACCGGCACGGAATCGACACGAAGCCGTTCACGCAAAAGCTGAACCGGCTGTTCACGCGCGTGCTCGGCGAACAGCCGCTCGGGCTGAAGATCGGCCATACGCGTTTCTGGCTGCGGCAGCAGCTGGCCGTGATCGCGTCGCTCGAACATTTCTTCGGCTATCTCGGCAACTGGGTGCTCAACGCGCACGGGCTCGACGCAGGCAACGCCGACCCGACGATGGTCGACCTGCTGCGCTGGCACGGCGCCGAGGAAGTCGAGCACCGCACCGTCGCGTTCGACATCTACCGGCACATGGGCGGCACCTATCCGGAGCGCTGCCTGCACATGACGTTCGTGATCGTGCTGCTGCTCTACTACATCACGACGGGCGCGAAGTTCATGTACCGGCGCGACCCCGGCGCCGGCCGCTATCCGGGCTTCGTGCTCGCGTGGTGGCAAGGTTCGCGGCGCGGGCACCTGCCGTCGTTCTGGAAGGTGATCGGCGCGGCGCTGCGCTATTTCAAACCGGGCTATACGCCGCACCACGAAGGCTCGACCGAGCAGGCGCTCGCCTACCTCGCCCGCTCGCCGGCGGCGCAGGCGGCCGCGCACGGCGGCAACTGGGGCACGACGAAGGGCGCCTGACCGGATTTTCTGCCGGCCCGGCGGGCGTCGTCCGCCGAAATGCGTACAATCGCGGCTTCATTTCCCGGAGGTGCCGCGATGGCCATGAAGAAAACCGATCTCGAAAAGAACAAGGCGCTCAAGCTGACGCACGCGATGAAGCAGTCGGGCTCCGCGCGTTTCGGCAAAAGCGCCGACGATGCGGCCAAGCTCGACCGTCGCGCACAACGCAAGCTCGACCAGGAACAGGGCCTCGTGCCGTTCGCGTGCAAGCTCAACGCCGAGCTCGTCGAACAGCTCAAGGCGCGCGCGGCCACGCACCCGGAAGGGATGACGGGCCTGCTGTCCGAACTGCTCGTGAACGGGCTCGCGCAACGCGACGCATAACCCGTCTTATCTCATAAACGCCGTTGACATTGCGGCGCTGCCAAGACACACTGCTCCGCATGCCCATGCTCAAGCCCAACGCCATCGCGACTACAAAACCGGTGAACGCCCATACGCGGCGATCACGGGGGGCGCTTGTGCGTTAGCATCGAGATTCAGTTACGCATGTCACAAGGCCTCGCCGGAAACGGACGAGGCCTTTTTTTCATGGAGCGCGTCGTCCCGCCCGGCTCAACGAACGGAGATGACGATGAACCATGCAAGCCGGCTGATGGTGTGCCGCGACCGGTGCCGCACCGACGCGATCGCGTTGCCCAAGATCGAGATGCATTTCACGGTCGCGCCGCGCACGACGCTGACATGGCGCGCGCGGCACGACGCGGAGATCCGCGTGCACGGTGCGACGCTGTGGATCACACGGCTGAGCTGCGTCGACGATTTCCGGTTGCGCCCCGGCGACATGCTGCGCGTGCGACGTGGCGACCGCATCTGGATAGGCACCGACGACGACCGCCCGGCCGCGGCATCGATCACGACCGCGTACCCGATGAAACGCGGCGGGTGGCCGGCGCGCGCCCTCGCCCGGATGCACGGCCTGCTGCGCGACCGATGGCGAAGTCGCGAATGACGAACGCATCGCCGCCCGGGTGTGCGGCCGCCACGTGAAGCACGTGAAGCGCGACGACGCCCTCAGCTTATCTCTAAAATTGTCGTTGACAACGCCGCACCATCCGGAGAAACTCGTTCGCATGCCTACGTTCAAGCCCGTCGCGATCGCGATTCATTGCTCGATGAACATTCGAAAGAATGGTTCACGGGAGGCGCTTGTGCGTTAGCGATCGAGCAGTACCGCATGTCACACGAGGCCTCGCCGGAAACGGACGAGGCCTTTTTGTTGTCGTGCCCGTCGTCCATCCGGCTCACTGAATGGAGAAGACGATGGACCACGCAAGCCCGCTGTTTGACCGTCCCGACCGGCGCCGCGCCGGCGCGATCGCATTACCGACCGTCGTGATCCGTTTCGCGGTCGCGCCGCGCACGACGATGACGTGGCGCGCCCCGCGCGACGCGGAGATCCGCGCGCACGGCGCGGCGCTGTGGATCACGCGCCCGCCCGCCGTCGACGATTACCGGGTGCGGCCAGGCGACGTGCTGCGCATCGCGCGCGGCGAACGCATCTGGCTCGGCACGGAGGGCGACGTCGCCGCCGAAGCGTCGATCACGACGGCGTGGGTGACGCGCGGCGAGCGGTTCAGACGCACGCTCGCGCAAGTGCAACGTTTGCTTTTCGGCGCAGGGAGAAACAGCGGATGAACGACGCGCCGTCAGGCACGTCTCGCGCGGAACGGCCGCGACAGGAAACGGACGCACCCGCGGCGTTACGCGCCGCAGGTGCGCATCGAATGACGCGGCACGCGCCTGCGTGCCGCGAGCGATCGCGCGCCGTGCGCAGCGACCGGATGCAGCAGGTGCATCAGGTGCTGGCGGCGAGACGCGGGCCCGTGCTTCGGGGAGTGGATTCGAGGTCGGGGCGCTGCGCGGCCTGCGAGGTCACCCACGGATCGATGCCCTGTTTCTGCACCTCTTCGAGGAATGACACACGTGTGCGCCAGTAATCCGCCTGTAATTTCGCATCGATGACGCGCTGTTCGGCTGCGAACAGTTCCATGCGCGCCGTCACGAGCATCGATGCAGCGGTTTTTTCCGGCGTGGGGGCGTGTCGCATCGCCCAACGGCTGATCCAGTTCAACATGCTGACCTCCGTGATTACGGACGAACCCGCATCGGGCAATCGCAATCGGCCGTGCCTGCCCGAACGCGCAACGGCCTTGACCGCACTTCACCGCCTGCCTGCACGGACTGCGACTCCCCCGCGTCGGCAATGACCGGCCGGCGTGTGCATGTGCGGTGTATCTATCCTAGAAAGACTTGCCGGTTTATGCGATGGGGTCTTGCAATCTTTTACACAGAAACCACAGTCGCTCCCGTATCGCAACATGACAGTTGCGGACGGAACGGCTTCGGAGCAGGATAGCCCGATGCCTGCAACCGTCTGGACTGACGAATGGCCGCGCCCGCCGCGGCCATGCACAGGTGCGCCGCACGCGCACGGCGCGCACCGTGCCCGTTCAGCTTGAGGTCGCTCCGTTTCACCCGGATGTCATCGCGCATCCGTCACGCGCACCGCGGCCGGCGTGCCGTTGCGCACGCATCGGCACGTTGCGTTCGCGTGCCGCGCCTTTTCATCGATTCCGCCATTTCCTCCGGCCCGCTTCGCCCGAACCGGTAAAATGCGCGCCTTCGCCGCGCGGCCGGGCTGCCAGACCGTTCGCGCGCAGGCAGCCGGGCTGCGCGATCGTACCCTTCAACTATATCGTCCGAGCTATCCGCGCTATTACAATCCGCCGATAGCCGGGCAATAGTGGCTGGTTACAGTAGGCCGGCCGCGCACTGCCTTTACAACAATTCGGCACAACAAGCAACACGACAACCCGACCGGAGAAACGCCTTCATGGAATCCATCAAGCGGTATTTCGGCTTCGCTGAAGCCGGCACCGACTTCCGCACCGAAATACTCGCGGGCGTCACCACGTTCCTGACGATGGCCTACATCATCTTCGTCAACCCCGCGATCCTCGGCGACGCCGGCATGCCGAAGGAATCCGTGTTCGTCGCGACCTGCCTCGTCGCGGCGCTGGCGTCGATCATCATGGGGCTGTACGCGAACTACCCGATCGCCTGCGCGCCCGGCATGGGCCTGAACGCGTATTTCGCGTACACGGTCGTCAAGGGCATGGGCTTCACGTGGCAGGCCGCGCTGGGCGCGGTGTTCATCTCCGGCTGCCTGTTCCTGCTCGTCACGCTGTTCCGCGTGCGCGAGGCGATCGTCAACGGCATTCCGAAATCGCTGCGGATCTCCATCACCGCGGGGATCGGCCTGTTCCTCGGCATCATCTCGCTGAAGACGTCGGGCGTGATCGTCGGCAACCCGGCCACGCTCGTCACGCTCGGCAACCTGCACAAGCACGATACGATCCTCGCGATCGTCGGCTTCTTCACGATCGTCACGCTCGACCACCTGCGCGTGCGCGGCGCGATCCTGATCGGCATCATCGGCGTCACCGTCCTGTCGTTCTTCTTCGGCGACAACCAGTTCCACGGCGTGTTCTCCGCGCCGCCGTCGATCGACGCGACGCTGTTCAAGCTCGACATCGGCGCCGCGCTGTCGACCGGCATCATCAACGTGATCCTCGTGTTCTTCCTGGTCGAGCTGTTCGATGCGACCGGCACGCTGATGGGCGTCGCGAACCGCGCGGGCCTGCTCGTCGAAGGCAAGATGAACCGCCTGAACAAGGCGCTGCTCGCCGACAGCACGGCGATCGTCGCGGGCTCGGTGCTCGGCACGTCGTCGACCACCGCGTACATCGAAAGCGCATCCGGCGTGCAGGCCGGCGGCCGCACCGGCATGACGGCCGTCACCGTCGCGGTGCTGTTCCTCGCGTGCCTGTTCATCGCGCCGCTCGCCGGCGTCGTGCCGGCCTACGCAACCGCGCCGGCACTGCTGTACGTGTCGTGCCTGATGCTGCGCGAGATGGTCGACGTGCCCTGGGACGATGCGACCGAAGCCGTGCCGGCCGCGCTCACCGCGCTGCTGATGCCGTTCACGTACTCGATCGCGAACGGCGTCGCGTTCGGCTTCATCTCGTACGGCGGCCTCAAGCTGCTGACGGGCCAGGCTCGCACGGTCAAGCCGATCGTGTGGATCATCGCGGCCGTGTTCCTGTTCCGCTTCTTCTATCTCGGCAGCGAGTGACGGCTGCGCGTCGCGCAACCCACGATGAAACGACGCCACCTTCGGGTGGCGTCGTCGTTTCCGGACGATGTCCGTTGCGTGCGCTCCTCGCGAGCCGGCGGCGTCGGTCATGCCGCGCGCCCGCACGGCGCGCATGTGAAAATGCCGCCCGGCCCCGCCGAACGGCATCGCGTGCAAGCCAGGGTCTTCGCAGGCGCGGCGCCCGGCGGCGCGCCGGAAGACGGACGTCGTGCCGTCGTCAGCGCCAGTTCGCCTCGTAGAAGCGGACGTAGCCGCTGCGCAGCGTCACGCATTGCGCGCGCGTCTCGGACAGCAAGCGCCGTGCGGCCGCCTCGATGCGCTCGCGGTGCTGGTCGAATGCGCCGACCATGTCCTCGAAGCGCGGCGACGCCGCACCGAAGTGGTCTTCCAGCGCCTCGGCGGTGATCTGACATTGAACGCGCTCGCCATTGACCAATGCCGTGAATCCGAGCATCAGGTCGCGCCCCGAATACTCGGGCTTCTCGTTCGTGAAATGGATCTGCATGGGAGCCGCCTCGACCGGTGGAAAACGAATGACCGCGTCCGTCGTCCGCTGCCGGCCGGACGAAACGTACGCGGGCTCGCCGGCGGAGGCCCGGCCCGCGGGGTGATGGCGCGGGACGTGCATGCCGGTTGATTTCCACTTTAGACGGTTTCGCGCAGGAGACAAAATTTCCGGCGTGCGGCGTTCCGACGCGCATTTCGTCAGATCAGCGCGGCATCCGGCACCGATTCGGAAAGCGGCGTCAGTGCGGATCGGTCGGCCAGACGTTGAGCGCGATCGCAGCCGTCGTGGCGCCTACCGCGATCGCGGCCGCCCCGTATCGCACCGCGTCGGTCAGATCGAACAGCAGCCCGTGGATCGCCACGGCGATGCCGCCCAGCATGATGAAGGTGGCGATGGCCGCCAGCACGACTCTCAGTTCCGTCCGAACCATGATGCGTCTCCCGAACGGATGCATGTCGCGTCGCATGCATGTTGCAATGCGGAACACGGCGCGTGCGTGCTCCATTTCCATCATTGCAGGCGGGTATTTAAAAGCAAGGGGATTTTGTACGCGGTCGCGCGCCGGGCGCGGCGCTTGTATGATGATGCGTACCCGGAGGGTGGAATTTCGCACGTCGACGCCACGTCGCAAGCGGCGCATCGAATCCGCAGACGGTTTCGGCAAAGCGGCGTCGAACACACCGGGGCACGAACTGTGCCGATCGAGACGCATGGGATTCCGGCAAGCGCCAGGGTGCCAGCCGGGGCCGACCGTGAAGCGTGGGGCCCAGCAAGCGCTAATGCACTGACCGGGGCCGACCGCGAAGCATGGGGCCCCAGTAAGCGCTGAAGCGCTAACTGGGGCCGACAGGAGACAAGTCATGCCGCAACCCTTCGTGCTGCCCGCCACCGCGGGTCGCACCGACCTGCTCGCGCAGGCGCATGCCCGTTCGACCGCGGTCGGCCTGCGCGCGCACGAACGCCCGGATTTCGCTCCGCTGTCGCACATCGCGCTGCGCGAGCTGCTCGACACGAATCACACGCTGTTCTCGCACGCGCGCCCGGTGATGGAAGATCTCCACGCGCAAATCGCCGATACGCAAAGCCTCGTGCTGCTGACCGACGCCGACGGCGTGATCCTGCACAGCATCGGCGACGCCGACTTCATCGAAAAAGCCAACCGCGTCGCGCTGTGCACCGGCGTGTCGTGGGCCGAAGGCGCGCGCGGCACCAACGCGATCGGCACCGCGCTCGCGGCGGGCCAGGCCGTCGTCGTGCACGGCTCCGAACATTTCCTGCGCGCCAACCACATCCTCACCTGCGCGTGCGCACCGATCGTCGATCCGTTCGGCCGCACGCTCGGCACGCTCGATGTCAGCGGCGACCCGCGCGGCTCCAGCCCGCATACGCTCGCGCTCGTGCGCATGTCCGCGCAACTGATCGAGAACCACCTGTTCGCGAACCAGTGCGGCGAAGCACTGCGGCTGCGCTTTCACGCGCACGAGGATTGCGTCGATTCGCTGTTCGCCGGGCTCGTCGCGTTCGGCCCCGACGGCGGATTGATCGCCGCGAACCGCAGCGCGCAATTCCAGCTCGGCGCATCGTTCGACGCACTGCGGCATCAGGCGAGCGACGCCCTGTTCGGGATGCGCTTCGGCCAGCTCGCGCAGCAGGCCGCCCGCTCGCCGGGAGCCACGTTCCGCCTCACGCTGTCGACCGGCGTGCGGGTGCTCGCCCGCTGCGAATTCCCGGAAGCGCAGAAGGCGACCGTCGCCGTCACGCCGCCCGCGCCGGCGGCGCGCATGCGCGCGCCCGACCCCGATGCGATCACGTTCGCGACGCTCGATACCGGCGACGCGCGCATGGCCGCCGTGCTCGAACGCGTCGCGAAGATCCGCGGGCGCGACCTGCCGCTCCTGATCCTCGGCCAGACCGGCACCGGCAAGGAATGGCTCGCCCGCGCGCTGCACCAGGCGTCGCCGCGCGCGGACGGCCCGTTCGTCGCGGTCAACTGCGCGGCGCTGCCCGATTCGCTGATCGAGGCGGAACTGTTCGGCTACGAGGACGGCGCGTTCACCGGCGCACGCAAGCGCGGCAGCCCCGGCAAGATCGTGCAGGCCGACGGCGGCACGCTGTTTCTCGACGAAATCGGCGACATGCCGCTCGCCCAGCAGGTCAGGCTGATGCGCGTGCTGCAGGAACGCGCGGTGATGCCGCTCGGCAGCGCCCGCGCGGTGCCGGTCGACGTGCGCGTGGTCTGCGCGACCCATCGCGACCTGCGCGCGATGATCGCGGAAGGCACGTTCCGCGAAGACCTGTTCTACCGGATCAACGGGCTCGCGGTCACGCTGCCGGCGCTCGCCGCGCGCACCGACCTGCCCGCGCTCGTCGAGCGGATCCTCGCGCGGCTCGCCCGCAGCGAACCGATGCCGCGCCGCATCGCGGCCGACGTGCTCGACGCGTTCACGCGCCACCGCTGGCCCGGCAACCTGCGACAGATGACCAACGTGCTGCGCACGGCCGGCATGCTCGCCGAAGACGAAGCCGAGATCACGCTCGCGCATTTGCCCGACGATTTCTGGCTCGACTGCGACGGCGACCGTGGCGGCGCACCGGCCGCATTGCCCGCCGCAACGCCCGCCGCGTCGGCCGGCACGCACGACGGAACGACGCTGCAAAGCCACCAGGCCGCGGTGATCGACGCCGCGCTCGCGCGCCATCGCGGCAACGTGTCGGCGGCCGCGCGCGAGCTGGGTCTCGCGCGCAACACCGTCTATCGGCACCTGCGCCGGCATTGACGCTCGCGGCCGGCCGACGCCGGCCGCCGGCGCGTTCGGGTATGCTTGGCGCGTTGTCCCGCCGAACCGCCGCCCGCCTCCGTCATGACCGATCCGGAACACCCTCCCCTCGTGCGCATCGAGCCGCTCGGCGCGACCTTCGATGCGCCCGATTCGCTGACGCTGCTCGAAGCCGCCGCCTTCGCACGCGTGTCGCTGCCGCGCTCGTGCCGCAACGGCACGTGCCGAAGCTGCCTTTGCCGAATCGTCAGCGGCAGCGTACGCTACACGATCGAATGGCCCGGGTTGAGCCGCGAGGAAAAGGCCGACGGCTATACGCTGCCGTGCGTGGCCGTCGCGACGTCGGACCTCGTGCTCGACGTGCCCGACGCGGTCATGCTCGACTAGCGGCCGTTCATGGCGCGCGCACTCGCGCGCCATGAACGGCAACGGTCGATCCTGCGAGGAGAACGTCATGGTCATGCCCCGGCAAACCGGCCGCATCGAAAAGCAGGCCCTGCTCGCCGCATCGCCCGACCGCGTGTGGGAAGCCGTCAGCAACGCCGGCGAATTCGGCCAGTGGTTCGGCGTCACGTTCGACGGGCCGTTCGCGGCCGGCCAGCCGTTGTTCGGCCGCATCACGCCGACACGCGTCGACGACGACGTCGCGAAAACGCAGGAGCCCTACGCAGGCACCGTGTTCGAAATCGTCGTCGATCGCGTCGAGCCGAAGCAGCTGTTCTCGTTCCGCTGGCATCCGTTCGCCATCGATCCGAATATCGATTACACGTCCGAGCCGATGACGCTCGTCACGTTCGCGCTCGCCGCCCAGGCCGGCGGCACGCTGCTCACCGTCACCGAAACGGGCTTCGACCGGTTGATCGAGGCGCGCCGCGCACAGGCGCACGAGATGAACGATCGGGGCTGGGCCGCCCAGATGACGCTGATCGCGAAATACCTGGCGCAGCACGCATAGCGCGCCGCCACGTCGCACGTCCTGCACGCCTTGCGCAACGACGTGCGTGGCATAATCCGCTCCATCGTCGTCCACACGCCGCCACGCATCGCATGCTGAGTCGTCGCCTCCGGAAGATCGGCAGTCTGATCGGGATGCTCGCCATCCTGCTGACGGCGCTCGCGCCGACGATCTCGCAGGCGCTGACGACGCAGCAGCGCGTCGATGCGCTGCTGGCCGGCTACTGCTCGGCCGCGCCGGCCGCCGGCCACTCTGCCGATGCGCCGTCGAAGAGCCTGCAAGCGCACCTCCACGCGTGCGGCTATTGCAGCCTGCTGGCCCATTCCCCCGCCCTGCCCGCGCCCGAACTGACGTTCGCGGCCGACCCGCACGCACTCCCGCATCGCGAAGCCGCGCGCTTCGACAGCCTGCGCCGCGCGCTGCCGCTGACGGCCGCGCAACCGCGCGCGCCTCCGCTCGCGTCCTGACCCGCCGTTCCGCGCGATGCCGCTACGCATCGCGCGGCCCGCGCACGCCGTCTGCGGGCGCGACCTGCCACGTTTCGAAGGACGATCAACCGCCGTCGCATCGCGCGCGGCGCGCTGAAACCGTGTCCGCGATGCGCGCGGCAGGTCGCGCCGGCCGCATCGTCACCGATACCCGCTGCACCCTCATCAGGAGAACCCACCATGAAACGCCCGATTCCGACCTGCCTGCTGTTCGCACTGCTGGCGCTGCAGGCGCCCGCCACATTCGCCGCGCCGGCCGTGCAGGCCGACGCCTGCTGGATCCGCGCGATGCCGGCGACGGTGCCGTCGTCCGGCTATTTCACGCTGAAGAACGACGGCGACGCGCCCGTCACGCTGACGGGCATCGACACGCCCGCGTACGGCATGGCGATGCTGCATGAAACGCAGACGAACGGCAGCACCGCGAAGATGGTTCACGTCGACGCGGTCGAGGTGCCCGCGCACGGCACGGTGACGTTCAAGCCGAAAAGCTATCACGTGATGCTGGAGCAACCGCGCCAGGCCGTCGCGCCCGGCGCGAAGGTGCCGTTCCGGCTGCATTTCGCGGACGGCTCGACGGTGTCCGTGACCTGCGACGCCAAGGCGCCGACCTACGCCGGCCAGTAACGCCACCCGCCCCTCGTCGAAGGAGACTCACATGAAAGACCGCCTGCCGCTGGCCGACCTGATCGTCCGCTACCGGACGCCGTTGAATGTCGCGGTGCTGATCGTCTGCGGGATCTGGGCCGGGTGGATCGCGTGGATGACGCGGCCTGCCGCGATCGACACGTCGCCGTCGAGCCCCGCGTACTGCGTGCGCGACGCGCGCTGACGCGCCGCGACGGCGCGGTTCCGGGCCACGCCGCTCTTTTTTGGCGTGGCACCATCGTGTCATCCCGACCGCCGGAACCGCCCCCCGAACCCCGCATGTCCATTCAGACCTGGATGCTGTTTGCCGCAGCCTATCTCGCCACGACGCTGTCGCCGGGGCCGAACGTGCTGCTCGTGATCCGCAACACGGTGCGCTACGGTTCGCGCGGCACGGCCGCGACGATCGCGGGCAACCTCGTCGCGCAAGGCGTGGTCGTGCTGCTCGTCGCGCTCGGCGTCGGCGCGGTGCTGGCCGCGATGCCGCCGCTGTTCGTCGCGATGAAGGTGGTCGGCGCCGCTTACCTGATGTGGCTGGGCGTCCGGCAACTGCGCGGCGGCCGCAAGCCCGCCGCGTCCACCGGCGCGACGGCCGGCGCCGTGCCCGACCGCGGGAAGCTGTTCCGCGAAGCGCTGTTCGTGTCGGGCAGCAACCCGAAGACGATGATCTTCCTGTCGGCGTTCATGCCGCAGTTCATCGCGCACGACCGCCCGCTCGCGCTGCAGTTCGTCGTGATGTACGCGACGATCGCGTGCACCGTCGTGGTCGTTCACAGCGTCTATTCGGCCGGCGTGCGCCGGTTCCATCGCGGCTTCGGCATGAGCCGCACCGTGCAGGCGCTCAAGCGCGCCAGCGGGCTGCTGTTCGTCGGGCTCGGAATCAAGCTGCTGACCGCGCGGCAGGCATAAGCCGCCGCGAACCCGTCAGTGCCTGTGCGCGGCCAGCACGGCCGCGATCTCGCCGAACGACGGCCGCGCGTCGACCTCCTCGTTCACGCAGGCCGCCGCCAGCGCATCGAGCGCCGCCCCATCCGCCCGGACGGGCGGTTCGCATCGCGCGAGCAACTCACCGAGCAGATGGCCGAACGCCCGCACCTCGATCCGCTCGAACCTGGCGCCGCGCGTGCGGTCGTTCACATCGTAGAGCGACGCCGCGCCGAAATCCCCGAGCAGCGCGCCGCCGCTGCCATCGTGCAGGATGTTGTGCGCGTACAGGTCGCCGTGCATGATGCCGCGCGCATGCAGATGGCCCGCGGCCGACGCGATGCCGTGAGCGATCCGCACCGCCGCCGCCGGCTCGAAGCGCGCGTCGGCCGCATACACGTCGCGCGTGCAGGACGCGAAGCTCGGCGGCCCGGCGAGGTTGGTCAGCGCGGGATCGACCAGCTCCATCACGAGTCCGTGGGCGCCGTCCGGATGCCTGCTCACCTTGCCGATCACCGGGATCACGTGCGGATGGCGGCCGGCGTGCAGGCACGCCGCCATTTCGCAATCGGGGAGGCCGTCGCTCGTCACCGCGCCCTTGAACAGCTTGACCGCGACCGCCCGTGGCGCATGCCCGTGCGCCTGCCATTGCGCGCGGTAGATCACGCCCGACGCGCCCTCGCCCAGCTTCGGCCCGCATGCCAGCGACGCCCAGTCGATGTCCGCGACCTCCGGCCCGGCCGATGCCGCGGCCTCCGTCGCGGCGCCGAACGGGTTGCCTGCCGCGGCAAGCCACGCGAGGCGCGGCAGGCGCAGCAGCCAGTCGGGCAATGCGTCGAGCCGGTTCGCCGACAGGCGCACCAGTTCCAGCGCACGGCATGCGGCCATTTCCGAGGGCAGCGCGCGCAGCTGGTTGCCGGCGAGCATCAGCTTCTGCAGCCGCGAACAGTCGCCAATATCGGCGGGAAGCGCGTCGATCGCGTTGTCGGTGAGAATCAGCCAGCGCAGCGCGCGCGGCAGCGAACCGCGCGGCACCGTGCGGATCCGGTTCGCCTTGAAACCGATCATGTCGAGCTGGCCGCACGCGCCGAGCACGTCGGGGAATGCGGTGAAACGGTTGCCCGACGCGAACAGGATGCGCAGGCGGTGCAGCCGCGGCAGGTCGTCCGGCAGCGCGGACAGCGCGTTGCCGGTCAGGTCGAGCACTTCGAGCGTGTCGGCGAGATCGAAGATCTCGCGGGGGAATTCGGTCAGTCCGCCGGCAAGCTTGAGCTGCCGCGCGCCCGACAATTGTCCGGCCTGCAGTTGTTCGAGGGTGTGTGTCACGGGAAGAAAGCGCGTTGCGGTTGCGATGATCGTCGGGCCGATCGCCCGAATTCTACCGGGATCGCCTTCGCGTGCATCGCGCGCCGTGTCACACCCCCTTCACAAACGCGCGATGCCGCGCTAGAATTGCGCCCCTTGCAGTGCCGACGTGGTGAAATTGGTAGACACGCTATCTTGAGGGGGTAGTGGCGAAAGCTGTGCGAGTTCGAGTCTCGCCGTCGGCACCAGACGCTCTCTTCGCGTCCTTGCATCGCATGCGACACACGCATGCCGTCAACGATCGACGATCATCCTGCGCCATCGCGCACCTCCGTTTCCGATTCCCCGATATCCAGGCTTCGCCCCGGCGCCACCGGACGGCGGATTCGCGCGCGCCCGACTGCCGCGCGGGCAGCCGGAATCGCACGCGCCACGTCCGTCACGACGCCAGCATGTCGTCGCCCTTCACCGCATACGCCGCCTCCCGTCGCCGCAACCGCAGCGCGATCGACGCGGCGAACACCGCCAGCGCGACACCGGCGAGAAACCCGCCCGTATAACCGACCTTCGCGGTCAACGACAGGATCGACGACGATGCGATCAGCTCGCCGAGATCGCGCGTGCTCTGCACGGCCGTCACGTCGGTGCCGGCCTGGTCGCTGCCGCCCGCGAAACGCATGCCGGCCGTCATGATCGACACCGACGTGATCCCCGTCGCGAGCGAACCGAGCACCGTGCACAGCCAGGCCCACGACGGCGACACCGGCAGCCACCCGCTCGCCTGCGCAAACCACAGCGCCGCCCCCGCCCCCGCGAACGTCACGCCGGCCGTGAACGCGCGCCACAGACCGAGCCGCCTGACGAGCCACGCGCCGCCGCCGCACCCGAGCACCACCGTCACGACGCCGCCGGCCATCCCGAGCTTGCCGATCGCGTCGAGCGTCCAGCCTGCGTCGTTGAGGAACAGCTTCGACAGGCCGAAGCCCGAGACGGCCGTCATCGCCGACAGCAGCGCGAGCGACAGCAGCGACCACGAGCGCGGCCGCTTCGCGAAGCGCACGAGGCTCGCATGGTGTTCGGCCCGGGCGCGGCCACGATCCGCGTCGCGCGGCAGCACCCACAGCACGCACACCAGGCTCGCGAGCGGCACGGCGGTCAGCGCGAGGAACGCGGCTGGCTGGCCGAACAGGCCGATCAGCGTCAACGTGCCGGCGCCGCCGCCGAAGAAGCCGATCATCACGCAGGCGATCTGAATCGCATTGATCTTTGCGAGCGTATCGCCGCTGAAATGCTCGGCGGCCATCCCGTCGTTCGCGATGTCCTGCGTCGCGCTCGCGAGCGAGGCGACGGCCAGCAGGCCGACCGCCCACCCGGCCGTTGCGACCGTCATCCCGATCTGCGCGAGACTGCCGAGGCACAGCACGACGATCGTCTGCATCGGCAGCATCCAGCTGCGGCGCCGGCCGATACGCGGCGACCAGCGGTTGTCGACGACAGGCGCCCACAGGAATTTCACGACCCACGGCAGCCCGACGAGCGGCAGGAACGCAAGCGCGTGAAGCGGCGCGCCGTCGTGGCGCAGCAGCGTCGGCATCGCGTCCATCGCAATGCCGATGGGGATGCCTTGTGACAGGTAAAGCAGCGTGATCGTGATGACCAGGCGGCGATGTTCGAGCAGATCGCGCATCGAAGTCTCCAGTTGCATGACATTAAAAAGGTTCGGCGCCGGCCGGCATGCGCGCGGGCCGCATCGCATCGCGGCGCGGACGGCTCGCGGCACGCAGCAGCACGGCGCCGAACGCGACGAGCGCCGCGTCGATCGGCCAGTACACGGGTTCGCGCGCGCCGAGCAGCGCGATCGCGCAATGCACCGCGCCGGCGAGCGCGTAGGCGAGGCCGGACGCGCGCATCAGCGTGCGCACCAGCGCCGCGCGATCGGCCAAGCCGGCCGACAGCACGAGCGTGCCGCCCCACACGGCCCAGAACAGCATCGCGACCGCGTGATCGGCGCGCGCGCCGTCGGGCAATGCGCGCCCGGCCAGCAGCAGCACGCCGCCCGCGAGCACGAGCCCGCCGCATGCGCCGACCGCGACGGCGGCCAGCACGCCCGCCGCCCGATCGCGTTGTGCACGCCGCCGCTCGATCCACAGATGCAGCCCCGTCGCGCACAGCACGCACGCTGCCAGCCCCATCAGGAAGTGCAGCACGCGCAGCACGCCGCCGCCCGCGCCGGCCCAGCCGTATTGCGCGAAATGCAGCGGCTGCACCGCGATGAACGTGCGCAGCCAGAAGCCACGGCCACGCGAGGTGGCATCCGCGAGCCATTGCCCGTCCGCCGCGCGATACAGGTGACGTTCGAACACGGCGGTACTCGGCAGGCCGGCGGTCGTGCCGGCGATCTCGACGCGCGCGTTCGCGTCGCCCCAGCGATGCAGCGTGACGGCCTCGCGGCGGAAATCCGGCATGCGCGCCGCGTCGCGCCGCAGCAGCGCGTCGAGATCGGGCTGACCGCGCCACGCGCCGCCGGCCGCGGCGGGCGGCGGCCCGCCGAGCAGTTCGGCGAACGCGCGCTGCGGCTGCCCCGGATAGGCGACGCCCGCGAGCGCCACCGTGCCGAGCGCGCCGAGCCCCGACAACGCGCCGGTCAATGCGAACAGCACGAGCCACGGCGTCCCCCACAGGCCGATCCACGCGTGCAGGTCGAACAGCGCGACGCGCAGGCCGCTGCCGCGCCGGATGCGCGCCGCGTCGGGCCAGCGCCGGCGATGCACGATCACGCCCGCGACGATGAGCACGAGCAGCACGATGCCCCACAGGCTCACGAAGATGCGCCCGGGAAAGCCGGCGAACAGCGTCTTGTGCAGCGTGACGAGCACCGCCGCCCGTCCGCCGTCGGCCAGCGGCGCGCCGGTTGCCGGATCGAGCGCCAGCGTGCATGTCTGGCGCGCGTCGCAGAAACGGATCGCCGGATCGTCCGGCCGCGGCAGCACGATGCGCACGTCGCGCAGCGACACGCCGAGCGCCGCCGCGCGCGCGACGAGCGCGTCGAGCGGCAGCGCCGGCCGCGCGACGGCAACCGGCGGCGGCCGCCACCAGCCCTGCATCGAATCGGTCGCGAGGCTCCAGGTGCCGCTGAACAGCACGACGAACAGGACCACGCCGAACAGCGCGCCGGCCCCGCGATGCAGCGCCCGCCAGCGCGAACGCGATGCAGTGTCCATGTCAGCGCCCTCCCCACAACGCCGCGCACGGCACGAGCACCGCGAGCCACGCGAGCGCGCGCCACGCGGCCTGCCGCCGCCCGGGCGCGACGAGCACCCACAGCAGCGCGGCGACGCTCGCGACCAGCGACAGCAGCACGGCCGCATAGAGCCGGTTCAGGCCGTCGGCCGGGTAATGACGCGCCAGCGTGATCGCGAGCGCGACCGCGCCCGGCAGTACGCCGCCGATCGCGAGCGCCGTGCGCGTGCCCCAGCCGCCTGCCATCAGAACTGCCCGCGCACGGTCAGCATCACGTTGCGCGGCTCCCCGTAACGGTTGTTCCAGCCCGGCTGGCTGAGGCTCAGGTAATACTTGCGGTCGAACAGGTTGTTGACGTTGACCGCCGCGCTCCAGTGCTTGTCGTAGCGATAGCCGAGCCGCACGCTCGCGAGCGCGTAGCCGCCCTGGTTGAGCGTGACGCCGTTTGCCTGCGCCGAGTAGCTGCTCTGCACCTGCAAGCCGCCGCCGACGCTCCAGCGCCGCTCCTGCCACGGCAGGTCGTAGTTGGTCCACAACCGGAACAGGTGGCGCGGATTCAGCAGCGGCGCGAACGAGCCCGAGTTCGCGAGGTTGTCCGCATAGCGCATCGTGTCGTACGTGTAGCTCGCCCACACGCTCCACCACGGCGTGATATGGCCGTTCGCCTCGAACTCGAAGCCCTGGCTGCGCACGCTGCCGCCGTTCACGTAATAGCAGTTCGGCCCCGCGCACGGATGCGCGATGTCGACCTGCGGGTTGTTGTCGAGATCGATGCGGAACGCCGCGAGCGACACGTCGAGCTTGCCGCCCGCCAGTTCGCCCTTCACGCCCGTCTCGTAGGTGCGCCCCTTGACCGGCGTCAGGATGCCGCCGCCCCACATCGACTTGGTCTGCGGCTGGAACACTTCCGCATAGCTCGCGTACCACGACCAGTCGCGCGCGAAATCCCAGATCAGCCCGCCATACGGCGTCAACTGGCCACCGGTGTTGTAGTGCGCGCCGAGGCTGTCCTGGTTCCACCAGCTCATCCGGCCGCCGAGCACGAGCGTGACGGGTTCCGCGAGCTTGATGCGGCCGAGCCCGTAGACGCCTTTCTGCTCGATGTCGTTCTGCTGCGATTGCTGGTACGGCCCGAAGCCCGGATCGGGCACGCTGCTCGGGTTCCAGCGGTACACGTTCACCGGCGTGCCGGACAGGTTGCCGAGCGGCTGCGCGGACATCTGCCCGCTGCTGCTGTTCGCATAGGTCATCCCGAACAGCAGTTCGTGCGTGAGCCCGAACGCATGCACCGGGCCCTGCACGTTCGCATCGATGCTGCGGCTATAGCTGCTGAACCGGTACGCGCCGCCCGTCAGCGCGCCGCCCGCGCCCGTCGCCGGGTCGATCGCGCCGAACGAGCCCGCGTACTTCAGGTCGGACTGCACGCCCTGGTACTCGCCGCTCACCTTCGCCTTCCAGCCTGCGCCGAGCTTCTGCTCGACCGAAGCGAACGCGCGCGTCGTGTCCCAGTTGAAACGGCCCCATGCGGTGTCGAGGAACGTCGAGCGCGGCAGGCCGAGGCTCGACCCGTCGCGCGCCATCGGCACGCCGGACATGTCCGGTATCGACGAGGTCGTCTGGTACTGCGCGCCGAACGTGAGCAGCGTGTCGCGCGTCACGTCGACTTCCGTGATGCCGTAGATCGAACGCGTGTCCTGCTTCGCATGGTCGTAGAAGAAATGGCGATCCTCGTACGCGGCCACGAGCCGGCTGCGCACCGTGCCGGCTGCATTGAGCGGCCCGCCGATATCCGCCTCCGCGCGGTAGCGGTCCCAGCTGCCGACGCTCACGCTCGCGTTCGCGGCGAACTGGTACTGCGGCCGCTTGCGCACGAGGTTGACCGTCGCGGCCGGGTTGCCCGAGCCGTGCAGCAGGCCGTTCGCGCCGCGCAGGATTTCCACGCGCTCGTACACCGACATGTCCTGCGGCGCGCTCGCCATGTCGCCGATCACGACCGGCACGCCGTCGAGCTCGAACGAATCGACCTTGAAACCCCGCACGAAATACGCGGTGGTGAGCAGCACGTACGGCTGCACGGTCACGCCCGCCGACTGCTGCATCACCTCGTCGAGCGAGAACAGGTTCTGCTGGTCGATCCGTTCGCGCGTCGTCACGCTGACCGACTGCGGAATCTCCCGCAACGCAAGCGGCATCTTGCCGACCGTCGCCACCGACGGATCGTCGGTCGCGCCGCGCGCCGCGGTCACCGAAATCGCCTTCAGCTCGCCCGCGGCGGGCTTCACGGCGACCGCGTCCTCCTTCCGGACTTCCGTGCCGGCCGCCGGCACCGCCTCGGCGAACGCCGCCGCCGGATGCGCGGCGATCAGCAGGCCGAGATACAGCGACGGACGCCAGCGCGCCCGCCCGAAACGGGCGACTCGCGCGCCCTTCGTCTTTGATCTCTCAGGTTCCAGTACCTCGTACCGCATTCACGCCCCCGTATTTGATAATCATTCTCATTATCAAATAGAACCGGCCGGGGATTTTTCGATCGAGGGCCTTTTCCTATCGATTCCGGGCACGCCGGCATACATTGTTCACGTCATTGTTCGGATTCGGCCGCCCGGACATCGGCGTCCGCGCCCGCCGGGGCGGGCGCCGGCCCTTCGGGCGGCCGCCCGGCCCGGGCGAACGTCGCATACCACGCATCGGTTTCGACAAGCCGCGCATGCGTGCCGGTCGCCCGCACCCGGCCCGCGTCGAGCACGACGATCGTGTCGGCGGCCGCCGCGAGCGCCGGCTGGTGCGTGACGACGATACGCGTACGCTGCCCGCGCAGCGCGACGAGGCTGTCGCGCACGCGCCGCGCGCTCAACTCGTCGAGGCTCGCGGTCGGCTCGTCGAACATCAGCACCGGCGCCCGCGCCAGCAGCGCGCGGGCGAGGCACGCACGCTGGCGCTGCCCGCCCGACAGCAACTGGCCGCCCGGCCCCACGTCGGACTCGAGCCCGTCGGGCATCCGCTCCACGTCGCGCAACAGGCCGACCGCGTCCAGCGCGTCGCGCAGTTCGGCATCGGTCGCGTCCGGCCGCCCCATCCGGACGTTCCAGGCGAGGCTGCCGCGAAACAGCCCGTTGTCCTGGAACACGAGGTTGCGGGTCGCCGCGAGCGTCGCCTCGCTCAGGTGCCGCACGTCGGAGCGGCCGAGCAGCACGCGCCCGGCGCACGGATCGTCGAGCCGCGCGAGCAGCCCCAGCAGCGTGCTCTTGCCGGCGCCCGTGGGGCCGACGATCGCGACGAAGCCGCCCGCCGGACACTGCAGGTCGACGCCGTCGAGCAGCGTCGCGCCGGCGCCCGATCGATAGCCGACCCGCACCGCGTCGACGCTCGCATCGTGTACCGGCGTGCCGCGCTCGGGGCTGTCGAAACGCGGCGCATGCAGCACGGCGAGCACCGTATCGAGCGCGCGCCAGCCGCCGCGCAGCGCCTGGTCCAACTGCGTGAGTTGCGCGAGCGGCTCGATGAAGCGCACGAGCAGCACCAGCACCGCCACGGCCGTCGCGGCATCGAGCCGGCCCGCCGCGACCGCCCACGCGCCGCCGACCAGCATCGCGACGAACACGCCCTGCACCGCCCCCGCGAAGCCGAGCTCGATCGGCAGCGAGCGCCGCATCAGCGTGCGCGTGCGGCGATGCTGCTCGTCGAACGCGCGCTGCAGCGCCGCGCGCGCGTCGCCTTCCTGGCCCGCGAAGCGCAACAGCCCCTGATGCGCGGCGAAGGTCTGCAACTGCACGGCCATCTCGCGATCGCCGGCCGCGCGCGCCTGCTCGGATGCGAGCGTGCGTGCGCCGCCGCGTTCGAGCAGCGCGAACAGCAGCACGGCCGCGGCCGCGAGGCAGAGTGCGATGCGCCAGTCGATCCACGCGAGCCCAGCGACAACCGCGAGCGGCGTGACGACCGCGCCGATCAGCGGCCCGAGCAGGTGCGCGGGAATGCTCATCGCCTGCATGACGGGCCCGCGCAGCAGCCCCGCCGGATGACGGTCGCGCACGGCCTGCCACGACGCAATGCGCGGCAAATGCTGCACGAGGCGCTCGACGAGGCCGACGGCCAGCGCGCCACCCGCGCGATAGCCGCCGAGTTGCGCGACATACAGCACGAGCGCGTGGCATAGCGTCAGCGCGCCGAGCGCGATCGTCCAGTGCAGCGCGGCCGCGTGCGCGCCGGCAAACCACGCGCGGATCAGCGGCACGAGCAGCAGCCCGCATGCGCCGTCGAGCAGCGCGGCGGCCACCGCCCAGCCGACCCCGCGCCACAGCGCGCCGCGCGTGTCGCGCGGCAGGCATTGCAAACGTTTGAGCGATTGCATCATCGTGCTCCCTCCCCGGCGGCCGCGCCGCGTTCGGCCCATAGCCGCGCATACAGCCCGTGCGCGGCCAGCAGCGCCGCATGCGTGCCGCGCTCGACGATGCGGCCGCGATCCATCACGAGAATCTGGTCCGCATGCCGGATCGCATCGAGATCGTGACTGACGATCACGCGCGTGCGCGGGTCGCCGCGCAATGCGTTGCGCAACGCGCGCCCGGTTTGCGGGTCGAGCGCCGACGCCGGCTCGTCGAGCAGCAGCAGCGGCGCCGCGGACAACAGCGCCCGCGCGATCGCCAGGCGCTGCAGCTCGCCGCCGGACAGGCGCACGTCGCGTCCGCACACGCAGTCGTAGCCGCCCGGCAACGCGTCGATCCGTTCGTCGAGGCAGGCCGCGCGCGCGGCCGCGCGAATCTCGCCGCGCTCGGCGTCGGGCCGGTAAAGCGCGATGTTCGCGGCAATCGACACGTCGAGCGCGGCGGCCTGCTGGAACACCATCGCGACCTGCTCGCGCCGCGTGTGCGACGCGAGCAGGCGCAGGTCGGCGCCGCCGAGCGCCACCGTGCCGCGATCCGGATCCATGAAGCGCGCGAGCAGCATCAACAGCGTGCTCTTGCCCGCGCCCGACGGCCCGACGATCGCGGTCGTCGTGCCGGCCGCGACCGTCGCGTCGATGTCGTGCAGGATCCGCACGCCGTCGATATCGACGCTCACGCCCTTCAGCTCGACCGATGCATCGCGCGGCGCCTTCGCCGCGCCGTCGGCGGGCTCGGGCAGGCCCGGCTGCGCGAGCAGCGCATCGAGGCGCGCAGCCGCCGCGCGCGCCTCGCGCAACGCGTCGGCGCCGTGGCCGAGCGCGCGCACCGGCGCCGCGACCGCCCAGATCAGCAGCGCGAACACGCACAATTCGCCGACCGGCAGGCGGCCGGCCGTGAGCCACGTCGCACCGAACACGACCCACGCGAGCAGGAACGGTGTGCCGAGCAGCACCTGCGAGCACGCCCCCGCCCCGCCGATGCGGCCGACCCACGCGAAGAACGCCTGACCGAAGCGCCCGGTCGACGCCAGCGCGGCCGCCTCGATGCCCGCGCCCGGATACTGCCGCACGAGCGCCGGATTCTGCGCGAGCTGCGCGTAATCGCCCATCAATTGCTCGAGCGCCGCGTTGCGCGCGGCGACGGCCGGCGCGAACCGCGCCGAGCGCATCCAGCGAAACAGCGCGACGCCCGCGACGAGCGGCACGAGCGCGAACGCGAGCAGGACGGGATTCACGTACAGCAGACACGCGAGCGCCGCGCACGGCACGACGATGAGCTGCGTGACGTCGGCCGGCGCGTGCGCGACGAGCTGGTGCAGCGCGCGCACGTCCTGGTCGACGTGGCGCGCGACGCGATCGCCGCCCGCGCGCGCGAACCAGCCGAGCGGCAAGCGTTGCAGATGATCGGCGAGGCGCTTGCGCAAGCGGTCGGAAAGAGCCGCGTCGACGCGGTGCGTCAGGTGCAGCGCGATCGTCTGGCCGCCCAGCCAGCCCGCGCCGGCCACCACGGCCGCGACGAGCCAGCCGCGCGCCGTCGCGTCGAGCTGCGCGGTCGCGCGCCATGCGTCGGCGACGCGGCCGAGCGCGAGCCACGGCACGAGCGACGCGACACCCGCCAGCGCCTGCAGCACGACCGCCGCCGCGAGCGGCGCCGCGAACGGCCGCAACATCGAAAGCAGCGGCCCCTTCATGCGGCACGCTCCAGCAGCATGCCGAGGGTCGCCGTGCGAGCATCGCCCGGCGGCTGTTCCGGAAAGCCGAGCTGCATGGTCAGTTGCTGCCAGACGCGCGTGACGTCGATGCTGCGCTGGTTGCACGCCTGCAACCCGTCGCCCGACACGAGGCGATCGACCGCACGCACGGCCGCCTGCGGCCAGCTGTGCGCGTGGATCGTCCCCCACGTATCGCGCGCCTCGTCGCACAGCTGGATGCTCGGCAGGTCGTCGCCGGCCGTGTCGCCGAAGATCGGGAACAGCCCGTCCTCGTCCGCCGCCGGTTCGCGCAGCGCGGGCGCCCACCACAGCGGGCCGTGCGGCGACGCGAGCGTCCAGGTGCCGGCTTCCGTCGTCAGCGTGATGCCGAACAGCACGCTCATCCGGCCGTCGTCGGCCGCCGCCATCTCGTTGTGCACGCGCAGCGAGACCGGCGTTTCCGCGAGCACCATCGCGCATTCGCGCATCGACGACAGCGCCGGCCCGACCGGCTCGACCGACCACGGGCCCACGCCCTGCAGCGCGGCCGCGAGCACGTCGAGCGCCGCGTAGCTGGCCTGCACCGAGCACACGACATCCGCATGCACGGGCGCGCACGTCTCGCGCAGCCGCCGCGCGACCGCGATGAAGCGGGAGACGACCGGCAGGTTCGGATAGAAGCTGTTGAGCAGGCAGCGGCGGCCGTGACGCGACGCGGTGCGCAGCACCGTGTCCCATTCGTCGGGCAGCAGCGGATGCTCGATCACGACGTCGATCCCGCGTTCGAGCAGCCGGCACGCGAGCGCCGCGCCTTGCTCGCCGCGCGCCGCGCCGCCGACGGCCACGCATGCCACGCGCACGTCGTCGGGCAGCGCTTCCGGGCTGTCGAACACGGGCGCGCCGACACGCGCGGCGAGTGCGGCCGTGCGCGCGCTGCCCCGGCCGAGCATGCCGGCGACACGATACGCGCCGGATGCGGCGAGGCCCGCCGCGTAGAACTGGCCGAAGCGGGAGCCGGCCACGACGACCGGCAGCGGATGGTCCTTCATTGCGCCTCCTTCAGGCGGGTGTCGACGAACGCGGCGTTCAGGCAGTCGAAATGACCGCCGGGGATGTCGACGGACGTGATGCCGCCGAGCGCCTGCGCCGTCCAGTAGTCGGTGAGCGCCGCGCGCTGCTGCGGGATCAGCGGGTTGCAGCGCTCCGGCACGAACAGCCGCAGCGCGCCCGCGTAAGGCGCATCGCCGGCCCAATGGCTCGCCTGCACCGAATGCGTGAAGAGCCGGTACAGCCGTTCGCGCTCGTCGAGCAGCGGATGCGCGACCGCGTCCTGCATCGACAATCCCGCGGCGGCGCGCAGCACGCGGCCGCGCAGCGCATCGAGCGGCTCGCAGCGATCGCCGAAGATCTCCAGCTGCGCCTGCAGGCTGCCGGATGCGAGCCGCGCGGGGTCGGCCTTCAGCGCATCGGCGAGCGCGTCGGCCAGCACATACGTTTCCGGGAACCCCAGCGCGTCGAGCGGCAGCCCGAGCGTCGCCGCGAAGTTGAACAGCACGAGCCGCTCATCCTCGATCAGGTACGGAATCCGGTAACTCGACACGATGTCGAGCGTGCGCACGTCAACGCCGAGCTGCACGAGCGACTTCGCCATTTCGAGCGCGACCAGCCCGCCCGAGCAGTAGCCGAGCACGTCGACCTCGCGCACGCCGGCGCGCCACAGCGCGTCCGCGTAACGCCTGCCGAGCGTCGCATTCAGGTGGCGCGCCGGCAGGTCGAGATAGTCCTGCGCGTCGCGCACCGCGAAGCCGAGCACCGGGCCGAGCCGCGCGAGCGCCGGCATCGCCGGACGATAGGCATGCACGGTGCCGAGCCCCTCGTGCACGATCACGCGCGGCACACCGTCGCCCGGCGCCAGCGAAATCGGCCGCACGTCGGCGCGCACGCGGGGCGCCGGCGCATGGACGACGGCCGACGCCTGCGGCGCGCGCGCGACGGCCGGCGCCGGCGATGCGGCGCCCGGCGGCTGCGCGTGCGCGTCGCGCAGGCATTGCGCGAACGCGGCCGGCGTCGGCTGCGCGAGCACCCAGCGCAGCAGCCGGTCGAACGGATGCGCGTGCGCGAGCGGCTCCTCGCCGCGCAGCCGCGACACGAGTTGCGCGATCAGCAGCGAATCGCCGCCCGCGGCGAAGAAGTCCTGGTCCGGCGCGACGTCGCGCGTATCGAGCACCGCTTCCCACAGGCCGATCAGCCGCGCCAGCAGCGGATCGGCGTCGGCCTGCGCCCGGGCCGGCCGAGCGGCCGCCGGCTCCGGCTCGCGAATCTCGGCGATGCCGGCCAGCGTACGGCGGTCGATCTTGCCGTTCGCGGTCACGGGCAACCGGTCGAGCACGCGCAATTGCGACGGCACCATGTAGCCCGGCACGCGCTCCGCGACGAACGCCAGCAGCGCGTCGGTCGCGATGCGCGGCGCGCCGCGCTTCACGTGCGCGACCAGGATGTCGTAGCCGAGCGCGTCGAGCGGCGTGCCCGGCGCCACGCACCCGAGCGCGCGATCGCCGCCGTCCGCCTGCAGCCATTCGAGCCACCGCGCGCGCGGCACGAACAGGCGCGCGTCGGCGGCGCGCGCGTCGTCCGGCGTTTCCATCATCAGCCCCTGGCTGATGCTGATTTCCGGATGCTCGGCCGTCAGTTCCTGGATCACCCACCACGCATCGGCCGCCGCCAGCGTCCGCAACCCGGCGATCAGCGCGACCGTGTCGCGCGCATTGTTCAGCGCGCCGGAGCTGATCGCGACGTCGATCGAATGCGGCGCGATGCCCTGCGCGTCGAACGGCGCGTTCATGTCGAACCGCACGAAGCGCATCCACGGATACGCGGCGAAACGCTCGCGCGCCGCCGCGAGGAAGTAGCTCGACACGTCGCTGAACAGGTAGTCGATCCGCGCGCCCGCCTCCACCAGCGGCGCGAGCGCGTCGACGATCGCTCGCGTCGCCGCGGCCGTGCCCGCGCCGATCTCGAGCATCCGCCACGGGCGCCGCGGTTCGCGCGCGACGATCGCACGCACAGCCTGCGCCATCCCGCGATGCAGCGCGCGCGCATGTTCGCCGTCGCTGTACATCGCATCGGCGATATGCGACGCGCCTTCCGGGAACATCAGGCCGGCCGGCGACACGCTGCCGTCCACCTGCACGTCGATGCACCCCGCGCTGTCTCGGAAGTAGTCGACCAGTACGGGCGGCCACAGATCGGGCGACGCATCCTGCGCGAACGCATCCCAGCACGCGTGCGCGTCGGCGCGATCGGCGTCGGGCCGCACGCGCCAGCCGCCCTCGACGCTCGCATCCAGCACGCCGTGCCCGTCGAGCATCGCGAGCCAGTGACGCAGCAGATGCCGCCGCGCCGCCGGCACGCGCAGCCGCTCGCACAGCGTGTCGAAATCGGTCGGCGCCTCGTCGCCCAGCCCGCCGGCCGGCACGATCCAGGCCGCCAGCGACGCGACGCACGCCGCCTCGAGCCGGGCGACCGAGCGCGACACGTCCGCGTGCGCGGGCCAGCGTGCGGCGTCGAACGCCGCGCGCACGTGCGTCGCGATCTCGTGCAGTGCGTCTTCCCTCGGAGCCGGAGCCGGCTCCGGCGGCGTAGCCGGCTCCGCGCCGTGCAACGACACGAAGCTCGCGAGCCGGCGCTCCGCCCCTTCGCCGAGCACGATCGTCGCGGCCGCGCCGACCTGCGGATGCGCGGCCAGCGCCGCATCGATCTCGGCCAGCTCGATCCGGTAGCCGCGGATCTTCACCTGATCGTCCTGACGCCCGAGGAATTCGAGCGAACCGTCGGCGCGCACGCGGCCGAGATCGCCGGTGCGGTAGAGCCTGCGCCCGTCGCGATGACGGATGAAGCGTTCGTCCGTCCTCACCGGATCGTTCGCGTAGCCCGTCGCGAGCCCGACGCCGCCGATATGGATTTCGCCGCGCACGCCGGGCGGGCACGGCCGGCCGAGTGCGTCGAGCACTTCCATGGTCTGGCCCGTCAGCGCGCGGCCGTAGGGAATGCTGGCGAGCTGCGTGTCCGCCGGCCGGATCGGATGCTCGATCGACCAGATCGACGCTTCGGTCGCGCCGCCGAGGCTGAACAGCGCACTGTCGGGCCAGCGCCGCCACCAGCGCGCCGGCAGCGTCACCGGAATCCAGTCGCCCGACCACAGCACGCGGCGCGGGCCCGGCACGTCGAGCGCCGGCTCGCCTTCGAGGTAGTCGATCAGCATCTGCCCTTGCGCGGGCACCGAATTCCACAGCGTCACGCGATGACGCGCCATCAGCTCGGCCCAATGCGACGGATCGTTGCCGCGCGCCGGATCGGGCAGCACGATGCACGCGCCGCGCGCGGTCGCGCCGAAGAAGTCGTAGACGGACAGGTCGAAGCTCAGCTCGGCAAGCCCGAGCACCACGTCGCCGGCGCCGACCGCGTGGCGCGCGCTGATGTCGGCGAGCGTGTTGCACACCGCCGCGTGGCTCAGCATCACGCCCTTCGGTTCGCCGGTGGAGCCCGACGTGTAGATCACGTACGCCAGCGCATCGCCGCCGATGTCGTGCGCGGCGCGCGGCGGCCATTGCGGATCGATCGGCAACGCATCGAGATCGATGCGCACGCACCCGTCGTGCACGAAGTCGAGCGCCTGCACGCTGACGACGGCGCGCACCCGCGCATTGCGCAGGATCGCCTGTTGCCGCAGCGCCGGCTGGCGGCTGTCGACCGGCACGTACGCGGCCCCCGCCTGGACGATCGCGAGCACGGCCGCGAGCTGGTGCGCGCACTTCGGCATCAGCACCGCGACGGTGTCGCCCGCGCCGACGCCGGCCTGTTCGAGCGCGGTCCGCAGCGCCGCCGCGTGTTGCGCGACGTCACGGTAGGTGCGTGCGCCCTGCGCATCGATCACCACCGGCGCATCGGGCGTACGCAACGCCTGCGCGGCGAAGCCGGCCGCGATATGCATGTCCGCATCCGGATGCGCGTCGGCGGCCGGCGCGGCGGCCGGCAGCACGATGTCGCCCGCGCGCGACCACCATTCGGCGTCGCCGGCGAGCCGCCCGAGCAACGCGACGTATGCGTCGAACATCGCCGCGGGCATGCCGTCCGGAAACAGATCGTCGCGCACGTCCCAGCCGATTTCCAGCCCGCCGAACTGGTCGGTCACCTGGCAGTCGAGCCAGACCTGCGGCGTCTGGCTGATCATGTAGCGCGGCGGCGCCGCGCGGGCCGGTTGCTCGCCGAGCAGCCGCTCGACGCTGCCGATGCCGCTCGTGAACACCACCGGCATCAGCGCCGCCTCCTTGCCGCGCCGCCGCGCGAGTTCGCGCATCACGTCGACGCCGGTAAACGCGCGATGGTCGAGATCGTCGAACATCCGCGCGCCGAGCGTGCGCGCACGCTCGACGAAATCGCGCCCGTGCGTCGCGTCCACCGAGAGCAGGCTCAGCGCGGTGAAATCGCCGAGCACCGCATCGATGTGCGGATGCACCGGCGGCCGGTTCAGCACCGTCAGGTTCAGGCAGAACGCCGGCGACTGGCTCCAGCGGCCGACGACCTCGGCGAACGCGGCCAGCGCGACGCTCGCCGCGCTCAGCCCGAAGCGGCTCGCCTGGGCGCTCAGCGCGGCCCATTGCGCGCGGTCGAGCCGCGCATGCCGGTGCGTGAAGCGCGGCCGCGCGTCGGCGCGCAGCGCGGGCAACACCGGCAGGTCCGGCCGTGCGGGCAGATCGTCGATGCGCGCGAGCCACCATGCCTTGTCGCGCGCATGATCGGCGCGCGTGCCGGCATGGGCTTCATTGACGACGTAGTCGCGGAACGTCGCGTCGAGCGGCGCGGGCTGCCAGTGCGGCGCATCGTAACGGCGCCGCCATTCGGCGAGCAGCAGTTGCAGGCTCGCGTAGTCGATCAACGTGAAATCGACCGACAGGTGCAGCACCGCGCCGTCCGGCCCGAGGCTCACTTCCGGCTGCAGCACCGGCCAGCGATCGAGCGCATGCACCGCATGGTCGAGACGCTCGCGCACGCGCCGCAGGTGTGCGTCGAATGCGTTCGCATCGGCGTCGCGCAGGTCGTGCACCGCGAGCGGCTGCCACGGCACGTCGGGCAGCACGCGCTGCCACGCGTTGTCCTCGACGATCGCGCGCAGCATCGGATGCCGCGCGACGCACGCGTTCCACGCCGCCTCGAAGCGCACGCAGTCGAGATTCGCGGGTTCGTCGTATTCGACGTACAGATGGCACGCATGGCCGCCGAACTCGAACGATTCGTGACGGCCGAGCACATACGCCGCCTGCACCGGCGTCAGCGCGAAGCGCTCGTGCCGGGCCGCCGGATCGCCGCGCCACGCGCCGGCCTGCAGGAAACGGACGAACGCGTCGCGTTCGGCCTTGATGCGCGCGGCCAGATCCGCGTCGAGCGCGCCGGCCGGCGCGCGATAGCGCAACTGTCCGCCGTCGTCGCACCACAGTTCGATCTGGCGTTCGCGGCAGAGGTCGAGTACGTCGTCGAAGCTCACAGCACGCCCTCCTCGATCGCGGCGACCGGCGTATCGCCGTCGGCCGGTGCGGACGGCGCCGACTCGTCGAGCCGCGCGGCGAGCCCCGCGAGCGTCGGCTGCCGGTAGAACGCCGCCATGCCGATCCGCACGCCGAGCCGCTCGCGCAGTTGCGCGAGCAGACGCGTCGCGAGCAGGCTGTCGCCGCCGAGCGCGAAGAACGTCGCCTCGCGCGCGTTCGCCGGACGGCCGAGCGCGTGTTCCCAGCACGCGAGCAGCGTTGCCTGCCGTTCGTTTGCCGGCACGAACGCCTCGTGCGCGGCCGGCGCGTCGCCGAGCGCCCGCGCGAGCGCATCGCCCACAGCCCGCCGGTCGATCTTGCCGTTCGCGTTGAGCGGCCAGCGCGGCACGCACCACAGCGCATCGGGACGCATCGCGTCGGGCAACCGGTCGCGCAGCCAGTCGGCCAGCGCCGCCTGCGCGACCGGCTCGCCGGCCCGGCGCGCGTCGATGCACGCGAACGCGCTCGAGCGCCAGCTCCCGGCATCGACCGCGAAGCCGCAGGTGTGCGCCGCCGCGGCCAGCGCGGCGTGCCCGAACGGCTGCGGCGCCGACGCGTCGCCCGTCACGCCCGCGACGAGTTCGCGCAGCGGCGAATCGCGCAGCACGTCGGCCAGCAGCAAGCGGCCATGCTGCGCCAGCAACGCGGCCGCGATCCGGAACGTGTCGCGCGGATCGTCGCGCAGGTGCGCCGCCGCGAAGCTGATCACGCAATCGAACCGGCCGAGATGGCGTGCGGGCAGCAGGCCGTCCTGCATCGTCTGCAGCGTCGGCGTCGTCTGCGCGAAGCGCGCCTGCGCACTGCGCAGCAGGCCCGGCGACGCGTCGAACAGCGTCACGTCGAAACGCGGATCGTCGAGCACGCCGAGCCCCGCATCGAGCCACTGCCCGGCACGGGCGTCGAGCACCGCGACCCGCGGCGGCGTCGCCTGCGCGTCGGCCTGCGCCCGCAGCGCATCGCCGAACTGACGCAGCGCGCGAGCGCCGTCGGGCAACCGCGTCGCGAACGCGAGCGGCGCCACCCGCGCGTCGAGCGGCACGCGTTGCGCGGCGCCCTCCGGATCGGCGGCGAGCGCGCGCAGCGAAGCGGTCAGATCGTCGAGATCGGCCGCATACCAGTCGAGCAGGTCGAGCGCGCCGTCGATGGCGACCGGGGCGTCGCCCTTCGCGCGCCCCGGCCCGCGCAGCGCAGGCGGCAAGCCCGCATCGCCGTCGAGCAGCCGGTCGGCCACCGCGCGCGCGACGGCCGCTTCAGCGTGCACCGTGTCGGCATGGCCGGCTTCCGCGAGCGCGGGCGACGAAGGGTCCGCGCCCGGCGCGCAATCGGCCGGCACGAACGCCGCGACGATGCGCGCAGCCTCGCCGCCGGCGACGCTCGCGCACGCACCGTCGATCTGCGGATGCGCGGCCAGCGCGGCCTCGATTTCGCCGAGTTCGATCCGGTGCCCGCGCACCTTCACCTGACGATCCTCGCGCCCGAGGAATTCGAGCGTGCCGTCGGGCCAGTAGCGGCCACGGTCGCCCGTGCGATACCAGCGGCCCGACGCATGCTGCACGAAACGC
Source organism: Burkholderia sp. MSh2 (assembly GCF_000731655.1). Classification (NCBI taxonomy): domain Bacteria; kingdom Pseudomonadati; phylum Pseudomonadota; class Betaproteobacteria; order Burkholderiales; family Burkholderiaceae; genus Burkholderia; species Burkholderia sp. MSh2. The sequence continues at coordinate 80,077 of NZ_JPGM01000029.1, read as the reverse complement.
TGCACGGTCAGCTCCGGATCGTTCCGGTAGCCGCGCGCGAGACTGTCGCCGCCGATCAGCAGTTCGCCCGGCACGTAGTCGGGCGCGTCGCGGCCGTCGGCATCGACGACGCGATAGGCCTGCCCCGGCAGCGGCCGGCCGTACGGAATCGAACGCCAGTGCGGCGGCACGTCATGCACCGTCTGCACGTTCGACCAGATGCCGGCCTCGGTCGCCCCGCCGAGCGCATGGAACGCGCACGCGGCGCCACAGCGCTCGCGCAGGCGCGCCGGCAGGTCGAGCGCGATCCAGTCGCCGGACAGCAGCGCCGCGCGCACGCTGCGGCACGCGTCGGCCGCGGCCGGCACCGCCAGCGCCATTTCCAGCAGCGCGGGCGCCGAATTCCACAGCGTCACGCGATGCTGCGCGATCAGGTCGATCCAGCGGGCCGCGTCGCGCGCGTCGTCCTGGGTCGGCAGCACGAGTTCGGCGCCGGCGCCCAGCGCACCGAACAGGTCGTACACCGACAGGTCGAAGTCGAGCGCCGACACGGCGAGCAGCCGGTCGTCCGCGTTCACGCCGAGCAGCGCGCCGATCGCGTCGATCGTGTTGAGCGCCGCCGCGTGCGTCATCTCGACGCCCTTCGGCACGCCCGTCGAACCGGACGTGTAGATCACGTACGCGGAGGCCTGCGGCGGCACCGCCGCCGGAGCGGCCAGCGGCGCATGGCGCATCAGCGCCGCGACGGAAAACTGCGGCAGCGGCGCATCGGCGAGCGCCGCGTCGCCGATCGCGGCCTTCACGCCGGCCGCGCGCTCGATCAGCGCCTTGCGCGCCACCGGCTGCGCGATGTCGAGCGGCACGTAGCACGCGCCGGCGGCCAGTACGCCGAACACCGCGGCCACCTGCGCGGGCCCGCGCGGCAGGCTGATCTCGACCGCATCGCCATGGCCGATGCCGGCCGCGCGCAGGCCGCCCGCGATCGCGAGCGCCTGCGCGGCCAGTTCGCCGCGCGTCACGGCGCGCTCGCCGCAACGCAGCGCAACGGCCGCCGGCTCACGTGCGGCCAATGCGAAGAAATCGTCGTGCAACGTGCGCGGCCGTCCCGGTGCGAGCGCCGCGTTGAGCGCATCGCGCACGCGACGTTGCGCGGACGGCAGTTCGACCGCGATCGGCAGCCGCCAGTCGCGATCGCACAACGCCTGCACGAGCGCGACGTACGCGCCGAACATCGCATCGAGCATTCCGTCGGGAAAGAGGCCGTCGACGCTGTCCCACGCGAGCAGCGCGCCGTCCGGCACGCGATAGAGCTGGTGATCGAGCCATACCTGCGGCGTCTGCGAAATCATGTCGTGCAGATCGCCGAACACGCGCGCGAACGCGTCGGGCACGAACGGCGCGTCGCCGAGATTGCACGAGAACACGACGGGCGCCGCGCGCGGCGCACCCTGCCGGCGCGCATCGCGCAGCACGTCGAGCGCCGGATACGCGGCCTGCGCGATCGCGCCGTGCAGCCGCTGCTGAAAGGCGCGCACCGCGTCGGCCGCGCTCGCGTCGGCGCGCACGTCGCATTCGACGAGCAGCAGCGTCGTGAAATCCGCGATCACGCGGCCGAGATCGGGCGCATCGCCGTGCCGGTCGAACAGAGGCACGTTGAGCAGGAACGCCTGCCGGTCGCTCCAGCGCGCGAGCACCGCGGCGAATGCCGCGCCGAACACCGACGACAGCGTGACGCCGTGCTGCGCGGCCCGCGCCTGCAGGCGCGCGAGTTCGGCCGTGCCGAGCGTATGCGCGACGCGGCTGAAGCGCGGCGCGCGGATCGTTTCCGGCGCGCGGGCGAGCGGCAGCGCCGGCCCTTCCGGCAGCGCGGCGAGCCGCGCGTGCCAGGCGTCGCGCGCCGCGGCCCGCGCATCGCGCGTATCGGCCGCGCGACGCGCGAGCCAGGCCGGGAACCACGTCGACGGCGCGTCGGGCAATGCCGACGGCTCGGCATACGCCGCGCCGATCTCCTGCATCAGCAGCCGCACGCTGTCCACGTCGGCCGCGAGCAGGTCGACGCTCAGCCACACGCGATCCTCGCCGCCGGGCATCTGCACGAGCCCCGTCATGAAGGCCTGCGCACGCTCGACGTCGAGACATTCGTGCGACCGGAACGCGCGCAGCGACGCCCAGCCGCTTTCCGCGTCGGCGGGCGTCCTGTCGCGCCAGTCCGCGTGCTCGAACACCGGCGAATCCGGCGTCGCGACGATCTGCTGCCGGCCGCCGGCGAAACGCGCCCGCAGCATCGGGTGACGCTCGCGCACGAGCCGGCATGCCGCGTCCAGACGAACGGGATCGATCGCGCGGCTGCGGAACTCGAGGAACGCATGGCAGCTCACGTTGCCGAGCACTTCGCCGTCGCCGCGGCCGAGCCAGTACGCCTGCTGCACCGCCGACAGGTCGAACGGCGCATGCACGTCGACGTCGAGGTCGGCCGCGCCGGCGTCAGGCGTCGCGCGCGCGACGCGCGGCGCGTTCGCGAGCAGCGCGGCCCACGCGCCGAGCGTCGGCGAGCGTGCGAACGCATCGAACGTCAGCGCGTAACCGAGCCGGTTCACGCGCGTCTGCAGGTACATCAGCCGGATCGAATCGAGGCCGCAGCTCAGCAGGTCCTCGTCGTCGTCGAGCAACGCGACTTCGTCGACGGGCTCGTCGAGCAGCTCGGCGATCAGCGCGACGAGCCGCGAGCGCAAGGCAATGGGAGAAGAACGGGAAGGATCGGAATGGTCGATCCTGGAATCGACAGCGGTCTGGCTCATGGGCACGCCTTGTATGGGTCGTTAGATGGCGGATCCGCGCGGCGGCGGCCACCCGTGAATGAGAATCTATCTCATTCACACCCATGAGCCCGGTCGATTGCTTTAGGCAGCCGGTCAGTTGTTTTAGATCGCCGCCCCCGCCAGTTCGGCGTCGTCGATGGCGTTCGACGACGCCCGGATGTCGCTCGGCGAAATGCCGTAGCGCTTGCGGAATGCGATCGAGAAATGCGCGGGGCTGTAGCCGACGCGGTACGCGACGGTCGACACGTTCGCGTCCTCCGCGCACAGCATCGCGTGCGCGGTCCGCAGCCGGTATTCCTGCAGGTACGCATACACGCTCGTGCCGAACACCTTGCGGAAACCGGCGGTGAGCTTGCGCGAATTCATCCCGACACGGCCCGCGAGCGCATCGAGCGTCGGCGGCTGCTGCAGCTCGCGCGTCAGGATGTCGCTCGCCGCGTACACGCGCTCGACGTCCGACGACGTGACGCGCACGTCGGCCGGCGCGAACTGCCGCTGCGTCGCCAGCAACTGCGCGCTCAGCGCGGTCAGCTCGAACGCCTTCGCCTTCAGGTAGTACTCGCGCACCGCGCCCTCGAACGGACACGTCGCGATCTGCACGGCAAGCGCCTGCAGCGCCTTGGACGCCGGGCAACTGACGATGCGCGGATCGCCGCCCGTCGGCGCGAGCATCTTCTCCGGCAGCAGGCTCAGGTTGCGGTCGAGCGCGTCGAGGCCGAGCTGCACGATCGTGTAGCGCAACGGGACGTCGCGATCGTAGATCTGGTGCGTCGTGAATTCGCCGTCGTTGGCGATCACGCACAGGCCCGGCCCCTTGATGCACTGCTCGGGCTGGCCCGGTACGCGGCAGCGCAACTGCCCGCTCTGCACGAGGACGAGCTTCAGCCCTTTTTCGAGCGGCTCCTCGTACCAGTCGCGGCTGTCCGAGCACAGCGTGCCGCTCATGAGTTTCATGCCAGCGTCGATGTGCACCACGCCCGGATGGTTGCCGGGCACGAGCACCGGCGGGTGACGTCGTGACGAAGCGAAGGTGGTCGAGCTCATCGGAGGTCCGTTGGTTAGGCGGCACGCGCGGCCCGGCGCGCGCCGGCGACAACCGGCCGATTGTCCGGCCGGGCCGGGCGGGCGCCGCGCGACAGGCGCCCGATCGAATGAAATTGCCGCGATATCGAAAGAAACGACGCGATCGCGGCACTTGTTACAAATGATAATACCTCTCATTTACATTTTCTGACAACTTGCCCGAACCCAAGGTCAGCGCATGCAATCCTCCCTTTCCTCCGTGGCGCCGGCCTTCCCGGCCGATGCCCCCGACTGGCCCGACGACTTCGCGCACCGCTATCGCGACGCCGGCTATTGGCAGGACACGACTTTCTTCGATGCACTCGACGCGAGCGCGCGGCGCGATCCCGATGCGCTCGCCGTCGTCGACGGCGCGTGCCGGCTCGGCTATCGCGACCTGCTGGCGCGCATCCGCCGTCTCGCGGGCGGCCTCGCGCGCCTCGGCCTGACGCGCGGCGACGCGGTCGTCGTGCATCTGCCGAACGGCGTGCGTTTCATCGAGACGTGCTTCGCGCTGTTCCAGCTCGGCGTGCGGCCGGTGCTCGCCCTGCCCGCTCACCGGCACTACGAGATCGGCGCGTTCTGCCGCTTCGCCGGCGCGCGCGCGTATCTGTGCGCGTCGCAACTCGGCGACTTCGACTGCCGGCCGCTCGCGGCCGCGCTGCAGGCCGACTGCCCGTCGCTCGAGCACGTCGTGATGGACGGCGACGATCACGCGTTCACGCCGTTCGACGCCCTGTACGACGCGCCGCCGATGCAGGAATGCGCGGCCCGCGCCGACGACATCGCCTGCTTCCAGCTGTCGGGCGGCACGACCGGCACGCCGAAGCTGATTCCGCGCCGCCATCGCGAGTACCTGTACAACGTGCGCGCCTGCAGCGCCGCGAGCGGCGTCGACGCCGGCACCGTCTATCTCGCCGCGCTGCCGATGGCGCACAACTTCACGCTGTGCTGCCCCGGCACGATCGGCGCGTTGCTCGCGGGCGGGCGCGTGGTCACGACCGGGCGGCCCGAGCCCGAGCAAAGCTTCGCGCTGATCGCGCAGGAACGCGTCACGCATACCGCGCTCGTGCCGCCGCTCGCGCTGCTGTGGCTCGACGAACAGCCGCAACGGCAGGCCGACCTGTCGAGCCTGCGGGTGCTGCAGGTCGGCGGCGCGCGGCTCATGGACCACGCGGCCGAGCGCGTGACGCCCGTGCTCGGCTGCCGGCTGCAGCAGGTGTTCGGGATGGCCGAAGGGCTCATCTGCTGCACGCGGCTCGACGATTCGCCCGAACGCATCGCGCACACGCAGGGCCGCCCCGTGTCGGACGGCGACGAAGTGCGCGTCGTCGACGAAACCGGCGCGCCGGTCCCGCCCGGCGAGATCGGCGAGTTGCAGGTGCGCGGCCCGTACACGATACGCGGCTACTACCGGCTCGCCGACCATGACGCGACGGCGTTCACCGCCGACGGCTTCTATCGCAGCGGCGATCGCGTGCGGCGCACCGCGGACGGCGATCTCGTCGTCGAGGGGCGCGACAAGGACCAGATCAATCGCGGCGGCGAGAAGGTCTCCGCCGAGGAGGTGGAGAACCTGTTGCTCGCGCATCCGCAGGTGCACGACGCGGCGGTGGTCGCGATGCCCGACCCGATGCTCGGCGAGCGCACCTGCGCCTTCGTCGTCGCGCGTGCGCCCGCGCCGACGCGGTTGACGCTGAAGCGCTACCTGCGCGACTGCGGGCTCGCGGCGTTCAAGATTCCCGATCGGATCGAGTTCATGCCGCGCTTTCCGGAAACCGGCATCGGCAAGACCAGCAAGAAATCGCTGCGCGACCTGCTGCGCCGCCAGTTCCAGGCGGCGGCCGCATGACCGCGCGCCCGACCGATTCGAACTGGATCCGCGAGTTGCGCCTGTCGCCGTGCCCGCGCGCGCAGCTCGTCTGCTTCCCGCACGCCGGCGGCACCGCGAGCTTCTTTCGCGGCTGGAGCCGCGCGCTGCCGTGGGACATCGACCTGCTCGCGCTGCAGTACCCGGGCCGCGAGGAACGCTTCGGCGAGTCGTGCCTGGCGACGATCGATGCGCTCGCCGGCCCCGCCGCCGACGCGCTGTCGCGCTATGCGCACGCGCCGCTCGTGCTGTTCGGGCACAGCCTCGGCGCGGCGCTCGCGTACGAGGTGGCGCTGCGGCTCGAGGCGCGCGGCGCGGCGCCGCTCTACGTCGCCGTCTCCGCGCTGCCGCCGCCGCATCGTCAGCGCATGTCGGATCTGCACCTCCAGTCCGACGACGCGCTCGTGGGCGACGTCGCGCGGCTGTCCGGCGAGCATGCCGCGCTGCTCGCCGATCCGGAAATGCGCGCGATCTACCTGCCGATGATCCGCCACGACTACCGCGCGATCGAGACCTATCGACGCAACCGGCCGCCGCGGCTCGACACGCCGCTCGGCGTGATGCTGCCGCTCGCCGATTCCGAGCTCGACGACGACGAGGCGCGGGCGTGGCAGGACGTCGCGGCGCGCCCGATCCGCATCGAGACGTTCAGCGGCGACCACTTCTACCTGCGGCACCAATACCCGGCGGTGATCGCACATCTGGTCGAACGGATCGACCAATCCCTTCGTTACGGAAAGGAGTACACATGAAGACACCGGACGCCTGCACGGGCCTTCCCGACGTTCGCGAAGCCATCGATCGGCTGGACGCCGACATCATCGAAGCGCTCGGCCGGCGCATGCAGTACGTGAAGGCCGCGTCGCGCTTCAAGCCGGACGAGGCGAGCATCGCCGCGCCGGAACGGGTGGCCGCGATGCTGCCCGACCGGCGCCGCTGGGCCGAACAGGCCGGCCTCGACGCCGACTACGTCGAGACGCTGTTCGCCAACCTGATCGCGTGGTACATCGCGCAGCAGACCCAGCACTGGCGCCGCCAACGGGGGCTCGCATGAACGCCGGCCTCCCGCTGCTGCACGACACGTTCGCACGCGCGGCCCGCCGCGCCGCCGCCACCGGCGAGCCGACGCTCGCATCGGTGTCGGTGCCGCTGCGGCCGCTCGACTTCTTCGACCTGATCGCCGCGTGGGACGACGGCGCGACGCCGTGGTTCTTCCACGAAGCCGGCGACGCCTCGGTCGCGCTGTTCGGCTGGGACTGCGCGCTCGAACTGAGCGCCGCCGGCGACTCGCGCTTCGCGCAGATCGACGCGCGCTGGCGCACGCTGGCGCGCGAGGCGGTGACGGCCGGCCCGCAGCCGCCGCGCCTGGTCGGCGGCTTCCGGTTCGATTCGCGCGGCGCGCGCAGCACGCACTGGGCGCCGTTTCCCGACGCGAGCATGACGGTCGCGAAGCTGCTGATCGTGCGCGAGGGCGATGCGCACTGGGCCGTCTGCCAGCACGTCGTCGCCGCGCACGACGATCCGGCCGCGCTCGCGCATGCGTGCCTCGACCGCATCGAGTCGCTCGGCGCGCTCGCCGCCGCCCGCGACGACGACGCACCGCATCTGCTGCACACGCAGGCGCTGCAGGCAAGCGAATGGCAGCACGAAGTCCGGCGCGCGGTGGATGCGATCCACGGCGGCGCGTTCGGCAAGGTCGTGCTGGCGCGCGACGTGCTCGAACAATACGCGCGGCCCGTCGCGATCGCGCCGCTGCTGCGCCGGCTCAGGCAGCGCGACGCGCATGCGCACCTGTTCGCGGTTCGCCGCGACGGCGCCTGCTTCGCCGGCGCCACGCCGGAGCGCCTCGCCCGCGTCGCGGCCGGCGACGTGCGCACGCACGCGCTGGCCGGGACGATCCGGCGCGGCGCCACACCCGACGACGATCGCGCGCTCGGCGCGGCGCTGATGGCCTCCGCGAAGGAGCGGCTCGAACACGCGCTCGTCGTCGATGCGATCCGTGCGGCGCTGGCGCCGCTGTCGCACGCGCTCGACGTGCCCGGGCAACCTTCGCTGCACCGGCTGCCGAAGCTGCAGCACCTGAGCACGCCGATCCGCGCGACGCTGAAGGCGGACGCGACGCTGCTGCAGGTCGTCGCGGCGCTGCATCCGACGCCGGCGGTGGCCGGCCACCCGCGCGACGCGGCGCTCGATCACATCCGCGCGCACGAAGGGTTCGATCGCGGCTGGTATGCGGCGCCGATCGGCTGGATCGACACGCACGGCAACGGCGATTTCATCGTCGCGCTGCGCTCCGCGCTGGTCGACGGCGGCGCGTGCCGGCTGTTCGCAGGCTGTGGCATCGTCGCCGATTCCGAGCCGGTCAACGAATATCAGGAGACCGAACTCAAGCTGTCGGGCATGCAGGCCGCGATCCGCCTGCGCGATGCGGCGGTCGATCCGCACGGCCGCTCGCGGGTGTCGGCTTCGTCGACGGTCGAGTGACGCAGCAGCGCCACGGCCACGCCGATCACAACTGCGGCAGCGTGAGCCGGATATGCTCGGCGAACGCCGCCGTCAGATGCGACGGCCGCTTGCGATCGAACCGCAGCGCAATGCCCACGGCCGGCAACGGCGGCAAGCGCGGATCGCCGTTGACGATCGCGAGGTCGGCCGGCACCGCCGTCTGCGTCATCACCGCGAACGCCTGCCCGGAGCGCACCAGCGCGATCAGCCCGGCGAGACTGCTGCTCGCATACGCGATGCGGTAATCGCGGCCGGCGCGATCCAGCGCGTCGCGGGCCGCGACGTGATCGAGCGTGTCGCGGTCGGACAGCGCGAGCGGCAACGGATCGAAATGCGCGGGCGTCAGCCCCGGCGCGCCGATCCAGACCAGTTGCTCGCGGCGGATGACGTCGTCGTGCGCCGCGTCGTCGGGCAACGAAATCATCGCCAGATCGACCGCGCGCTTCTCGAGCTGTTCGAGCAGCCGTGGCGTCGGCCCGCACACGACTTCGACGATCGCCTGCGGATGCAGGCTCGAAAACTGCCGCAGCAGCGCCGGCAGCCAGGCCGCCGCGTAATCGTCCGGGCACCCGAACCGGATCGTTCCCGACAATCCCGTACCGCACAGGTCGGCCATCGCCTCGTCGTGCAGCCGCAGGATGCGCTGCGCGTGCACGAGCAGCCGCTCGCCCGGGTGGGTCAGCACCACGCCGCGGCCGGTACGCTGGAACAGCGGCTGGTCGACGGCTTCCTCGAGCCGCTTCATCTGCTGGCTGAGCGCGGACTGGGTCCGCCCGACGCGCGCGGCCGCGCGACTGAGGGCCCGCGCCTCGGCGATCGCGACGAACGAGCGCAGCAGGTCGATGTCGAGCGAACGTCCCAAGGTATCAGCTCCTTTTCTACCTTGCATAAGAACTATTCGTTTCCATCAAACCAGACGCGCGCCTAGACTGCAAGCGAACCCTGCCCCCTGCCCGGAGACGCCCGATGTCCCTGAACGACGACCCGACCTTCTGGCGCCACGCCAGGCAGCACCTGGTCCGCTACGGCGGCACGTTCGAGCCGATCATCGTCGAGCGCGCGCAAGGCAGCTTCGTGTACGACGCGGACGGCCGCGCGATCCTCGATTTCACGTCGGGCCAGATGAGCGCGGTGCTCGGCCACAGCCATCCGGAGATCGTGTCCGTCATCGGCGAATACGCGGGCAAGCTCGACCACCTGTTCAGCGGGATGCTGTCGCGGCCGGTCGTCGATCTCGCGACGCGCCTCGCCGACATCACGCCCGCCGGGCTCGATCGCGCGCTCCTGCTGAGTACCGGCGCGGAATCGAACGAAGCCGCGATCCGGATGGCGAAGCTCGTCACCGGCAAGTACGAGATCGTCGGCTTCGCGCAATCCTGGCACGGCATGACCGGCGCGGCCGCGTCGGCCACCTACAGCGCCGGCCGCAAGGGCGTCGGCCCGGCCGCCGTCGGCTCGTTCGCGATCCCCGCGCCGTTCGCGTACCGGCCCCGCTTCGAGCACAACGGCGCGTACGATCCGCTCGCCGAACTCGACTACGCGTTCGACCTGATCGATCGCCAGTCGAGCGGCAGCCTCGCGGCCTTCATCGCGGAGCCGATCCTCAGTTCGGGCGGGATCATCGAGCTGCCGGAAGGCTACATGGCGGCGCTCAAGCGCAAGTGCGAGGCCCGCGGCATGCTGCTGATCCTCGACGAGGCGCAGACCGGCGTCGGGCGCACCGGCACGATGTTCGCGTGCGAGCGCGACGGCGTGACGCCCGACATCCTGACGCTGTCGAAGACGCTGGGCGCCGGGTTGCCGCTCGCGGCCGTCGTCACGTCCGCGCAGATCGAGGAACGCGCGCACGCGCTCGGCTACCTGTTCTACACGACGCACGTATCCGACCCGCTGCCCGCGGCCGTCGGCCTGCGCGTCCTGGACGTCGTGCAGCGCGACGGGCTCGTCGCACGGGCGAACGCAATGGGCGACCGGCTCCGGCGCGGCCTGCTCGACCTGATGGAACGGTTCGACTGCATCGGCGACGTGCGCGGACGCGGGCTGCTGCTCGGCGTCGAGATCGTCAAGGATCGTCGCACCAAAGAGCCGGCGGACGGGCTCGGCGCGAAAATCACGCGCGAGTGCATGAACCTCGGGCTCAGCATGAACATCGTGCAGTTGCCCGGGATGGGCGGCGTGTTCCGGATCGCGCCGCCGCTGACCGTCAGCGAGGCGGAGATCGACCTCGGCCTGTCGCTGCTGGAACAGGCGATTGCACGCGCGCTGTAACGGTGCGCGGCAACCCCTTTGCGCGCCCCGCCCGGCCCGTCTCGCCGCTTCGACGCACCCGCGCGACGAAAACCGGCATCCGGACGCCGATCGATCGGCAAGCCGCGGGCCGCCCCGGCGCCCGGCGCGGGACGAGCCGGCGGCGGCGTCTCAGGTCCCCGTCGACGTATATTTGCGTACGCCGAACCGCCACGCGACGAAGCATGCGCCCAGGAACACGAACGCGACCGCCGGCGCGAGCGGCAGAAACCAGCGCGGCGCGCCGAGCGGGTCGGGCTTGCCGAGGATCGCCAGCACCGGGAAATACGCGATGCACGCGATCGGCACGACGAAGGTCAGGAAATGGCGCAGCCAGCCCGCATAGAGGCTGATCGGGAATTGCGCGGCCTGCACGCCGCCGTACGTGACGACGTTGACGACTTCCAGGCTTTCGACGGTCCAGAACGCGAGCGTCGCCTGCAGCACCATCAGCCCGAAGAACAATGCGACGCCGCCGGCGATCGTCCACACGGCCAGCGCGATCGCCGTGGCGTTCCAGTCGAATTCGAGCGCGCGCGTCGCGACGACCAGCACGACGATCCCCTGCAGCAATCGCCCGATCACGCGCAGCCGGAAGTCATGGCCGATCAGTTGCAGCGTGGCCGTGCGCGGGCGCAGCAGCAGGCGGTCGAAGTCGCCCGTCCGGATGAAATCGCTGCCGAACACGTCGAACCCGCGGCTGATGAAATCGGCGATCGCGAAGCTGACGCTGACCATCCCGAAGAACATGCAGATGTCGCCGAAACGCCAGCCCTGCACGTTGCCGAACCGGTCGAACAGCGCCCAGATGCCGACCAGCTCGATGACGGTCGTCAGGAAGGTGCCCGCGCAGAGCATCAGGCTCGACGCCGGATACTGGAGCTGCGCTCGGATCGAGGTCGCGAAGTAGCGCGACAGCAGGCGCACGGCATCCATCGGTTCAGCCTCCCTGCAGGTGAAGCCGCGCCATCACGCGGCGCATCGCGAAGCGCCCCAGCCCGACGAGCGCGACGATCCAGAACGCCTGCAGCGCGAGCCCGGCCCATGCGGCGGCGCCGTTCAGCGTGCCGATGTAGATCCGCGACGGAATGTCGAGCATGCCGGCAAACGGCTGGGCGATCAGCAGCGGCTGCAGCCGGTCCGGAAACAGGCCGAGCGGAATCAGGTTGCCCGAGAACAGGATCACGAACGCGGGCGCGAGCGTGTTGATCCCGCGATCGGTCAGCGTCGCCGCGATGCACAGGTTCAGCAGCATCACGAACGCGGCGGCAAGGCCGATCATCAGCAGCACCGACACGACGAACAGCGCGGCCCGCGCGGCGTCCGCCGGCGGCTGCCACGCCCATTCGCCGAAGCCGGCGAGCGGCAGCACGATCGCCGCCGCGACGAACATCAGCACGACGCGCGGCAGCGCCCGCGCGCTCATCCACGCCATTGCCCGCACATACCACCACGTGTAGGTGTCGACCGGGCGCAACCGGTCATAGCTGACCGCGCCGGTCCGCACCGCCGCCGCGACGTCGGGGTCGCCGGCCCACGGCAGCAGCGCGAACAGCGCCTGCGAGATCCACGTGTAGGTCGTCACCTGCTCGAGCGTCATCGACGCCTGCGCGTGCGTCGCGTGACGGTAGAACGCCGCGTAGATCATCACCTTGAGCGCCCCCCACCAGCATTGCGTCGTGAAACCCGCGAGCGCGGCCGCGCGATACTGGAGCAGGACCCTGAAGCGTGCCGAGAAGGCCGCGGCGTACGGGCGCAGGACGTTCATCGGCTCACGCTTCCGTCGCGCCGTGCAGGCGATAGAAGCGCGCGATGACCTCCTCGATCGCCGGCTGCTCGACGCGGATATCCTCGACCGCATGCTCGGCCGCGATGCGCGCGACGAGCGCCGGCGCGCTAATCACGCCCGGATCGAACGCCAGTTCGACCGTGCGCCCCTCGCGCCGCAGCAACTGCGTGCCGGCGATGTCGAGCGCCGGCGCTTCGTCCGCGAAATCGACCAGGATGCGGCGGTCGGACAGCACCCCGGCGCGCAGCGCGTCGAACGGCTGGTCGGCCAGCACCCGGCCGTGGCCGATGACGATCACGCGCTCCGCGAGCGCCTCGATGTCGTGCATGTCGTGCGTCGTCAGCAGCACGGTCACGCCGCGCTCGCGGTTCAGCGTCCTGACGAAGTCGCGCACCGCGAGCTTCGACGGCGCATCGAGGCCGATGGTCGGTTCGTCGAGAAACAGGATCGGCGGTTCGTGCAGCAGCGCCGCGGCGATTTCGGCGCGCATCCGTTGCCCCAGCGACAACTGGCGCACCGGCTGATGGAGCAGGCTGTCGAGGCGCAGCATCGCGACGAGCGCGTCGCGCGTGCGGCGGTAGGCGCCGGGATCGACGCGATAGATGTCGCGCAGCAGGTCGAAGCCGTCGATGACGGGCAGGTCCCACCACAGCTGGCTGCGTTGCCCGAACACCGCGCCGATGCGCGCGACGTGCGCGATGCGGTCGTCGAACGGCACGCGGCCGTCGATGATCACCTTGCCGGACGTCGGGCGCAGGATGCCGGACAGGATCTTGATGGTGGTCGACTTGCCGGCCCCGTTGGGGCCGATGAACCCGAGCAGTTCGCCTTGCCGCAGGCTGAAGCTGACGTCCTTGAGCGCTTCGACCTCGCGCCAGCGGCGGCGCAGCAGGCCGAGCATGCCGGGCTGCCGCTCCGCGACGCGGTAGGTCTTTGCCAGGCCTTCGACGACGATCTGGGCCATGCCATCCTCGCTGGTTCGTTGGCCGCCCGCGGCCGTCGGGCAGACGGCGCCGGCGCGGAAAGCGCGCGATCTTATCACGGGGTGGGACGAACGATCGGCAGGATGCAGCCGCGTGGCCGACCGGCCCGCCCGCGCGCAGCCCGCGACCTGCGTACACTGGCGGGTGGGCAACGACGACCAGCGAGGCGAGGCAAGCCATGACGACGACAGCGATTCAACCTGCCGGCGCCCCCGACCACTGGCTCGTCGCGCGGCGCGATCCGGACACCTGCATCGAAAGCCTGCACGCACATTTCAAGGGCCATGCGTACGATGCGCACGATCACGACGACATGCTGGTCGGCTTCACCGAACAGGGCGTGCAGCAATTCCAGTGCCACCGGTCGGTGCATACGAGTGTGCCGGGGCGCGCGATCCTGATCGAGCCGGGCGCGCTGCACGACGGGCATGCCCCCGAAGCAGGCGGTTTCACCTACGGGATGCTGTACCTGCCGCAGGCATGGGTCGAACGCGCGGCGCGCCGGCTCGATCTGCCGGGCCTCGGCGGCATCGAGGCATCGTTCGGCCATACGCTGGTCGACGATCGCGGCCTCGTCGACACGATCCGGCAGGCGTTCGTCGCGCTCCACGGCAGCGAGGGCAAGCTCGCGCGCGACCAGGCGCTCGACCGCCTGCTGATGCGGCTCGGCGGCGAGTTGCGCGCCCCGCTCGCGACGGACGGCAAGGCCGTCGCGCCCGCGATTGCCCGCGCACGCGATCTGCTGCATGCGCGCATGAGCGACGACATCGGCCTCGACGCACTCGTCGAGCTCACCGGGATCGACCGCTTCCGGCTGACGCGGCTGTTCCAGCGCGCGTACGGCACGTCGCCGCACGCATACCTGGTGCGCTTGCGGCTGCGCGCCGCGCGCCGGCTGCTGGCGGCAGGCCGCACGCCCGCGCAGGCGGCCGCGGACGTCGGCTTCGCCGACCAGAGCCACCTGGGTCGCTGGTTCCGCCGCGCATACCGGATCACGCCGGCCGCGTACCGGCAAATGTGCACAAACGTTCCAGACTGATCGCGCGCGGCATCCGATCATGTGCGCTTCAACGAGGAGCAATCATGTTCGATACCAAGGTGGCGCTGATCGTGCGCGACGATCTCGCGGCGTGGCAGAAACTCAACGTGGTCGCGTTTCTCGCGACGGGTGTCGCGGCCGAAGCGCCCGACGCGCTCGGCGAGCCTTACGAGGATGCGGCGGGGCGTCGCTACGGCCGCATGCTGGGCCAGCCGATGCTGGTGTTCGCGTCCGACCTCGACGGCCTGCAGGCCGCGCACCGGCAAGCGCTGTCGCGCGAACTCACGATCGTGCCCTACGTGCACGCGATGTTTTCGACCGGGCACGACGCGGCCAACCGCGAAGTCTTTCGCGCCGGCGATGCGGAGCATCTCGACCTCGTCGGGCTGGCGTTGCGCGGGCCGAAAAAGGCGGTCGACAAGGCGGTGAAGGGGCTGGCGCTGCATGCGTGAACGTCGCAGCCGGCCCAACGTGCCCGATCAGCGATGCGCGAGCACGTTGACGAGCTTGCCGAACGGATCGCGCACGTAAAACCGCCGCACACCCCAAGGCTCGTCAGCCGGGCCGTATTCGACGGGAATCCCCGCGGCATGCACGCGCGCGAGCGCTTCATCGACGTCGTCGACCTCGATCGACAGATCGGGCGTCGGCGTGCCCGCCCCGCCCTGCGACGCGAAGCTGATCTGCACATTCATCTGCTCGCCGTTGCCGTAGGTCGCGATCCAGCCGTGGTCCATCAGCAGGTCGAGGCCGAAGATCCGCTGGTAGAAGCGCTTCGCTTCGTCGACCGAGCGCGTGTCGATATTGGCGACGATACGTTTGACTTTCATCGGTTTCCTTCGCGGGCCGGACAGTACCGCGACGCTACACCGGAATCGTGCGCGCAACCCGTGCCTCAGCGCCCGGCCGTCTCCATGTCCGCACGCCGTGCCCGCGCGGGCCGCTCGTCGTGCTTGCTG
This sequence comes from Burkholderia sp. MSh2, assembly GCF_000731655.1. NCBI lineage: Bacteria > Pseudomonadati > Pseudomonadota > Betaproteobacteria > Burkholderiales > Burkholderiaceae > Burkholderia > Burkholderia sp. MSh2. The sequence continues at coordinate 64,786 of NZ_JPGM01000029.1, read as the reverse complement.
GCCAGCCACACGCCGATCGCGACGACGACGATGCCGAGATAGGTCGACACCGCGATGCTGTCGCCGAACATCCACGCGGCCCAGGCCAGCGTCACGGGCGGTTCGAGATAGACGAGCGTCGCCACGCGCGTCGCGGGCATACGCTTGAGCAGCGCCCACAACGACAGGTAGGCGATGAAGGTCGAGAACACCGTCAACCACACGACGGACAGCCACACATTCGGCTGAGTGGGCACGTGCAGATCGCCCGTGACGATCCCGCACGCCGCGAACAGCACCAGGCTCACGCAGCCTTGCACGAACAGCGGCAGGAACAGCCCGTCCTCATTGCTGCGCGCGGCCGTCAGCGCGCGGCGCCGCTGGTAGATCGTCGCGATCGACAGCCCCAGCGCGGACACCAGCGGCAGCAGGTACATGACGAGCCCGACCGACCCGGCCGGCAGCGCATATTGCCCGCCGATCACGATGCCCACGCCGACGAAGCCGACGACGAGGCCCGCCCACTGGCGCGCCCCGCTGCGCTCGCTGCCTTCCAGCGCCGTCATCGCGGCCGTGATGAGCGGCTGCAGTGCGGCGACGATCGCGGCGATGCCGGGCGGCAGGCCATGCTGAATCGCGACATAGACGCAGGCCAGATAGAGAAACTGCGACAGAAAGCCGATCACCGCGTGATAGCGGAGTTTCTCCCACGTCAGGCGCCCGAGCCGCCGGTTCAGAACGATCGCCAGGCACAGCGTGACGAGCAGGAAGCGCCAGAACAGCAGGTTGAACGCGCCAGCCGTCTCCGCGCCGAGCTTGGCGCCGATGAAACCGGAACTCCACGACAACACGAAGACGAGCTGGAGCAGGACGAGCGGCATGGGGCGACGGCTCTCAGAAGGTGGCCGGAAACAGGCGCTGGTCGGCGAGATCCTCGGGGCGAATCGGTTCGAGCCCGAGCCGGCGGTACTGCAGTTCTGCGTCGTCCCCGAGCGCGCGCCGCAGCGCCAGCCAGTTGACGATCGTGCGCGGAATCCCGTCGTCCGATGCGAGATGCCAGAACCCGTTGTCGTCCTCGCGCGTGTACGGGCAATGAAACGACAGCACGAGCGACATGCGCCGCCCCGCCTCGACCGGCTCGACGCCATGGAACAGCTTGCTGCCGTAGATGAGCAGCGCGTCGCCCGCGCGATCCAGGTTCGCGGTCTTCACATGCCGGCGCTCGCGATCGTGGCGGTCGAACGTCTCCGCCCTCGATTCGTAGAACAGAAAGTTTCCGCCTTCATAATCGTCGCGGTCAGACAGCACGACGTTCAGCACGAAGCTCGTGCCGTCGGTGTGCCACATGCCCAACTGCGCGTTGCCGTCGCGCGGGCCGGCCGGATAGTAATAGTTGAACTGCGACCGCGCATTGACCATCGGATACGGGATCAGCGGCACACCGGCCAGACGCGACACCCGCAACAGGAATGCGCGGTCGTGCATCATGTCGTCGATGAACCGCGAGCGCTCCGTCACCGCGCGCACGCGCTTCGAGATGATCCAGTTGCTGCTCGACGCGCTGCGCTCCAGCGCCCGGCCGATCTCGCGCAGCGCATCGACCGCTTCGGCGGAGAACAGCCCGCGCAGATGGCACACCGCGTTGAGCGCATCGGAGCGCGTGCCGCGCATCGGCACGTCGCGATAGCCGAGATCGTCGAGATTGCGCCGGTATCGCACCTCGTAGCCGTCGCGCAGGCACGCGCCGCTCCAGCGCATCGGCTCCGTCGACGCGTCCAGCGCGCCGTCGACATTCGCGCCGCCGGACAGCGACGTCTGCAGCGCGAGCCTCACCCGGTCGAACCCTCGCGCAAACACCGGCAAAGCATTTCCCTTGTTCATCGCGTGCCTCGCTGTGGTCGTATCGGCATTCAGCCCTTGAACTGCGCGATCTGGTACACGACGCTGCCGTCCCCGCTGCGCAGTTCGTCGATCACGCGGCAATTGGCATGACTGTGGCGGACGTGGCGGAACTGCTCCGGCGTGTATTTCAGGCAGACATTGGTGATCAGATGCCCGTCGGCTCCGGCTTTCGATACCGGCTGCAGCGTTACCGCCACGTGGAACTGATCGCCGAGCAGGTCGAGCCGCACGATCGACACGTGATGTTCGCCGAGCGGCTCGAAGCCCTGCTGCCGGCTGACGATTTCGGAGAACCGCACCATGTTCTCGTTCTTGTAGAACGCGTAGATGGGTTCTTCACGCCCCTCGACCAGCAGCTGCATTTCCGACACGACGTAGGTCGACTTGCCGCCGAGCGTGCGGATCAGCCGGCCGATCGTCACCGGCAGTTCGTTGCCTTCCTGGAACCCGAGCATCGTGATGAACGTCACGTCCTGGCCGAGGTCGATATGGTCCCACTGCACGTTGCGGTAATCGTCGGCGATGTAGTTGAAACAGCCGGGCGTCTTCAGGAACGGCATGATCGCGTGCCGCATCGCATCTTCCGACGACTCGTTGATGTCGACGGCCGTGTAGCGCAGATGGTTCGGGCCGCCGCCGCTGACGGCCTTCACGAGTTCGGTCGTCTTGACCGGCTCCGGCCCGAGCTCGATGTAGTGAACATGGCGGCCGCGCGACAGCGTGGCGAGCCGCTCGCTCAATGCGCCGATCGCTTCGCGCAACGAACCGTTGCCGTCGCGGTCCGCGCACAGCGCCGGGCTCCGCACCCCCAGCTCGTTCAGGTTGCGCATCAGCGAAAACACCTCGCGCCCCGCCTCCCTGCGCCGCGCCTCATCGTCGGTGCGCGCCAGTGTCGAATACTTTTCGTGATTCTCGACCGTCCATACCGAATCCGCCTTCAGCTTCCTGTCCCGCACCAGCGCATCTACAACGAAATCATTGATCGACATGAATCGTTCCCCGGATACGTGCGACGCCCGACCGGCTGCCTGCCGTTGTCTGCCTGTTGACCCGAGAATATGGGATGCTCAATAATTCCGTCAATCGACATTACCTGAATCACTGATTCGGAAATTCAAAATCATGCCGCGCACCCTGGACGTCGACCTGCTGCGTACCTTCCACGCCGTCGCGAAGCTCGGCCGCTTCAAGGATGCGGCCGCCCATGTGAATCGCAGCCCGTCGTCGGTCACCGCGCAGATCCAGAAGCTGGAGGAGATGGTCGCGCAGCGCCTGTTTACGCGCAACAACCAGGCCGTCGAACTCACGCAGTTCGGCCACAAGCTGCTGAGCGACACCACGGAATTCCTGCTCAGCCACGACCGGCTCGTCGAATCGCTGTCGCCGCAGATGCTGACCGGCAAGTTGCGGCTCGGCATTCCCGATTCCTACGCGGCGCACTTCATGGCGGAATTCCTGCCGCGCTTCGCCGCCGACCGGCCGTTGCTCGAACTGACGGTCGAGGCGCGCTCGAGCGAGGAGTTGCAGCAACTGTTCGCGCGCGGCCAGCTCGACATCACGATCGCCGTGGTCCCGAAAGCGCCGCCGCGCGCCGAGCTGCTCAGCAAGACCCATCCGGTGTGGGTCGCCGCGCGCACCTTCAAGTTCAATCCCGACGCCCCGCTGCCGATCGCCGTGCAGTTGCAGGGCTGCCCGTACCGCGACACCGCGCTGAACGCGCTGAAGAAGGCGAAGATCGCGCACCGGATGCTGCTCGAGAGCGCCAGTTCGCCGGCGGTCGAGGCCTGCATCGCGAACGGCCTCGCGGTCGGCCTGATCGAGCACGATCGCGTGTCCGGCAACCTGACCAGCCATGTCGCCGGCATCGTGCTGCCCGATCTCCCGCCGCACCTGATCACCATCCTGACGGACGACAGCAATCGCGCCGCGCTGCATCTGCGCGACGTGCTGAAAAGCACCTTCAGGATCGGATAGGGAAGACAGGGCCGGAAACCGGCCCTGCATGAGAAGGCGATCGCGATGCCGCCGCCGGCCCGTCGCGGGCCGGCGGCGTCCGGCATCAGCCGCCGAGGTAAGCCTGCTTGATCCGGTCGTTCGCGAGCAGGTTCGCGCCCGTATCGGCCAGCACCACGCGCCCCGTTTCGAGCACGTAGCCGCGATCGGCCACGCCGAGCGCCTTGTTCGCGTTCTGCTCGACGAGGAACACCGTGACGCCTTCTTCGCGGATCGTGCGGATGATGTCGAAGATCTGCGCGATCACGAGCGGCGCGAGGCCGAGCGTCGGCTCGTCGAGCAGCAGCAGGCGCGGCTTGCTCATCAGCGCGCGGCCGATCGCCAGCATCTGCTGCTCGCCGCCCGACATCGTGCCGGCCCGCTGCGTCGCGCGCTCCTTCAGGCGCGGAAACAGCTTGAACACGTGCTCGATGCCGTCGTCGATCTCGTGACGGCTCGCGAAGAAGCCGCCCATCTTCAGGTTCTCGAGCACCGTCAGGCTCGGGAACACGCGCCGCCCTTCCGGCGAGATCGCCATCCCCTGCCGCATGATCTGGTGCGTCGACATCGCGGTGATGTCGTTGCCCTCGAACAGCACGCGGCCCGACGATGCGCGCGGCGTGCCGCACACGGTCATCATCAATGTCGTCTTGCCGGCGCCGTTGCTGCCGATCAGCGTGACGATCTCGCCCTTGTTCACCTCGATCGACACGCCCGCGAGCGCCTCGACCGCGCCGTAGTGCGTATGGACCTGTTCCAGCTTCAGCATCACTCTTCCCCCAGATACGCCTTGATCACGCGCGGGTCGTTGCGGACCGCTTCCGGCGTGCCGATCACGATCGGCCGGCCGTGCTCCATCACGAGGATGCGGTCCGATACGCCCATCACGAGGCTCATGTCGTGTTCGATCAGCAGCACCGATACGCCGAACTCGCGGCGCAGCTTGTCGATCAGGTGCTGCAGTTCGACCTTCTCCTGCGGGTTGAGGCCGGCCGCCGGCTCGTCGAGCATCAGCAGACGCGGCTCGGTGATCATGCAGCGCGCGATCTCCAGGCGCCGCTGGTGCCCGTACGACAGCGTGCCCGCCGGCCGGTTGGCGACCGACGTCAGCCCCATCCGGTCGAGCCACACCGCCGCGCGCTCGAGCGCTTCCTTCTCGGCGTGACGATACGCGGGCGTCGCGAACAGGCCGTGCAGCAGTCCCGCCTTCACCTTGCGGTGCTGCGCGACGAGCAGGTTCTCGACGACCGTCAGCGACTTGAACAGGCGGATGTTCTGGAACGTCCGCACGAGGCCCTTCAATGCGATCTTGTGGCTCGGCAGCCCGCCAATCGCATGGCCGTCGAGCACGACGTCGCCGCCGGTCGGCTTGTAGAAACCGCCGACGCAGTTGAACACGGTGGTCTTGCCCGCACCGTTCGGCCCGATGATCGCGAACACTTCATCACGGCGCACGTCGAAATCGATCCCGTCCACCGCGAGCAACCCGCCGAAGCGCATCTGCAGCCCGGCGACCTTCAACAGTTCTGCATTCGCGCTCATTGCGGCAACTCCACGTGGGGACGGCTCGCGGGCAGCAGGCCCTGCGGACGCCACATCATCATCAACACCATCACCAGACCGAAGATCAGCATCCGGTACTCGGCGAAGCCGCGCGCGACTTCCGGCAGCACGGTCAGCAGGATCGCCGCGAGAATCACGCCGAGCTGCGAACCCATCCCGCCGAGCACGACGATCGCGAGGATCAGCGCCGATTCGATGAAGGTGAACGATTCCGGATTCACGAGGCCCTGGCGCGCCGCGAAGAACGCGCCGCCGATGCCCGCGAACGCCGCGCCGAGCGTGAACGCCGACAGCTTGATGCGCGTCGGGTTCAGGCCCAGCGAACGGCACGCGATCTCGTCGTCGCGCAGCGCTTCCCACGCACGGCCCATCGGCATGCGGATCAGGCGGCTCGTGACGAACAGCGTGAAGCCGACCAGCACGAGCGCGATCAGGTACAGGAAGATCACCACGTGGTCGCCGCTGTATTCCAGCCCGATCAGTTCGTGGAACGTCTTCGCGCCTTCGACGCTCGCGCTGCGCGCCATCTCGTAGCCGAACACGGTCGGCTTCGGGATGCCCGAGATGCCGTCCGGGCCGCCGGTGAGGCTCGTCAGGTTGTTCGCAAGCAGGCGGATGATTTCACCGAAGCCGAGCGTGACGATCGCGAGATAGTCGCCGCGCAGCCGCAGCACCGGGAAGCCGAGCAGGAAGCCGAACGTCGCGGCCGCGATCGCGGCGAGCGGCAGGCACTCCCAGAACGACAGCCCGAAGTACTGGTTCAGCATCGCGTACGTATAGCCGCCGACCGCGTAGAACCCGACATAACCGAGATCCAGCAGCCCCGCGAACCCGACCACGATGTTCAGCCCGAGGCCGAGGATCACGTAGATTAGCGCGAGCGTCGCGACGTCCACCGCGCCGCGCGAGCCGAAGAACGGCCACACGAGCCCGACCGCGAGCAGCGCCCAGACGACCACGCGCTGCTGCTGCGCGCCCATCGCGGGCATCGCCGGCAGCTTCACCGCCGATTTCGCGCGCACGAGCCACGGCTTGAACAGCTGGAACAGGAACACGGCCGCGACCGCGATCCACACCGGCCGCCAGTGCGGCGTGAGCACCACCTGATAACCGTCGAGCCTCAGTTGCAACCCGAGCACCGGAATCGTGAGGATCGCCGTCAGGAACGCGGCGGCCACGGCATTTTTCAGCGCCTGGCCGACCGAAGCGTCGGCGGCCGGGCGGCGAACGGAAATGACTGTACTCATCTGCGTCTCCCTCAAACCTTTTCGATGTCCGACTTGCCGAGCAGGCCGGTCGGGCGGAAGAGCAGGATCAGCACGAGCAGGCCGAACGCGACGACGTCCTTGTACTCGGCCGGCATGTAGCCCGCTGCGAAGGTTTCCGCGAGGCCGAGCAGCACGCCGCCGAGCATCGCGCCCGGGATGCTGCCGATCCCGCCGAGCACCGCGGCGGTAAACGCCTTGATGCCCGCGACGAAGCCGATATACGGGTTCAGCTTGCCGATCGTCAGCCCGATCAGCACGCCGCCGACGGCGGCCAGCATCGCGCCGAGCACGAACGTGAACGAGATCACGCGGTTCGTGTCGATGCCGAGCAGGTTCGCCATCTTCATGTCCTCAGCGCACGCGCGGCACGCCCGGCCCATCCGCGAATGCGAGATGAACAGCGTGAGCGCGATCATCAGCACGACCGTCACGCAGACGATCATCAGCCGCGAATACGGAACGGTCACGTCGAAGTCGCCGCCGAGATGGATGTCGAATGCGCCGGAGATCAGCACCGGCACGGACACGTCGCGCGCGCCCTGGCCGATCTGCACGTAGTTCTGCAGGAAGATCGACATGCCGATCGCGGAGATCAGCGGCACGAGGCGCGGGCCGCCGCGCAGCGGCCGGTACGCGACGCGCTCGACCGCGAAGCCGTACAGCCCGGTGACGATCACCGACACGATCAGTGCGGCGCCGAGCACGAGCGGCAGCGGATAGCCGGCGGAGACGCCGATGGCCGTGAGGGTCACGAGGCCCACGTACGCGCCGATCATGTAGATCTCGCCGTGGGCGAAGTTGATCATGCCGATGATGCCGTAGACCATCGAATAGCCGATGGCGATCAGCGCATAGATCGCACCCAGCGTCAGGCCGTTGACCAGCTGCTGGGCGAATTGCGGAAAGAAGTCAGTCATGTGCGGGAAGCTCCCGTTGGCGCTGTGTGGCGTACCGCGCCGGATCACGGCGTTCGGCCGCGCGCAACGCACGGTGTCGTCTCGGGCCGCCCGCCGGCCGCGCACTGGGGGCATGCGCGGCGCGAATGCACACCCGCCCCGTCCGGGTCTCGGACGGGGCGGATGCGTGGGCGGGTACTCCGTATTACTTGGCGGCGGTCTTCGTCGCGTCCTTGTGCCACGTGTACACGACGAACTTGAACGCCTTCAGGTCGCCCTGCGCGTCATACGCGACCTTGCCGATCGGCGTGTCGAACGTCGTCTTGTGCATGTACGCGGCGACCTTGGTCGGATCGGTCGTCTTCGCGCCGGCGATCGCGTCGGCGATGATCTTCACCGCTGCGTACGCAGGCATCTGGAACGGGCCGTTCGGATCGCGCTTCTTGTCCGCGAACGCCTTCACGAGCGCCGCGTTGGCCGGATCGGCCGAGAAGTCGGCCGGCAGCGTGACGAGCATGCCTTCCGAAGCCGGGCCGGCGATCGCCGTCACGTCCTTGTTGCCCACGCCTTCAGGCCCCATGAAGGTGGCCTTCACGCCCTGCTCGCGCGCCTGGCGCATCAGCAGGCCCATTTCCGGGTGGTAGCCGCCGAAGTAGACGAAGTCGACGCCTTGCGACTTCAGCTTCGTGATGATCGCCGAGTAGTCCGAATCGCCGGCGTTGATGCCTTCGAACAGCACGACCGGGATCTTCGCGGCTTCGAGGTCCTTCTTCACCGACGACGCGATGCCCTGGCCGTACGACTGCTTGTCGTGCAGCACCGCGACCTTCTTCGGCTTCACGTTGTTGATGATGAAGTGAGCGGCTGCCGGGCCTTGCTGGTCGTCACGACCGATCGTGCGGAAGATGAAGTGACGCTTCTTGCCTTCCGTCAGCTGCGGCGCGGTGGCCGACGGCGTGACCATCACGATGCCTTCGTTCTCGTAGATGTCGGAGGCCGGGATCGTCGAACCCGAGCACACGTGGCCGATCACGTACTGGATCTTCTGGCTGACGATCTTGTTGGCGACGGCGACGGCCTGCTTCGGCTCGCACGCGTCGTCCATCATCACCACTTCGAACTTGTTGCCGCCCGCACCGCCTGCAGCGTTGATCTGCTCGATCGCGGTCAGCGCGCCGGCCTTCACCATGTCGCCGTACTGGGCGACCGAGCCGCTCATCGGACCAGCGATGGCGATCTTCACGGTTTCCGCTTGCGCGGTGGCGGCGCCGGCGGCGAACAGCACGGCGGCGACGGAAATGGACGTAAGACGGGACAGCGTCATCTGGGAGCTCCTCGATGTTGTTTAGTCATACGGGCAAAGGCGGCATGACTTGCGCAATCGAACAGCACCCGGGGCGAGGATATGGAACACGCCCGAGACACATAGAAGACGGAACTCCGGCGGAATGTTGCGTAGCGGGGCCCGGCTCTTGCAGTCCCCGAAGGGGACGTCTGGTTCGGAAAGACATCGTGATGCGTCTTGCATTGCGCAAGCGTTTCGCCTGCCCCGCTTGCCAAACCGCTTGATCGGAGGGATGGTCCGACAGCCGTTGGCAAGGCAGTCGAAATTATATGAGCGTTTTTAAATCGTCTGTCAAAAATGCCGGTCGACCGAGGGAAAACACGGAGACGCGCGGCAGCGACCGGGGCGCAACCGGACGAGAGGTGGAACGTTTGCTGACGGTGCTATCGGGTTGCGCCGCAAGGGGTGGATGGGCGGTGTACCTTGACGGGATTGGCGTTCGGAAGTTTTCCGTTGCGCGCGGGATGTTCGGCGCTTGCAGAGGGTCCGACCGTCAAAAATCAATCGCCTGAGGATTGCACCGGCAGGCACCAGAACGGGGCGCTCGGCCGAGGTGGCAATTCCTACTGATTGCCTACCGATTCGAACATTGGAAAGCTCGTCGTTATTTATATGAAATAATACGAATTCGTCTCTGCAATCCAGCCAGCCTTCCTGCACGTCGTGACCAGCACGCTTCGCAGTCGTCTCGGGGCCGCTTCCGCGCCCTTTCGTCGTACAGCCGCCAGCCAGTGATCTGCCGTTTTTTTCATTGCACATCACCTGATTTGGATCGCTGATGAATCATTCGTTTCGATTTTCTTCCGCCGCCGCGATCGCTTGCGCGCTTTCCGTTTCTACCGCCAATGCGGCTGGCCGCGATACGCTGACCGATCGGTCGGCTGGTGCCAATGTCTTTCGTTCCGAACGGCGCGCTGCCATTCGCGATGATGGGCATACGGCACGTATGAATCGCCGCCGCATGCAGTACGCCGCGCCCGTGGAGCGTAGTCCGTTCGATACGCCGGATACGCGGCCGTTGCGTGTGACGGGCGATGCGCTTATGGCTCCGCCGCCTTCGCCGGAGCACGAACCCGATTTGGTATTGCCCGCGAACCGCGTTGCGCTCGGCGCGGGTGGGAGCGATAGTTTTGGCCGCGCGGTGCCTGGGTATGAGCAGCGCGAGCAGAACTGGAATGAATACCTGCGGGCTAACGGCTCGCGGCCGGCTGGTAGTGGCGGATCATATGCGGCGCAGCGGCCGTACGATGCGCCGCGCGGTCCGCATGGTGCGCCGAATCCGTTCGATCCGTCGGTGCCGCAGCCGGAGACACGGACGTTCTATGACAACGGTGCGGGCACGCATTGCACGGCTACCGGCGGGGCGGGGACGTCGCGGTCTTCTTGCAATATCGCCTGGTGATGCTCTCGGCGCGGGTGGCTTAGGTTGCCCTACCCGGCGCGCTGCGCGACTTCGCGCAGCGCGGCCGCATCTTGCGGCGTTGCCTTTTACAGTTGCGTGATGATCAGCCTGCCGGGCTCGATCACGATCTGCGCCTTGCGGCCCGGGACAAAACACGCATCGTTGACCAGCCACATCCCACCAATCTTCATGTACGGGTAGAACTTTTCCGGTCTGGGTTCCATTCTTTTCGGGGAACCCCACATTTCCTGGATCGTGACGAAACGTTCCGTCTTTGGTGGTCGTGCTTTATGATTCGGCTTAGCCATGGGCAACTCCTGTTCAGTTGGCTGTGGTTAGCGGGTCGTGAGTGTTGGTAGCACTTGCGGCCCGCGCTCGTTTACTGCGGTGATTTTGATGGTTCGGATTCCTCCTTTGTTGGTGGCTCGGTGGAGACGGGGGTTCGACGTGTGGATCAGGACGTACAACGTACACGTCCGCGCGCGCGATCATCATCGGCTGGACATTGCCTATTAGACAGTGTTCGTTGCTTGAGCACACGTTAGCCGTTAGTTATAGGCAGACAATGAGGTCAATGCTCACGACCATTGCGAGAGCTGATGGCGAACGTCGATCTGTCACAGTGAGCGATTAAACAGAACTTGACGATTTGAAACAGTTCGATTGGATCGGACTCAGTTGTATAAGGACGTTTCGATACGAATGTGACTATTGCTCGACCTTTGTGATCGTTCAGATGCAAGTAAATTGCATGCAGGGAACGTCCGCTTTGGACGTCTCCTATAGACCACAATCGACCCGCTACGGTCATTCGGGCTCACGGCAAACTAATGGCTACTTCTAATCTGTATGAGACGCATATCTCGCACTCCGGCCCGATCAGTAATAGTCATAAAATAGGCTCATTTACTGAACAGGCTGGCGTTACACTGCGCCCTTCACGTCGTTCGAGCATAGTGATGTGCGGTGTTCATTTTATTGCTGAATCCGAGGGTTTAGATCCAGAATAATATGGGAAGGTGCACGATCCAGAATCGCAATTCCAGTCATCACTAATCGTGGGCCATCAGGGTCATACGTGATTCCTTCGGGAAGGCAGTCACCGGCGACCCTTGGACTTTGCTCCGCCAAACGCACGTAGTTTTGTTTGACCCAGCTCAACACAGCTTTATGAAGTGGGCTGATTGGCCGGTCGGAGGTCGCCTTTTGGTACCGTATCCCCATGACGTTGAGAAGCAGCGCAAGCAATTGCGAGCTCTTAAAATTGGGAAACTTGCTCATTCTGACGACCTTGTTATAGAGCTGTCGCCGCACCTTATCTCTCTTGACCAGCTGCATCGTGACATCCCCGGTCTTGGGATCGAAATCGCTCATATGGTGCCACGTGTAGTCCCCCGCCGCTTCCCGAGGGATCTTCGACGCATTGAACGCCTGCGTATCGTCCAGAGATCGATACCCCTGCATCTTGATCTTCACGATAGCATTTTGCCCTTCACCAGCCTGATACAGCCCGTTGTTGGAGAAGTCGACGCTCGGCACCCGCGGTGCCCATCCCCACGGATGCGCTGTATTTCAGAGTAACGCGATTCTTCAGCGACGGATTGCGACTCGTGAGCGCGTACAGTTCGCCTGCTGCGATCCGACCCGCCTTGTCGTAACGGTATTCACAGCGCTCGCGTGTGCCTTGCTTGGCGGCGAGCTGACCGATCGCGTCGCGCTCGAAGGTGGTCTGGCGGTTGCCTTCGTGGACCGCAACGCCTAGCCCGCGAACATCGTATTCGTATGCACGCGTGCTTCCGTCGAGCCCAATTTCCTCGACCAATAGGTCGCGGCGATCGTAGCGGAAGCGATAGGTTTCGCGGCTCTCGTTGGTCAGGCTCGCGAGCCGGAACGCATCGTCGTAGCCGAAGCGCACAACACGATCAGCCGCGTCCGTGCGCGCTATCAGCAATCCACGCGGATTGAGTTCATAACGCGTGCTGCGCTGGTTCGCATCGACAACTTCGACGAGCCGCCCAGCCGCATCGTATCGAGACATCTGCCGCGCACCGTCAGCCGTTCCGATCCCCGTGACCCGCCCCATTGCATCCGTTTCATAAACGGTGGACTGACCCATCGCGTCGGTCACGCGCGCCAGCGCACCCCGTGCATCGTATGCAAACCGCGTGACCTTGCCGGAACAATCCGTGTACGAGGTCAACTTCGCGCGGCCGTTCCATTCGAGGAACTTGTACCCTCCCCGCGCATCGCGGATCGTATGAACGAGCCCACGCTCATCCCGGTGATACTCGGTCGCGAAGCCCGCCGTATCGCGCGTCATCGTCAGATTGCCGCGACCTCGAATTCATCACCCCAATTCAAGAGCCCCACTAACTCGAAAGATACTTCACCAAATAATCCCCCCAACTCTTAGCTGCCACCGCCCCAATTTTCCTTCCATCAACAGGACTAGTCAGTACCACGGGCGATTCACCATCGCCGTTCCTCTGAGACGTATCGATACACATCAAGAAGAACCACACTCAGACGCCTAGCACGCGCATCAATCATTTAAAGCAATCTCCAATTTCAGCCTGCTTATTCCCAAGTCTCGCGAGATCATCCAACTCATGATTCTTGAAAACTCCCAAGCTAAATGGAACCTTCCCCAGTTCATGACGCGCCTTTCTCAAGTCACTATCAATGGATTTTTCCATATCTAAAAACCCAGGAATCATAGCCCCCCTCGACGCCCATTCGGGCAGACAGAGTTACTCGACAAATAACCACACAAAATAGACCTATCGACATAGGAATCGTTTAATTTTATTGACCCTCCTTCGCTCCATCTCGACGACAACACGTCGTTGAAAATACGCTTCCCGATCGATATTAAACGCCTCTCTATTTACGTGTTTTACTGGGTGCGCATTTGTCAAATATGAATACAACGCATTAATGCCAACGCCGACATGAAAGACTCATTCCACTCAGATCACATTTACACTAATCCCCAGGTCTTTCCCAAACCTTAATATTTTCCACTGCCCTTTCAATATCACCCATATCATCTACCCCCAACGAGTTGTCGAATTTCGCCGATATCACCTCCCTCAGCTTTGCAAGCTTTTGCGTTACTTTGTTCTCGTCGATAAATCGCGTTGTTTCCACGCAGTATCCGAAACTATCATTACCAGAGATCCGATCAGGTTCGTGGTAGTACATGCCGATATTTCTCAAAGAAATTAGCAAGTATTCAAGCTCGCAAAGAATCGATAAGGCTTCCTCACCTGACATTTCAATTTTTTCGTTGCTTTTCAACATAATTATCTCCGCTGCACTATCTCTGGATTTGAGAGTGGGACGTCGCCCTTTACGGTAAGCTCTTCCGTGCCGTAGCGTGGATTTTTTACCCACTCAAGTTTACTATTTGGCACATCAATCTCAACATAATCTCGCCCTCTGCCTTGCTTGATTTGGTATTTTGTCTCAGCATCAAGCTGACTCAGTGGCTTTCGGTTGGCCGGTTCAACATAGACGCGATTGTTGTCGTGCGCCTTAATTACACCGCTTTCACGAATAGCATTAGATCCCTTTCGGTTTGTGTAGTGCCGAACCCGCGTTGTAGGCTCTTCTTCTGTCGGACCACATGCCAGCCCCCACGGATCAATCCAGGAGATCGGGTTGAGCGCATATTGATAGAGGTTCGTCCCCCCCATCAACCCGATTGGATCCGGATTGATAAAGCGCCCGATGTCCGGATCGTAGAATCGGAACGTGTTGTAGTGCAATCCCGTCTCGCGGTCCAGATACTGCCCCTGGAAACGCAGATTCTGTGGTCGCGGTACGTGTGTTGGCGTCGGCGCAACCACCGATACTTCGCCCCAAGTGGCTGTCGGCCGCTGCGGCACCTGCGCAACCCACTCCTCCTGCACCGCATTGCCCCAAACCTTGTAACGGGCCTGCCAGATCAACTCGCCGTCCGCGCTAGTCAGTTCCTCCGGCAACCCCGACACATCGTTGTGAAAATAGTAGACCGCATCCCTTGCATCGGCATCGTTAGCCGCCGGCTTGCCCTGATCGATCCGTGCGAGCGGAACGTAACTGTTGGACTCGTACAAGTACGTCAGCGCTTCCTCGCCCTGACGGTCGTGATACGTCTCCTGCACGAGCCGCATGCCGTCCCACAGGAAATCCGTACTCGCGTAACTGCCATTGAGCTTACGAATCCGCCGACCAAACGCGTCGTATTCGAAATGCGTCGTCCCGATACCCAGACGATCCTTCGTCACGACGGTCTTCAACTGGTTCCAATCGTCGTATTCAAGAACCAGTTCCTTGGCAGGCCCATGCCCACTCACCTTGCGAACCAGCCGACCATAAACGTCGTACTCGAAGCGCTTGTCCTCGAACATCTTGAGTCGGTTGTGCTCGACGTAGCCACCCGGGTGATCACTCGACACCAAGTTAGCCGCCGCATCCCAGCGAAACACTTCCGACGGCAATCCCGGCCCCGCCGCCTGTTCAATACGACCAGTCGGGTCATACCGATAGTTCGTCGTGCCATAACGCTGATCGCGCTTCTGGATCACATCGCCTGCTGCATCGTATTGCCACTGCTTAGCAAGCAGATCATCAGCCGCATGACCACGCTGCGCAGCGTGCCGCGCACGACGACCTACCGCGTCATATCCGAAATGACTGGTCAGTTTGCCCTGCGTTCGCAGCACCTCGCGATGCAGATCGTCGCGCTCGATGTCCGCGACCGCAGCGCCGTCAACGCGGATCTGGTGCACGTGTCCCGACCCGTAATGCAGCCAGTCGATCGTGCGCTCGCCGGAGATCGTGGTGCTGACGCGATTGCCGAGTTCATCGTAGGTATGCGCGAGCCAGCCGGTCGGCGTGTATTCCTCGACGACCTCACCACGCGCGCCGTACTTCAAGCTGACCCGATTCTTCAGCGACGGGCCGCGAGCAGCCAGCGTGTACAACTCGGCAGATGCGATTCGGCTCGCCTTGTCGTACAGATATTCACAACGCTCGTGCGCAGCTTGCTTCGCCGTCAGTCGACCGATCGCGTCGCGCTCGTATCGAGTCTCGATCTGCCCGTCCCGGACGCTCGTGCCTTGGCCGCACACGTCATATTCGTACGTACGCTTATGGCCATCGAGGCCGATCTGCGCAGCAACCAGATCGCGGCGGTCATACTGGAATCGATACGTCTCACGATTCTCGTTGGTCAAACTCGCCAACCGGAACGCGTCGTCGTACCCGAACCGCACGACGCGATCAGCCGCATCCGTGCGAGCTATCAGCAATCCACGCGGATTGAGTTCATAACGCGTGCTGCGCTGGTTCGCATCAACAACTTCAACGAGCCGCCCGGCCGCATCGTATCGAAACATCTGCCGCGCACCGTCAGCCGTTCCGATCCCCGTGACCCGCCCCATCGCATCCGTTTCATAAACGGTGGACTGGCCCATCGCGTCGGTCACGCGCGCGAGCGTACCCCGCGCATCGTATGCAAACCGCGTGACCTTGCCTGAACAATCCGTGTACGAGGTCAGTTGCGCGCGCCCGTTCCATTCGAGGAACTTGTAACCGCCACGCGCGTCGCGAATCGTGTGCACCAACCCGCGCTCGTCCCGGTAATACTCGGTCGCGAAGCCTGCCGGATCGCGCGTCATCGTCAGGTTGCCGCGATCGTCATACCGGTAGATCCAGCGCGCATTGGCCGGATCGGTTTCCGCGACAGGCAGATCGTAGTGCCCGTTCCACTCGGTGCGCTCGACCTGGCCCAGCGCATCGATGCGCTGCGTCTGACGCCCGCGCTCGTCATATTCGAAGCGGGTCGTGTTCCCTGCCGGGTCGGTCGTACTGACCAACTGCCGCATCGCGTTCCATTCGAACTGCCACACGTGGCCTTCGGCATCCGTATGACTCGTCGGCTGCTGATCCTCGTTCCACGTCCACTGCGTCACGCGGCCGATCTGGTCGGTGATCGTCACCGTGCGCCCAGCGAGGTCCGCATCGAACGTGTACGCTTCGCCGTCGTCGGTCCAGTGGCGCACGACACGCGCGTCGCGCCCGACACCCTCCCACGCATAGAAACACTGCAAGCCGCCGCGCAACGTGTGCTGAATCATCAGCCCACGCTCGTACGCGAAGCGTCGCGCGGTATGGCCGCTGCGATCGGTCACGGCCACCAACTCGCCGGCATCGTTGTACGCGTAACGCACCAGCGTATCGGGTTGCTCACCGTCCACACCGCGGGTCAACTCGATCGCGGCAATGCGTCGAGCGTGCGATTTATCGTAGACGAGCGTCAGCATGCGACCCGCGCTGTCATGCAGCCGCGCAGGCCGCACAACCTCATCGGCCGCTTCCTGCTCCACCTCGATCCAGTTGCCGTTGCGATCCTCGAGACGCCACAGCTTGAGCGCCTCGCTGTCCGCATCGCTACGAGCACGGCCGAAGTCGCGATACACACCATCGACCGTTTCGACCACATAGTGGCCACCCGCGGTGCAGATCAGATAAATGCCTTCGGGAACGCTGAAATGGCTCTCGCCGGGCGGCACTGCCGGGAACACGATGTCGCGCCCCTGCTCGTCCCAATACGTGATCGACGTAACCGCGCCATGCTCACGCGCCACCCGCAGCTCGACGCTGATCGGCACGCTCCATCCCGTCCCGAACAGGCTGTCGGCGCGATCGTCGAGGCTGCTATAGAAACGCTGCCACACGATCGGCAACGGCCCCGGCAGTACGAAGTCGGTATCGTCCGTTCCATCGAGAACCTTGCTGCCGGTAATGACGTTGACCGGATGCCCCGCCGACGGCTTCTTCGAACTCCCGAGCCAGGTACCAAACGCGCTCGCCAAAAAATTGATCGCGAGACACGGCACCTTGCTCTTCAGGAACTGCCCCCAGCCCATCTTCCCGCGCCCGCACACCGCGAGCGCGATACCGAGCGCCGCTCCGAGCCACCCGAGCCGGGTAGCCGACTTCACGTCCCGCACCCGCTGCGTACCGCCGCCGATGAAGACGTTGTCCGACCCTTCGGCAATCGTCCCGTCGCACGTCGTCTTGTCCCCGACCCGCGCGGCCGGCTGATCGTTGATATAAACGCTCCCCGACCCGTCGGCGATCATCTGCGGCCCGGGATGATCGGTACACGCAACGGTATCGAGATCGCCCGGCTTCGCCGCCCGCGCCGCCGCCTCGTTGTTGACGTAGACGTTCCCCGATCCGCTCGCGATCCTGCCTTTGATCACGGGCGGCACCATCGAATTGGCCAGTGCCTTCGCGCCGTCGTCGATGGCATCGTTCATGCCGCTCGCTTCCATCAGCGCGCCCGAGCCGACGGCCACCCCCACGCCGATCGCGATCACGAGCGGCGTCGCCAGCCCGGCCGTGCCGATCTCGAGCACGGCGAGGCCGGCGAACACGAGCCCCTCCATGGCCTCCGCCACCAACGTGCCGACGATGGCGCTGCCGACTACCGCCCCGACCGTGCCGACCAGCTCACCCAGGAGCGACGTGTGCTGGATCGGATCTTTGCAGCGAGCGGCCGCGAAGTTCTCCGCGCTCACGACGCATCACCCGGCCCGAGCAGGGTCGGTCGCGCCACGCGCGGCTGGAAACTGGCGAGCATCCGCTCGGCGATCGCCTGCTGCTCGTCGGTCAGCGGCGCCGCGCTGGTCAACGTCATCACCAGCACGCGGCCGGCGTCGTCCGACGGGAACATGGTCTGGACCTGATGCCAGAGCCGGCCGTCCCGCTCGTGCGTGGAATCGATCTGGACGCCCGCGCGCCCTGCGACGGTCACGGGCCGGCGCGCCTTCTCCGTAAGCATCTTTGCATCGCGCGACGCCACGTCCCATTCGCGCGCGACGAACGCGTCGAGATTCTCGCCGTCGCGCAGCCGCCCACGGGCAATCACGAGGTTGAGGCCGCCGGGGCCGGCGTTCATCACAAGAATGTTGACGGTGCGGTCGAGCGCCGCGTCCGGCAGTTCGAAGGTGCCTTCGTGGATTGCGTAGTGCATGGTTCGTCTTGTTCGCTTATTTGTTGAGATCGATGCGCTGGCCGTTGATCATCACGCCGTCGTCGGTCATCAGGATCACGGAGCCCTTGTGCTCGAGGCGAATGCCTTCCGGCGCGAGCGAGATCGAGCTGTCCTGCACCTTCAGCAGGATGCCGCGCTCGGCGACGTGAACCTGCGTGCCGCCGCCGCCGTCCTTGGCCGGCGTCAGCACCTCGACGGTGGTCGCGGTCGTGCTGCGCTTCTCGGCGATCGTCTCGGTCAGGTTGCCCTGCGGAATCTGCTTCTCTTCGCTGCCGGTGGCCACCAGCACGGTACGCAGCGGCCCGAGCACCTTGTGCGTCTCGTTGTTCTCGACGACGGTGTTCATGTCCTTCTGCGCGTGCATGAAGAATTCCTGCATGCCGTTCGTGTCGGTCATGCGGATCTCGTTCGACCCCTGCCCCTTGTGCGTCTGGCTCTTGATCCCCATCGTCTGGCCGGCCGTACCGTGGTACGGGTTGCCTTGCTCGCCGTTGTACACGCGGCCGACGATCACCGGGTTGTCCGGGTCGCCCTGGTTGAACGCGACGAGCACTTCCTGCTTGATCCGCGGAATCGCGGCCGCACCCCAGCCGTCGCCCGCCCACGGTTGCGACACGCGCACCCACATCGAATCGGAGCCGTCCTTCTTGCCGCGCCGGTCCCACGGGAAATGCACCTTCACCGCGCTGCCGTTGGTATAGATTTCCTCGCCCTTCGGCCCGACGACCATCGCCGACTGCGTGCCGTGAATCACCGGTTTCGGCGTGCCGCGCGGCGCGCGATACGGAACCTTCTTCGGCAGCAGCGCGAAGCTGTTGCGATAGGGCAGCTTCGCGCTGTGCTGCGTGTAATCGTTTACCGCCTCGTGACGCACTTGCAGGATCACGTATTCCTGGTTGTTCTCGAGCACCGGATGATTCGCCACGGTGACGGCGCCCGCCGTGGTCATGCGCCACGCGTAACCGCCGCCGGTATAACGGTGGGCCTGCGCCTCCTCGGCCTCCATCGCGAAGCGGGCGTAGCGGTTGCCGTCGTCGCCATGGTCGTACAGCGACTGGTGCTCGAAGCGCTCGGTCGCGTCGAGCCGCGCGTGCTTGAGGTTCTGCGGCCCCGCCTCCACCAGCATCAGCGGCGACGACGGGTTCTGGTGGTTGAAGTCGCGGAACGTGACCTTGCCGACGCCAAAGCGCCGGCCTTCGTGCAACTGGTCGATGCCGCTGTCCTCACTCGCCTCGGTCGCGGCGAACGGCACCGTCGCCAGCCCGTCGATCGGACGGAACAGCAGATTCGTATCGCCGATCACCAGGATGTGCTTGTCCTTCTCGTAGCGGTGCGTCCAGACGAGCCCCTCCTGCTCCATCAGCCGCGCGCAGAAGTTGTAGTAGCTCTCCTGGTACATCACGACGTACTCGAGCGGCTTCTCGCTCGTCCGGATGTCGAACACGAAATCGGAAAAGCCGTGTTCCTGGAAAATCTCGGTGAGGATGTCCTGCGCGGTCTTGTTCTGGAAGATCCGGCAGTCGGTCGAGCGGGTCAGGAACCAGAACCACGGCACGGCCGTCAGGTGGTACTGCGTGACGTTGCCGGGGTTGCCGGCCCGGTCGAACGAAGCGACATAGCCGTCGAAGTAGCGGTCGTTGTCGCCGGTGCCGGAGGCAACGACGCGTTCGAGCGTCGACAGGCGCGCCTGCTGGTCGAGCCGGATCTTGACCTGCTGGCCGATCAGGTCCTCGGGGCGCAGGTCGTGGCGATGCGACAGCAGGTCGAGGTGGATTTCCGGCAAGCGGTTCACGTACTCGTCGACGACGGCCGCGCTGACCAGCAGCACATCCGGGCCGAGCGGCGTATCGAGCGTCACGTAGCGGTTGAGCTGGGTCAGGCGCGCGGGGGTGGCAGCGCCGTTGATCGCCTCGGCGACCGCGCCGGGCGTCTTGTCCATCAGCGAAAAGCCGGTCTGCGCAAGCTGCATCGCGCGCTGGACGGTGTCGACGTGCCCGACCAGGCCGGCGAGCGGACCGATGCTACCGGCCACACTCGACGCAACCGTACCAGCCAGGCCGCCGAGCGCGCTCAGCGAGCCCAGCCCGCCACCGCCGAAACCAGTGGGAATACCGCCGTTCGGAGCGAAACTCATTCTTGTTCCTTGCGTGTGATCTCAGGTTCCGTGGGCCGTCTGGCTGGCCCGAAGCCCCGATAATGTAGGACAAATTCCGACAACGCGGAAGCCACCGGCAAACGTTTCCGTTCGCGCCCCCAAAATCGAAAAACTAGACCGGCGGCTGGACGCCGGGGCACGGTTCGCCGCGTCGCAGCAGCGCACCCGTATGCGCTGAAACCAGCACGACCTGCACGAAGCTTGTCGCCGGAACACAGGGTGCGAAAAACCGGTCCATCACGTGCGCGAATACGCCAAGACTGAATCCGGCGAAACGCTGCTCATCGACCACCAGCCGCACTTCGAGCCCCGGCACGAACGCCGACGCCGGCTTGCCGGGCAGCCAACGCCGGACGCGGGTGGTCGACAGCGAGACGAGCGCGTCGAAGCGCCGCCCGGCATCGACCGAGCCAGCAGCCCAGCGCGCGGCGAGCCGCCTGATCTGGGTCAGGCCGCCGCCGTCGAGCCGGATCGCCTGCGGCACGAGCAGCGACAGCACATCCCACAGCTCGCCGTAGCGGAAAGCCGGCGGCCGGCTCAGGGTCGGCCGGTTCACCAGCGCGATCGCCCCGGCCGAACCGCCCGAGGGCAGGACCAGCTCGCGCCCCTGCATCCCGGACAGATCGCCCTGGGTACAGGAAAGCCGGATCGCCAGCTTGCGCCGCCCGGGATCGGCAGGCCGGCCGTCGCGGTCGATCAGTGCCAGTTCGATGTCGCGGCGCCGCCCTGCCGTGTCGTCCGGAGACGGCGTCATGGCCGCCTTTGTGTCGCCCGGATCGACAGGCTTCTTCACGGCCCGCCCGGCCTCGTCGCGCAACACGGTCCAGAATGGCCCTCGATCAGCTCCCGTCCCGTGCCGCAATGACTCGAACGGCGGCAGGATCGACGCACCGGCGTCGGACATCTCGCGAACCGAGTCGACCGACCAGATGTTCGTCTGCGACCCGCCCTTCCGTGCCAGCGCCTTCACCGTGTAACAAGAACCACCGGGACAAGTCTCGATCGGCTCGGCATCGCTCGGGAAAAGATTGATCGCGGGCGTACAGAACAAGCGCACATGTTCGGCCATCGCGGCGGCCAGGTGCTGCGCCCGACGAGAATCCGGATGCACGCCCGCGATCGCCACGCGCAGCGCGACGCGACGGCTGCCGCCCGCGATCCGCTTGAGCGCTCGCATATCCAGTTCGACGAAATCGAAGCGCTCCGGGACGGCGCAGTACTCCATCAGCAGGTGAAACGGCCCGAGCGCATCGTCGCGCGGCATATCGAGCAGCGCATCGGCCGGCTCGACGCCGACCGCCTTGAATGGCGTGCCGGGAAGTCGCTTCCAGCACCCGGATTCGTCGGCCTCGGCGAAACCGCGCACGGCAAAAAGCAGGGCGGCGTCCATGAGCGCCGCGACGATTTCGCGCGCGCCGGTGAAATGCAGGCGCAACCTGTCCGGCACGATCGCGAACGTCGCGTCCGGCGAGGTCAGCTCGAACGTGATCGTCAACAGGCCGGTCGCGTCGGACGGCAGCGCCGCATCGCGCGGCGCGGTCGCCGACGTCGTGTAACCCACATCCGAAACGGCAAGCGGCACGATCGTGACTCCGTCCGTGATGCGGAATACTTCACGACCAGCCGGTGCGATCAGGTGCTCGCCACGGGAAACGACGCGTGGCCCGGTCTGATTGCCGGTCAGGTCGACATGAAATTGCGCGATCGCACAGGAAGGAAACGGGCGCAGGAATGCGCCGTGCAGCGTCTCGAGCAGGCTGTGCGTAAAAGCGGGCACATCGTCGTCGAGGCGGATATCGTGCAACGACGCCATCAATGCGAACGCCTGCAGCAGGCGTTCGACGTGCGGATCGTCGGAATGCTCGCCGGCGATCGCCAGTCGCGCGGCGATTCGGGGAAAGCGCGCCGCGAATGCCTGCATCGAACGACGCAGCAGCGCCATCTCGCGTTCGAAATACGGGAGCAGATCCTGGGGTTCGATGGCCATACACGTTCCGGACGCCGCTTCGCTCGCCCGATGGCGAGCCCGCGCTCAAATAAACAGACGGAACGATTCTATTCGGATAACTGAAAAAATCTTTTTGCATCCGGCGTGCCGTACCCGTTCGTCATCGACCGCTTCGGCCGACACTACGTCCCGCGCGCCATGAATGCAGGAGGCCGCTGCTTGCGAACCGACCTCCGGATATCGATATCGCAACGATGGCGAACCGTTACAACGAACTGCATCGCGACGTTCCGGGTTCCGTGTTGTCCGCCGGCAGCCGAGCGCCCGCAATCGGCGCGCCGCCCCGCGCGATACTCACCGCGGCGACACCACGATCGCCGCCCGCCGGTTCTGCGCCCGGCCCACCGGCGTCCGGTTGTCGCCCACCGGGTCGAGCTTCCCTTTCCCGACGACCGAGATCCGTTTCGCATCCAGTCCGATATCGACCAGCTCGATCGCCACCACCTCCGCCCGCCGCCGCGACAGCTCGACGTCGTAGTCGGCCGCGCCCTCTTCGTCCGAATAGCCGTAGACCCGCACCCCGTTGATCCCGGCCGAGTGGAGCGTCCGTCCGATCCGCTCGACGATCCGGCGCACATCGGGCTTGAGGTTGTAGCGGTCGAAATCGAACAGGATCGGCCCCGTCGAGCCGAACTCGAAACCCTGTTCGGTTTCCTGGAAACCGGCGGACTTGAGCACCGTGACCTGCGTCTGCGTCAGTCCGCGATGAAGCGGCGGCGTCTTGCAGCCGCCCAGCAGCATGCACAGCAGCAGCGTGCTCAAGACGCACGCACGCCCGATGCCCACAGGAAACGAGTGGTTCATGTCGCATCCCCTTCGAGTGCGCCCGCGCCGGGCGCGCTTGTTGTCATCGACGGCTGCGGCCTCGCCCGCAGCGCGAAGCAATCGGTCAAACCGGTCCCGCGACGCCTTCGGCCAGCTGCCAGGAGCCTGGCCGGGCGCGCTTGGCCCGGTACATCGCTGCATCCGCCGCGCGCAGCAAACCGCTCGCGTCCGACGCGTGGTCGGGATACAGCGCAACGCCGGCACTCATCATGGTGGCCACCATGCGGCCGTCGGACAGCTCGATCGACGGCGCCATGCCTGACAATATCTCGTCGGCGACCCGGCACACGCTGCCCGCTTCGCGCACCGCCGCCAGCATCACCGCAAATTCGTCGCCGCCGAGGCGAGCGACCAGATCGGTCTCGCGCACCTGCTTGCGCAGCCGCGACGCGACGCCGACCAGCACCGCGTCGCCGGCCTCGTGACCGAGACAATCGTTGATCTCCTTGAAGCGGTCGCAGTCGAGATACAGGATCGCGACCCGCTGCCCCGTCGCACTCGCATCGCCGAGCGCGCGCGTCAGGCGCGACTCGAACTGCACACGATTGGGCAGCCCCGTGAGCGCATCGTGCGTCGCCTGGTGTTCGAGCGACGCGTTTTCGTCGCGCAGCGTGTTCTGCCAGTCTTCGAATTCGTCGAGCAACGCGTTGAAGTCATCGCCGAGCTCGTTCAGTTCGGCGATCGCCGCCGGCTCCACGCGCCGCGCGAACGCCCGCTCGCGCCGCACCGCGTGCGCGACGCCGGCGAGCGCGCGCAGCGGCGCGACGATGTTGCGCAACAGGCGCTTCGAGCTCACATAGGCGCCGAACACGCTGACGGCCAGACAGCCGAGAATACCGCCGACGCCGCCCAGCAGGAAGCCGAAGAACTGGTGCCCGCGGCCGCGCACGACGACCTGCCCGACAACGATGCCGTCGTGCACGACCGGCACCGCCACGGGCCCGGGCAGCGCGAGGTCGGCAACGACGCGCTCGAGCCGCGCGACCCCGTTTCCGGCGGGCAGTTGCCACGTCGCGAACGACTGGCCCTTGCTGTCGGTCACCTCGACCTGCGCGACGTCCTCCTCGCTCGCGATCAGCCCGATCGCCTCGTTCGCCGCGACGCGATCGCCGAACACGAGCGCCGCCTCGACCGTATAGCCGAGCGAGCGGGCGAGCAGGTTCAGGTTGTTGCCGGCATACGCGCGCAACGCGATCACGGCGACGACGATCAACGACACGGCAGCCATCGCGATGGCGACGAATGCGAGACGCAGGTGCGCGCGGCGCAACACGCTTTGCAGCGTGGGGCGCGACATGCGCGACGGGGACACGTGGAGCAAGGGCCGCATCATGGTGCCCCCGGCCGTCGCGCGAGATTGAGCACGTTCGGATGCACGCGCACGCCGCTGCGCGCCACCGCATCGAGATTGATGTCGAACGACACCCGGTCGCCGTCGATATTGAGGCAGAACATGCCGCCCGCGGTGCACGACGGATCGTGTTCCGCGATCGTCAGGACCGGATGGCCGGCCAGCGCGGTTCGCACGCGCGTTCTCTCGTCGTTGTTCAAGGTGCCGAGATACACGACGTCGCATGCGATGCCGAGCGAAGGATCGTCGAAACGGACACGCTGCACGTCGACCAGCGTCGAGCCGGCCTGCAGCGTATCGGTCAGGCCGCGCGCGTAGTCGGGCCGGCCCGTGACGCACAGGTGCAGGCGAACGGGCGTGGTCGGCCAGCGCGTGAAGCTGACGATGCCGAGCACGACCTGACGCACGGCGGCATCGTGTGACGAAACGGCATGATCGGGAGCCGCCGCGGGATCGGCAGCGCTTGCGGCGGCGACGATGTGCATGGTGTCGGCCGGATCGTCCGCATCCGCGGGTACCCCCGCGAGCACGGCCGGCGCCGCACCCAGAACGCAAACGATTGCCAGCAGAGCGTGGCGCAGCGAAGCGGTACGGCCGGGCCGGCCCGTCTTGCGCGCGGCGATCGCCGCCGCGCCCGTTGGCGTCGTTACCGTCGCAAAACCGGCAGCCGCCGCGCATACTTTCGCATCCATGATGGCAACATCCGCTGGCGTCGCTCCGGCGCTGCCTCCCGCCCCCCTCCGTGCGCGAGCAGGCACCGTATCACGCGCACGATTGCTTCATCTTAGGTAAAAATCCGCGTGATCCACCAGTGGGAAACACCCGCTGGGAAGCGGGAGACAGTCTGCCGAATCCGGCAGGCTCGCAACGCCGCGCGTGAATCCGGCAATCGTCTTCGATTCAGCGCCGGCGCCGCGACATTGATCGGCGGATTGGCCGCGACGGGAGAACGTCCGGCACGCCGTTAGCAACCGAATAGCGACAACCCGACGCACACGACCGGGCATTCGCCTGAATGCAGACGGTCGCGCCGGATGAAGCGATCGCTGCCGGGCAGGACGCTCACGTAGAATGGCCGGCACCCGCGATTCTTCCGACGAAACCGCACACTCTTCCGCATCGCCTTCCGATGAACCTCATCCCCAAGATTTTCGGAGCGCGGCCGCTGTCCGTCGCGCCCGCGCATACGGTCTACCTGCAGCAAGGCCAGCCGATGCCGCTCGCCGCCGCGTTGCAGTCGGTCGCCGCGAGCCGCGACGTCGCGCTGCTCGCGCAGTTCATCGATCACTACTCGGGCTATGTACGCGAAGCGGCGATCGCCCGCGCGGTCGAGCTTGGCGACAGCGCACTGCTCGAACCGATTGCCGCACGCATCAACGACTGGGTGCCCGAAGTCCGGCGCGCCGCGACGAACGCACTCTCCACCCTGCTCGCGACCGTGCCGCCCGAATGCTTCGTCGCGCTGCTTCCCGCGTTGCGTCGGCTCACGTCGGCCACGCGCGACGATCACGGCCCCTGGCTGCATACCTTCGAACAGCGGCTGGTGCAGGCGGGCGGCGTCGCCACGATCGTCGACGCGATGCATGCGCCGGACTTCCGGCTCCGGCGCGCCGCCTGCGTCGTCGCATTCGCCCATCGGCTCCTGCCGGCGGCCGAACTGGTCACGTACGGCCTGACCTCGGGCGACATCGTGGTCGCCCGACGCGCGGTGGCCATGCTCGACGACGTGCCGGCAGGCGATCGCATGCGCTGCATCGATCTCGCGGCCGGCTGCCCGTTCGGCCCGGTCCGTCGCGCCGCGCTCGGTCACATGATCGACGCAGGCATCGACGACGGCACCGAGCCGTTTCTGTGGCGAGCGACGCTCGATTCGCAAGGCAGCGTGCGCGCCACCGCCGCCCGGTTGCTCGCCGAACTCGGCCGACAGGTGGCGGACCGCTGCATTGCGCTGCTCGATACGGGCACATTGCCCGGCACCCGGGTTCGAGCGGCGCTGTCGCTGCTCGCCGAACTGCGTGCGCCCGCCGCGACGGCAACGATCGAGCGCTTCTCGACGGATGCCCGCAGCCCGGTTCGCGCGCACGCACTCATGCTGCTTGCCCGGCTGTCGCCGGCCACCCGGGACGAGGTTGCCGCACGCGCGCTGCTGGACCCGGCCCGCAGGATTCGCAAGACCGCCGTGCGCCTGTGCGAGCAAGGCGCATTCGTCCCGCTCGCGCAGATCGAACAGGTGCTCGATCGGTACGGCGATCGCCATGCCGCACGTTCGATCTGCGCGCGGGATCAGTGGGACAGTCTCGTGTGCATCGTGCTGATTGCCGCGCGCAACGAGCCGTCGGACGATCCGGACGACGCACTGACGCGCGACCTGCAGGCGTGGCTGCGCAATCCCGTCGCGATGTGGACACGCCCCGGCGCGGCGCAGCGGGCGATCCTCGGCACGCCGGATGCGGCACGCCTGCTGGCGACGGTTGCACGCGATCATCGCGAGGCGCTGCGCAGCCGGCTCCTGGAACACGGAATCGAGATCTGACGCCCGAGCGGCCGGCGGCCCGCGACCGACGGCCGCCAACACGGCCCGCGCCGTCGCGAGTATGCTTGCAGTTCGAACAACGTCCCATTCGGGCGAAGCAACCGCCGCAATGTCGCGCTTGCCCGGCTAACCGTCACTCACCACCATCGATGGATTTCGACGTCATCGTTCTCGGCGCCGGCATCGTCGGCGTCTCCGTCGCGCTGCACCTGCAGGATCGCGGGCGCAAGGTCGCCCTCGTCGATCGCGGCGCGCCCGGCGAAGGCACGAGCTTCGGCAACGCGGGGCTGATCGAGCGCTCGTCGGTCGAACCCTATCCGTTCCCGCGCAGCCCGTTCACGCTGATGCGCTACGCGCTGAACCGCTCGACCGATCTCTACTGGCACAGCACGTCGCTGCCCGCATTCGCGCCGTGGCTCGCGCGCTTCTGGTGGGAATCGGCGCCGCTGCGTCACGCGGCGGCCTCGCGCGACATGCTGCCGCTGATCGAGCGCTGCATCGTCGAGCACGACGCGCTGATCGCGCGAGCCGGCGCCGGCGAACTCGTCCGCGCGAACGGCTGGCTGGAAGCGTTCCGCACGCCGGCCGCCTTCGAACGCGGCGTGGCCGAAGCCGGCCTCACCGCGCGCCGCCACGGGCTCGGCATCACGCCGCTCGATGCGGCCGCGCTGCTCGCGCACGAACCGAGCCTCGCCCCCGGCTTCTGCGGTGCGCTGCACTGGCTCGACCCGAAGAGCGTCGTCGATCCGTCCGCGCTCGTCAAAGCGTACGCGCAACTGTTCGTGCGGGGCGGCGGCACGCTGCTGACCGGCGACGCCGCAAGCCTCGACGCGCTGTCGCCCGGCTGGCAGGTCGGGACACAGGACGGCCCGGCCGCCGCGCCGGCCGTGGTCGTCGCGCTCGGCCCGTGGTCCGACACGGTGTTCGGCAAGTTCGGCTACAGGATCCCCTTGCGCGAGAAGCGCGGCTATCACATGCACTACGCGCCGTCGGCGCGCGGCGTGCCGTCGGCGCCGATCGTCGATCGCGAATACGGTTACGTGATCGCGCCGATGAAGCGCGGGCTGCGGCTGACGACCGGGGTCGAGATCGCGCGGCGCCGCGTACCGCCCACCGGCGTGCAGCTCGAGCGCGCGGAGCGCATCGCGCGGCCCGTGTTCGGCTTCGGCGAGCGGCTCGACCCGCAGCCGTGGCTCGGCTTCCGGCCGTGCACGCCCGACATGCGGCCGGTGATCGGCCCCGCGCCCGCGCATCGCGGGCTGTGGTTCGCGTTCGGGCATAACCACCACGGGCTGACGCTCGGCCCCGTCACCGGCCGCCTGCTGGCCGAGATGATGACGGGCGACGCGCCCTTCACCGATCCCGCACCGTATCGCGCCGACCGCTTCTGACTGCCCGATGCGTCAGCGCGCACTCAATCGAGCGCGCGCCCGAAGATGCGGATCACTTCGTCGAGATGGTCGGCCATCGCGCGGCGCGCGGCCTCCGGGTCGCGCGCGCGGATCGCGTCGAGGATCGCGCGGTGCTCCAGTTCCGACCGGTGCGGCATGTCGCTCGGCATGTACAGCGACTGCAGCCGCTGGAACATCAGGTCGTACTTGTGCGCGAGCAACTGCTTGATCATCAGCGCATACGCGGCGTTGTCGCTCGCTTCCGCGATGCGGATGTGAAACAGCCGGTCGCCCGGATGCGTGAGCGAACCGCTGCGGTTGTCGTCCTGGTTGCGCAGGAACGCTTCGTGTATCCCTTCGATCTGCTCGTCCGAGCCGTGCCTCGCCGCGAGCGACGCGGCTTCCGGCTCGATCAGCCGGCGCGCCTGCAGCAGCGCGAACGGCGGGATTTCGGTATCGAGATCGAGTGCGATGCCGAGTTCCGGATCGATCTCGACGCCCGTGAACGGCGCGGCCTTCGCGGCGGCTTCGGGCGCGGGCCGGGGCGCCGCGGCCGGTTCGGGGTGGCGCACCTTCACGCCGTCGCCGACGCGCACGCTGACGAGCCCGCTCACTTCGAGCGCGATCAGCGCCTCGCGCACCGACGTGCGCGACACGCCGAACCGCTCGGCCAGTTCGCGCTCGGGCGGCAGATAGCTGCCCGGCGGGAAATCGCCGGACTCGATCATCGCGCCGAGCTTGTCGGCGATCTGCTGGTAGAGGCGGCGGTTCTGAATCGGCTGGATGGACATACGTTGATGCAGGTGATCGGTTTCGTTGCGGACGGTCTGACGAATCGCACCGACCGTTCGCGCCTATTCTATATGCCGCGCTTCGCGACGGCCGGAACCGCGTAGCAGCGCGCGGCGGTGCCGCCCCACAGCGCGTTGCGCTCGGCCGCCGACAGCCGCGACTCGGCCCAGCGCTCGACGATCGACGCGACTTCGTCGTACGACGCGGCCAGCAGGCAGACGGGCCAGTCCGACCCGAACATCAGCCGCTGCGGGCCGAACGCGTCGAGCGCCGCATCGAGACACTGCTCGATGTGCCGGAGATCCTTCCCGCGCAGGCCGCGCGTCCAGTCCACCTCGGTCACGAGCCCCGACAGCTTGCACACGACATGCGGCAGCGCGCCCAGCTCGCGCAACGCCGCGCGCCAGCGCGCGAGCGCGGTATCGTCGCGCTCGAAATCGGCGAGCGCGGGCTTGCCCGCATGATCGAGCACGAGCCAGTGCGCGTCGTGCCGCGCGCAGAACGCATGCACGTCCGGCAACTGGCGCTCGAACACGAGCACGTCGTACACGTAGCCGTGCGCCTGCAGCCACGCGATACCGCGACCGAAGCCCGGATCGGCGACGAATGCGCCGACCTCGGCTTCGTCCTGGATCTGGTGACGAAAGCCGCGCAGCTTCGGGCTGCCCCATTCAGCGACGCGCTCCGCGAGCTGCGGCGCGGCGAGATCCTCCCAGCCGACCACCGCCGCGATGCGCGCGTCGTCTCGCGCGAGATCGAGCAGGAATGCCGTCTCGTCGCGCCCGGCGCGGGCCTGCACCGCGATCGACGCGCCGAGCGCCTGCGCGTGCATCAGCGGCCACGATGCGTCGGGCAGGTAGTCGCGCGCGAGCACGCCCATGCCGGCGCCGATCCACGGATAGTCGGCGGCGCGATAGCGCCAGAAATGCTGATGGGAATCGATACGCACTGCACCCATGGCGTCCTCGTGCTCCGTTCGTCGCGCGGCGGCGGCCGCGACACGCGCTGCCGCCCGCGACGTTCAGTCGTATAGCGCGGCGGCCACCTTCGGATCGTCGATGTTGGTCTTGTCGTACCAATAGAAGCCGGTATCGATGACCTTCGGCAGCTTCTCGCCCTTGATCGCCTTCACGGCCGCCTCGACCGTCCTGTAGCCGATCCCGACCGGGTTCTGCGTGATCGCGCCGGCCATCAGCCCGCTGCGGATCGCGTCCTTCTGCTGCTTGCCGGAATCGTACCCGACGATCACGACCTTGCGCTTCATTTCGCGCACGCCGTTGACCACGCCGATCGCCGAGCCTTCGTTGGTGCCGAACAGGCCCTTGAGCTTCGGATACGCCTGCAGGATCGACTTCGTCACCTCGGTCGATTTCAGCTGGTCGCCTTCGCCGTACTGCACGGTCACGACCTGCACCTTCGGGTGCGCCGACTTCATCCGTTCGAGAAAACCGTCGCGACGATCGATGCCCGTGCGGCTCGTCTGGTCGTGCGCGACCACCGCCACCTCGCCCTCGTCGCCGATCAGCGCGGCGAGCTTGTCGGCGGCGAGCGACGCGGCGGCCTTGTTGTTGGTCGCGGCCGTCGTGACCGGGATGTCGCTGTCGACACCGGAGTCGAACGCGATCACGGGAATCTTCTCGGCCTGCGCCTTCTTCAGGAGCGGCAGCGCGGCCTTGCTGTCGAGCGCCGCGAAGCCGAGCGCGGCCGGCTTCTTCGCGATCGCGGCCGACAGCATGTCGATCTGCTTGTCGACCATCGCCTCGGTCTCGGGCCCTTCGAACGTCACCTTCACCTTGTAGTCTTTCGCGGCCTGCATCGCGCCCGATTTCACGGCCTGCCAGAACTGATGCTGGAAGCCCTTCGAGATCAGCGGGATGTAGGTTTCCTGCGCCTGCGCGCCGGCCGTGACGCCCGCGGCGAACGTCAGCCCGACGATCGCGTTCAACACCTTGCTCCTGATCACTTCGCGTCTCCTTTCTTCGTATCGACTGGAACGACTGGAACGCCGGCCGGAGCCGGCGGTGAAGCGCATGCCCGCGCGGGTGCGCGCGTCAGCGGCGCCGCCGGCGCAGGATGTCGACGTAGACGGCGAGAATGATGATCACGCCCGTCACGACCGTCTGCCATTCCTGCGCGACCGACATGATGCGCAGGCCGTTGGTCAGCACGCTCATGATGAACGCGCCGATGATGGTGCCGAGAATGCTGCCCGCGCCGCCCGACAGCGACGTGCCGCCGATCACGACGGCCGCGATCGCGTCGAGCTCGTAGCCCTGTCCGAGCGCGGGCTGCGCGGAATTCAGCCGCGACGCGATCAGCAGGCCGGCGATGCCGCACACCGCGCCGCTGAACGTGTAGACCGCGATCTTCCACGCGTCGACGTTCACGCCCGACAGCCGCAGCGCCTCCTCGTTGCTGCCGAGCGCGAACGTGTAGCGGCCGAAGATCGTGCGGTTCAGCACGATCGACGCGCCGATCGCGACGAGGAACAGGATCAGCACCGCGTTCGGAATCGGCAGCGCGGGGATCAGGTTGCCGATCAGCGAATCCTGCGCGATCGACGTGAAGCCCGGCGTGTCGTTGAAGTAGATCGGCCGCGTGCCCGAGATCACGAGCGACAGCCCCTTGAGCAGCATCATCATGCCGAGCGTGGCGATGAACGGCGGCACCTTCATCTTCGCGATCACGAAACCCGACACGCAGCCCGACAGCGCCCCGGACAGCAGCGCGGCCAGAATGCCCAGCGGCAGCGGCATCCCCCAGTTGGTCAGCACGACGCCCGCCATCACCGCGCAGAACGTCATCAGCGTGCCGACCGACAGGTCGATGCCCGACGTGATGATCACGTAGGTGCACGCGACAGCCAGCACGCCGTTTACCGCGGTGGCCTGCAGGATCGACACGAGGTTGTCGACCTCGAGGAAGTTCGGCGACGCGATGCTGAAGAACACGATCAGCAGCACGAGGCTCGCGAACGCGAGCAGCTTCTGCCGCGCGGCCGGGTTGAAGAAGCGGGCTTTCAGGCTCGCGGTCGCGGCCGGCGTGTCACCGGGTGCAAGGGGCGGGACGGGATGCGTATCGTTGGACATGGTCGGATGGACGTCTGGATCAGGACAATACGGTCGACTCGCGCTGCGTCGCGAGCTGCATGATCTTTTCCTGCGTGGCGTCGGCCGCGCGCAGTTCGCCGGTGACGCGCCCTTCGCACATCACGAGGATGCGGTGGCTCATGCGCAGCACCTCGGGCAGTTCCGACGAGATCATCACGATCGCCTTGCCCGCGGCGGCGAGCGCGTCGAGCAGCTTGTAGATCTCGCTTTTCGCGCCGACGTCGATGCCGCGCGTCGGCTCGTCGAAGAACAGGATGTCGCAGTCGCGCAGCAGCCATTTCGCGATCACGATCTTCTGCTGGTTGCCGCCCGACAGGAGGCGCGCCGGCTGCGTCACCGACGGCGTGCGGATCGCGAGCTGCCGGACGTAGCCCTGCGCGGCGTCGCGCAGCGCGCGCGCGTCGAGAAAGAGGCCGCGGCGCACGAAGCGGCGCATGCTCGACAGCGCGATGTTGTTCTGCACGTCCATGCCGACCGCGAGCCCGAAGTGCTTGCGATCCTCGGACAGGTAGCCGATCCCGTGCCTCACCGCGTCGGCCGGCGTGCGGATCGTCACGAGCCGGCCGTGCACGCGGATCTCGCCCGCGTCGACCGGGTCCGCGCCGAACACCGCGCGCGCCACCTCGGTGCGGCCCGCCCCCATCAGCCCCGCGAAGCCGAGGATCTCGCCGCGCCGCAGCGTGAAGCCGACGTCGCGGATCGCGCGGCCGCGCGACAGCCCGCGCACCTCGAGCGCGACGTCGTTCGCGGACGTATCGGGCGGCGTGCGCGCATCCGTATCCAGCGGGCGGCCGACCATCATCGCGATGATCGCGTCCATCGACGTGTCCGCCATCGGCACGGTCGCCACGTACTTGCCGTCGCGCATCACGGTCACGCGGTCGGCGATCCGGCGCAGCTCGTCCATCTTGTGCGAGATGTAGACGATGCCGACGCCGTGCGCGCGCAGGTCGCCGATGATGCGGAACAGCTCGGCGATCTCCGCGTCGTTGAGCGCGGCGGTCGGCTCGTCCATGATCAGCACGCGCGAGTCGAACGACAGCGCCTTCGCGATCTCGACCATCTGCTGCTTCGCGACCGTCAGCCGGCCGACCGGCGTGCGCGGGTCGAGATCGAGCCGCATCCGCCGAAAGATCGCGGCCGCGTCGCGGTTCAACCGGTCCTCGTCGACGAACACGCCGAAGCGGCCGCGCGGCTCGCG
The DNA here is from genome assembly GCF_000731655.1 of Burkholderia sp. MSh2. Lineage (NCBI taxonomy): Bacteria > Pseudomonadati > Pseudomonadota > Betaproteobacteria > Burkholderiales > Burkholderiaceae > Burkholderia > Burkholderia sp. MSh2. The sequence goes on along the minus strand of NZ_JPGM01000029.1, from coordinate 31,023 downwards.
GCCGATGAAGATGTTCTGCGCGACGCTCAGGTGGTTCATCAGGTTCAGTTCCTGATGGATGATGCCGATCCCGAGCGCCTGCGCGGCGCGCGGATCGGCGATCTCCACCGCGCGGCCCGCGATCCGGATCTCGCCGTCGTCGCGCGGGTACACGCCCGCGAGGATCTTCATCAGCGTCGACTTGCCGGCGCCGTTCTCGCCCATCAGCGCGTGCACTTCGCCGGCGCGCAGCTCGAAGCGGCAATCGTCGAGCGCCTGCACGCCCGGAAAGCGCTTGCCGATGCCGCGCATGGCCACCAGCGGCGGCGCGGCGTTCAGGTTCGGATCGGGTTGCATGGGTTCGGGGTTCCGCCGCATTCAGCCGATCGCACGGTCGAGATGCGTATAGCCGCCGTCGACGAACAGCCACTGGCCCGTCGTGTGCGACGCGCGCGCCGACAGCAGGAACACCGCCGTGTCGGCGATCTCGTCGGCCATCGTGAAGCGCTTGCCGAGCGGCACCTTGCCGGCGATGCCGGCGAGCTTCGCATCGGGATCGTCGAAGCCGGCGAGCCAGCGCCGGTACAGCGGCGTCATCACTTCGGCCGGAATCACCGCGTTCACGCGCACGCCGTCGTCGCGCAGCGCAACCGCCCATTCGCGCGTCAGCGCGAGCTGCGCGCCTTTCGATGCGCAATAGCCGCTCGTGTCGCCCTGCCCGGTCACGGCCGTCTTCGACGAGATGTTGACGATCGCGCCGCGCGCGGCCTTCAGGTGCGGCACGCAGTAGTGCGCCATCACGTAGTAGTGGATCAGGTTGCGCTCGAGCGATGCGACGAACGCGTCGCGGCCCGCGTCGAGGCCCACGCCGTCGTTGATGCCCGCGTTGTTGACGAGGCCGTCGAGGCGGCCGAATTGCGCGACCGTCTGCGCGACCGCGTCGCGGCATTGCGCGTCGTCCTGCAATTCGACCGGCAGGAATACGGCGCGCGGCTGCCGGCGCGCGAGTTCGCGCCGGAACGCATCGTCGGGCGCGTGGCGCGCGAACACCACCGGAATCGCGCCTTCGTCGGCCAGCCGCGTCGAAATCGCGGCGCCGATGCCCGATGCGCCGCCGGTCACGATCACGACCTTGTCCTGCAGGTTCAAATCCACTTCGCGTCTCCGTCGTTCATGTTGTCGCCGCGCACGACGCGCGTCGTACCGCGTGCGTTGCCGTGCGTCAGCCGCGGAACCGGTATTGCTCCAGCGATTCGGGCTTCATCTCGATCGAGAAGCCGGGCGCCGTCGGCGGCAGGTAAGCCGCGCCGCGCACGACGCACGGCTCGACGAAATGCTCGTGCAGATGATCGACGTATTCGGTCACGCGCCCCTCCTTCGTGCCGGACAGGCACACGTAGTCGATCATCGACAGGTGCTGCACGTATTCGCACAGCCCGACGCCGCCCGCATGCGGGCAGACCGGCAGCCCGTACTTCGCGGCCATCAGCATCACCGCGAGAATCTCGTTCACGCCGCCGAGCCGGCACGCGTCGATCTGCACGACGTCGATCGCGCCGCGTGCGATGAACTGCTTGAACAACACGCGGTTCTGGCACATCTCGCCGGTCGCGACCTGCACCGGCGCGATCGCCTCGCGGATCTTGCGATGCCCTTCGACGTCGTCGGGGCTCGTCGGCTCCTCGATGAACCACGGCCGCGCGAACGCCAGCTCGCGCACCCAGTCGATCGCCTCGTCGACCTCCCACACCTGGTTCGCGTCGATCATCAGCTTGCGCCCGGGGCCGATCACCTCGCGCGCGATCGTCACGCGGCGGATGTCGTCCTCCAGGTTCGCGCCGACCTTCAGCTTCACGTGGTCGAACCCCGCGTCGACGGCTTCGCGGCACAGCCGGCGCAGCTTGTCGTCGCCGTAGCCGAGCCAGCCCGCCGATGTCGTATAGCACGGGTAGCCGTCGCGCTCCAGCGTCGCGATCCGCGCGGCCTTGCCGGGCGCCTGGCGGCGCAGCAGGTCGAGCGCCTCGTCCGGCGCCAGGCAGTCGGTCAGGTAGCGGAAATCGATCGCGCGCACCAGCGCCTCGGGGCTCATGTCGGCGACGAGCCGCCATAGCGGCTGGCCGACGGCCTTCGCCCACAGGTCCCACACCGCGTTGACGATGGCGCCCGTCGCCAGGTGGATCGCCCCCTTGTCGGGTCCAATCCAGCGCAACTGGCTGTCCGACGTCACGCGCCGCCAGAAGCGGCCCATGTCCTCGCGGATCCAGTCGAGGTCGAGGCCGACGACGAGGTGGCGCATCGCGTCGATCGCCGCGCAGCAGATCTCGTTGCCGCGCCCGATCGTGAACGTGAGCCCGTGGCCTTCGAGCCCGTCGCGGTCGGTTTCGAGCACGACGTACGCGGCCGAGTAATCGGGGTCCGGATTCATCGCGTCGGAGCCGTCGAGCTGGCGCGAGGTCGGGAAGCGCACGTCGAGGACGCGCATCGATCGAATGATGGGCATGATGGACTGTCCGTTATGGGAAATCAGGCCTGCACGGTGCGCTGGCGCTGCTCGCCGAGCCCGTCGATGCCGAGCGTGATCACCTGCCCGGCGCGCAGGTAGACGGGCGGTTTCTGCCCGAGGCCGACGCCCGGCGGCGTGCCGGTCGAGATCACGTCGCCCGGCTGCAGGCTCATGAAGCGGCTCAGGTAGCTGATCAGGCAGGGCACGCGAAACACCATCGTCGCGGTCGTGCCGTTCTGGTAGCGGCGGCCGTCGACGTCGAGCCACAGCCGCAGCGCATGCGGATCGGGCACTTCGTCGGCGGTCACGAGCCACGGGCCGAGCGGGCCGAACGTGTCGTTGCCCTTGCCCTTGTCCCACGTGCCGCCGCGTTCGAGCTGGAACGCGCGCTCCGACACGTCGTTCACGACGCAGTAGCCGGCGACGTGCGACAGCGCGTCGGCCTCGTCGATGTACCGGCCGCCCTGGCCGATCACGACGCCGAGCTCGACTTCCCAGTCGGTCTTCTCCGAGCCGCGCGGGATCTCGACGTCGTCGTTCGGCCCGGAGATCGCGCTCGTCCACTTGCCGAACACGACGGGCTCCTTCGGCACGTCCATCCCCGATTCGGCCGCGTGGTCGGAATAGTTCAGGCCGATGCAGATGAACTTGCCGACCCGGCCGACGCACGCGCCGAGCCGCGGCGTGCCGTCGACGCGCGGCAGCGACGACGGCGGGATATCGCGCAGCCGCGCGAGCGACGCCGGCGTCAGCGCATCGCCGGCGATGTCGTCGATCACGCCGGACAGGTCGCGAAGCTGGCCCTGCGCGTCGAGCAGGCCCGGTTTTTCATGATGTTTGTCGCCGAATCTGAGCAGTTTCATGTTGTCTGTCCAAATGGAAAGGGGCAGGAAGAGGCGGTCGGCTCGACGCGCTCAGTTGGACCAGCCGCCGTCGATCAGGTGAATCGCGCCGGTCGTAAACGCCGCCTCGTCGGACGCCAGGTACAGCGCGAGCGCGGCCACTTCGTCCGCGCTGCCGATGCGGCCCATCGGCTGGCGCGCGACGAACGCCTGGCGCACCTCGTCGGCCGGCACGTGGCGCGTGCGCGCCTGCTCCGCGATCCGCTGCTCCAGCGACGGCGACTCGATCGTGCCCGGGCAGATCGCGTTGCAGCGGATGCGCTGCTCGACGAAATCGGCGGCCACCGCCTTGGTCAGCCCGATCACCGCCGCCTTGGTCGTGCCGTACACGAAGCGGTTCGGCACGCCCTTCACGCTCGACGCGGCCGACGCCATGTTCACGATCGACGCGCCGCCGGCGTCGAGCATCGCAGGCAGCAACGCACGGATCAGCCGGTACATCGACGTGACGTTCAGGTTCAGCGAGAACGCCCAGGCGGCTTCGTCGCAATCGAGAATCGAGCCGTGATGCACATAGCCCGCGCAGTTGAACAGCACGTCGAACGCGCGTTCGCCCGCGGCGAGCGCCGCGACGTCCTGCGCGTCGGTGACGTCGAGCCGCCGCGTGGCCAGCCGCCCGCCCGCGCGCCGGGCGTCGGCCTCGAGCCGCACGAGCGCGGCTTCGTTGATGTCGGTCGCCAGCACGTCGGCGCCCTCGCTCGCGAACCGCAGCGCGGTCGCGCGGCCGATGCCCTGCCCGGCCGCCGTCACCAGCGCGCGCTTGCCCTGCAATCTCATGAGCACCTCTCCCGGAAAAGCCGGCCGTCAGCAGGCCGATTGGCACAAAGGACTAAAGGTCCAACCAATCATAGGAAGGGATCCTGCGTTTGTCACGAAATCGCGATTCAGTATTTACCCGGCCGCGCCAATCCGGCGGATGGAGAAAAAACCGGCGTCCGCCGGCGATGCCGGCGCGCATCGGGAATCGCGTCAACCCAGTATCGGCGAGGCTTTCCGCCGGTTCCTCGCAGGCAACCGGCAGGCCCGCCGCGCCAAACTGACGAAACAGTCATGTTCGCGTCAGGATCTCAACGGCATGTGCGCGCCATCATGGCGTGCCGGACCGCGCTTCCGGACCATCGCCTCCCGCCCGCTCAGGATCTCGCGGGCATCTCCGTCCCCCGGCGATGGACGCCGTGACTGGGCGAGCAGACACGGTGCGCGGGCCGATTTTCCGCCCCGGACTTCGCGTCCGGGGCACTTTTGTCCGTGGTTTCCAAGAAAATAAGCGTGGATTGTTTCTAATTCAGAAAAAGGTAATTTGAGCCAGACAGGATGTTTTTTCCGGTCACAGACGCTTACATTTAGCGGACCACTCATGGAAACCGCTACGGATTCGCCATCGGGCAGTGACATCCACTGCCACGGCCGAAACCGCACGAGCTTTAGGAACCGGCAAAATGAAGGCATCCCAATCCCTGCCTGCGCTCGATCCCGCCGACGTCCACGTCGAAATCCTCGAACGTTCCGATACGCTGCTCGTTGTCCGCTGGGTCGAACCCGGCCGCTGTCACTACGGTGAGCAGCGCTGGCGCCGCCGCTTCGCGCAACGTACCGGCACCTGCGCACTGTCGCGCCAGGTCATCCAGCGCGGCGACGAAGTCTTCCGTCCGGCCGAACGCCCGGCGCCCGCGAACGCGGCCGCGATGATTTCCGCCGCTGAAGTGCTCGCGCTGGCCGGGAGCAGGTAACGCCCGCCCGCCGCGCGACACGGCACGTCGCGCCACCCCACGCGCCGGCCCTAGAAGCGCCGGTCTAGTTCCCCCGCTTGTCTGCCACGTCTGCGACCACTATCGTTACAGCAATCAATGTAACGATGAAGCGCCGCGGCCGGCCGGTCGCGCCGATGGAGGCAGACATGCATGCATGGAGCGCGCGCCACGTCCCGGCGCAGGGCGGCAAGGTCGCCGTCGTGACCGGCGCCAACAGCGGGCTCGGCTGGCAGCTCGCGGAAACGCTGGCCGCGAAAGGCGCGACGGTCGTGATGGGCTGCCGCGACGCCGCCCGCGCCGCGCAGGCGGCCGACGCGATCCGCCGGCTCCATCCCGACGCCCGCGTCGAAGTCGATGCACTCGACCTCGCCGATCTCGCGTCGATCGCGCGCTTCGCGGCCGACGTCGCCGAGCGCCACGGCCGCGTCGATATCCTCTGCAACAACGCCGGCGTGATGTTCCTGCCGCTGCGCCATACCCGCGACGGCTTCGAAATGCAGTTCGGCACCAACCACCTCGGCCATTTCGCGCTGACCGGCCATCTGCTGCCCGCGCTTCGCGCCGCGCGCCGGGCGCGCGTCGTGACGATGTCGAGCGGCCTCGGCCGCGGCGGCCGGATTCGCGTCGACGACCTGCGCGCCGAACGGCGCTACAACCGCTATCTCGCCTATTGCGACAGCAAGCTCGCGAACCTCGTGTTCGCGATCGAACTGCAGCGCCGCTTCGAGCGCGCGGCGTTCGCGGGGATCAGCGTGGCCGCGCACCCGGGCTACGCGGCGACCAACCTGCAGTTCGCGGGCCCCGCGATGGACAGCGCGCCCGCCCGCGCGGCGCTGATGCGCGCCGCGAACCGTTATCTCGCGCAGCCGGCCGACCAGGGTGCGCTGCCCGCGATTCATGCGGCGACCGCGCCCGATCTCGCGGGCGGCGCGTACATCGGGCCGTCCGGCTGGTTCGAATCGCGCGGGCTGCCGGCGCCCGCGAGCGTACCGCGCGCGGCCCGCGACGCCGCCGCGGCGGCGCTGCTGTGGGACGCATCGGAGGCCGCGACGGGCGTGCGCTTCCTCAGTTCGGGCGCGCCGGCCGGACGTGCGCCAGGCCGGCCGTTCGACGCAACGGCCGAGGCGCGCTGAAACGCGCCCGCCTGCCGCAATATTCTTCATACTTATTACAAGGGCTGAAAAGAAAGCAGATTGCAAGACTGGATCGACCCGCTACTGTTACGGCGCAGGAAACAATCTATCGTCAAAATCAGCGTTTACCCTGAACCCTCCGATGACTAAGATTTCGTCAATCGCTCAAGACATGGTGTCGAGAGCGAACCCAATAAAACACCGGAGGTCATCATGAAATCGCTCGTTTCCGCAGTCGTTGCCGCTGCCGCCCTGTCCGCTTCGTTCGGCGCATTCGCTCAAAGCACCGTGACCCGCGCACAAGTGAAGAACGAACTGGCGCAGCTCGAACAAGCCGGCTACAAGCCGGGCCTGTCGAGCCCGTACTACCCGAACGACATCCAGAGCGCCGAAGCGCGTGTTCATGGTGCCGACACCAGCGGCTACGGCGCGCAACCGGCACCGGCCGTCCACTCGGGCGCACCGGCTGCAGCGTCGAAAGCACGCGACTCGATCTTCTTCGGCCAGTAAGCCGATGCGCCCGTGACGGGCGCCGCGCGATCGAAGCGTATCCGGACGAGCCCCCTTGCGGGGCTCGTCCTTTTTTATGAAACCCATACCTCCGCCGCCCGGCAGCGGGTGGCTTCGCCCGGGCGCCTGGCGTCCGGGCGCTTTTTCACCCGCGGAGGAATGCCCCCCAGCGCCGACTGAGCGACGGACTGAGTGACGCTCAGCGCGACGCGGCCGCGGCAGGCGCCGAGCGCGACAGCACGCGCCATCGCGACAGCAGCTCGTCGCGATCGACGTAGCAGCCCTGCAGGTGCCGGCGGCCGGTCGACGGATCGAACTCGGTGCGCGCATGCAGGACGCGCCGGTTGTCGAACGCCCACATGTCGCCCGCCCGCAGCCGTCGCTGCACGCGAAAGCGCGGCTCGCGCGCGAGCGCGAGAAACCGCCGGTATGCGCGGTAGACCGCCGCGACCGAGCCGGCCGGCGCATCGAGCGGCCCGCGCAGGAAATTCGCGACGCGCACCTCGGTCACGTTGCCGCGCGTATCGAGCCCGATGACCGGCGCCGAACAGCGGTAGTCGCTGTTCGCACTCTTGTTCCAGAACTCGAACGGCGTCGACGCGAGCCGCTCGAAATCGGCCGGATGCTCGCGCCGCAGCGCGTCGGCAAGCGCGAAGCCGTCGAGGAACACGCTGTCGCCGCCCGTCGCGTCGTTCGCGAGGCAATGCAGGAACTGCACGCCCGGCTGCAGTTCGCGCGTCGGCAGATCGGTATGCGGCGGCAGGTTCAGCGACGTATACGCATTGCTGTCCGGGCGCGGCTTCGATTCGACGTCGAACAGCACGCCGAAATTGCTCTCGCGGATCAGGCCGACCCGGCGCGCGACTCCGTCGACGCGGCCGCGCTCGGCCGGCACGCCTTCGACGAGCGTGAGCCCCGTGCGTTGCAACGCGGCGAGCCATGCGAGCAATGCGCCGTCGTCGTGCATCACGTCGCGCCAGGCAAACACGCCGATGGCCGTCGCGTCGCCGCCGGCCCAGACGTGCCGCCCGTGCGCGGACTCGCGCTCCGCGCGCGACGCGTCGTCGTAGGCATGCGCGCGCAGCCACCCCGGCGACCACGCACTGCGATGCCCGTCGTTCCAAGCGACCTGCAATGCGCCGTCGGCGTCGACCTGCACGGCGAGCGCGCACAGGTCCTCGCGCGCATCCGCGATCTCGAATACCTGTTCGCGCGTGACCGCGTGCACGCATGCGGGACACGCGCAGTTGTCGCGCAGCCAGTCGAAATGAAACGGCGATCGTCGCGTGTCGCTCCACTCGACGTTCACGGCTCCGTCGCCGATCGTCGCCGTCGCGATGGCCGCGTCCGCGGCAAAGGTCCGCCAGTCCTCGATACGGTGTTGCGCTGCCTGCATCGTTGCCTCCCGGAAACGCCCGCTACGCCAGTGGTGCGAGCAGAAACCCGCCGACCGTGCGGTGCAGCCGCGCCGCCTGCGGGCTCGTTCCGAGCGCGCGCCAGCAGCCGTGCACCAGCCCCTCTCCCATCCAGTAATGCGCGGCGCCGCCGGCCGCGCGAATCCGTTCGACGTATGCGCGCGCGTCGTCGCGCAGCGGATCGTGTTCCGCGCCGATCGCGAGCACGGGCGGCAGGCCGTCGAAACGCGCCGCCGCGAGCGGCACCGATGCACGCAGCAGCGGCGTGCCGCCCGCCGGCGCTTCCGGCAGGTCGGCACCCCAGTACTGCGCGCGATAACGATGGACATCGTCGAGCGTCAGCATCGGCGCATGCGCTTCCGTCTCGCGCGCGGGCGACTGCGGCTCGAACCCGAGCATCGGATAGACGAGCGCGATGCCGTCGATACCGTCTTCGCCCGCGTCGCGCAGCGCGGTGGCCACGGCCGCCGCGAGCATGCCGCCCGCGCTGTCGCCCGCGAGCGTCAGCGGCCGTGCGCACGGCCCGAACGGCAACACCGCATCGCGCGCCGCGCGCGCGACGTCCAGGCAATCCTCCAGCGCGGCCGGCGCACGGTGTTCGGGCGCAAGCCGGTAGTCGACGGCAATCACGTCGAGCCCCGTATCGGCCGCCAGCCGCGCGGTGATCAGCGCATGACTGTCGAGCGAGCCGACGACGAAGCCGCCGCCATGAAAGAACAGCACCGTGCCGCGCGGCGTGCCGTGCGCGGCCGCGTAGCGCCGCAGCGCGATCGCGCGGCCGTCGGGCGCGTGCCACACCGCGTCCTGCTGCACGATGCCGGCCGGCAGCGCAGCCGGCGTCCAGGCCGCCGCGAAGCGGTCGTACAGGCGGCGCTGCTCGTCGGCCGAACGCGCCGCCGCGCCGGCCGGGTACCACGCGTCGACGGCTGCGACGAATGCCGCGATTTCCGGTTCGAGCATCGTGCGCTCCAGGGTGGACAGTTGACGCCGGCTAGCGGCGCGGCGGCAGCCCGATCACGCGGCCCGCGTACGCGGGCGCCGGGCAATCGCGCTGCAACGCATGCAGCCCGGCCACGTGCGCGGCGACATCGTCGTCGAACGGCGCCGACTTCGCGCCGTCGCGCGTATCGACGTGCAGCAGCATCTGCTCGCTCGCCGCTACCGCGTCGTCATGCCCGTGTGCGAACAGTTCGAGATACAGGTGCAGCCGTTTCGCGTCGTGCGCGAGCACGCGCGCGTCGACGCGCACGGGCGTGCCTTCCTTGATCTCGTGCAGGTAGTTCACGTGCGCCTCGAGCGTATAGACCGAGCGCCCCCGCTCGCGGCGCGCGGCGTCGTCGAGCCCGATGCGATCCAGCAATGCATCGGTCGCGAAGCTGAAGATCAGCAGGTAGAACGCATCGCGCAGGTGGCCGTTGTAGTCGACCCATTCCGGCCGCACCACGTCGCGGTACATCGTCAGCGGGGTATCGCCCGTCATCGTCTAGTCCTCGAATCGCATCCCGTGCCGCGCCTTCACCGCGGCGATCGCCTTCAGCACCTCGGTGATGCACTCGTCGCGATAGCGTTCGAGTTCCTTGATGCTGCGCGCGCCCTGCTGTTCGGTCGTGCCCTCGACGACGCTGTCGATCAGCGCGTCGGTGAGCGTCGGCGCGACCAGCTTCGTCCACGGCAATTCGAGCGCGGGGCCGAACTGCTGCATGAAGTGTCGCATGCCCGCATCGCCGCCGGCGAGCGTGTAGGTCAGGAACGTCCCCATGAACGACCAGCGGATGCCCGCGCCGAAACGGATCGCGTCGTCGATCTCGCCGGTCGTCGCGACGCCTTCGTTGACCAGGTGCAGCGCCTCGCGCCACAGCGCCTCGAGCAGCCGGTCCGCGATGAAGCCCGGCACTTCCTTGCGCACGTGCAGCGGCCGCATGCCGAGCTTGCGATAGATCGCCATCGCGGCCTCGACCGCTTCCGGCGACGTATGCTCGCCGCCGAGCACCTCGACGAGCGGCAGCAGGTAGACGGGATTGAACGGATGGCCGACCACGCAGCGCTGCGGATGCGTCGCCCGCGCGTAGAAATCCGTCGGCAGCAGCCCCGAAGTCGACGACGCGATGATCGCGTCGGGCTTCGCCGCGCGGCTGATCTGTTCGTGCAGTTCGAGCTTCAGCGCCTCGCGCTCCGGCGCGCTTTCCTGGATGAAATCCGCGTCGGCGACGCACGCCTCGATCGTCGACACGAACCGCAGCCGCGCGGGATCGGCGCCCGGCGCGAGGCCGACGCGCTCGAGCGCGGGCCACGCGTTCGCGACGTTCGCGCGCAGCCTCGCCTCCGCGCCCGGCGCGGGATCCCACACGACCACGTCGAGACCGTGCGCGAGCGCGCGGGAAATCCACCCGCTGCCGATCACGCCGGTGCCGATCGCGGCGAACGTCTTGATGTCGGTAATCACTGCCATGTCCACGCATCCTTCGAATCAGGGGAAATCGGTGGGCGGTCGCGCTCGTGCGCGCCGCCGGGTCGTATCGGCCGGTCGACCGGCCTACTCACGCGAACTCGGCGATCGCGCGACGTTCGAGCGGACGTTCGCCGCGCGCCGGCAGGCCGAGCTTGCGACGGCCTTCGGCGGGCGACAGCACGCGGCCGCCCAGCCGCTCGACGATCTCTCTCGCGCGCTCGACGAGCGTGCCGTTCGTTGCATGCACGCCGCGATCGAGCCAGATGTTGTCTTCCAGGCCGACGCGCACGTGACCGCCCAGCAGCATCGCCTGCGCGACCATCGGCATCTGCATGCGGCCGATCCCGAAGCCGGCCCAGTGCGCGCCCGGCGGCAGGTTGTCGACCATCGCCTTCATCGTGCCCGTATCGGCCGGCGCGCCCCACGGAATGCCGAGACACAGCTGGAACAGCGGCGGATCGTCGAGCAGCCCTTCCTTCAGCAACTGCTTCGCGAACCACAGATGGCCCGTGTCGAAGATCTCCAGCTCCGGCTTCACGCCGAGTTCCTGGATGCGCTTCGCGCCGGCGCGCAACTGCGCGGGCGTCGACACGTAGATGTAGTCGCCGTCGCCGAAATTCAGCGTGCCGCAGTCGAGCGTGCAGATCTCGGGCAGCAGCTCCTCGACGTGCGCGAGACGCGTGAGGCCGCCGACCAGGTCGGTGCCCTTGCCGAAACGCATCGGGTCCTCGCCCGGGCCGATCTCGAGATCGCCGCCCATGCCGGCCGTCAGGTTGATGATCACGTCGACGTCGGCCGAGCGGATGCGGTCGACCACTTCGCGGTACAGGTTCGGGTCGCGGCTGCCGCGCCCCGTCTGCGGATCGCGCACGTGGCAGTGCGCCACCGTCGCGCCGGCCTTCGCGGCCTCGATCGCGGCGGCCGCGATTTCCTTCGGCGTGACCGGAATCGCCGGATGCTTGCCGACCGTATCGCCCGCGCCGGTGACGGCGCAGGTGATGATGACTTCATGGTTCATGCTGGATGCCTCGCTTGATTCGGGTTGTGTCGCATTGCGGGGGTGGCGCGGGCCGTCACAGGCCGAGATACGCCTTCACGGCCGGCAGCCCGTCCTTGCCGTCGAACGTCTTGACGCCCGCGAGCCACGGTTCGAGCACCTGCGGATTCTTCTTCAGGTAGGCCTTCGCGGCGTCGGAAGGCTTCGTCTTGTTCATCACCGACTGCATCAGCTGGTTCTCGAGCTGCGTCGAGAAGCGCAGGTTCGTGACGAGCTTGCCGGCGTTCGGGCAACGCGCGATGAAGTCGGGCGCCGTCAGCGTGTACACGCGCGCCTCGCCGTAGTTCGGCCCGAACGCCGCGTCGCCGCCGGACAGGTAGTTCATGCTGAACTGGATGTTCATCGGGTGCGGCTCCCAACCGAGGAACACCACCCACTTCTTGTCGCGGATCGCGCGCTCGACCGTCACCAGCATCCCGGCCTCGCTCGATTCGACGAGCTTGAAGCCGCCGAGCCCGTACTGGTTCGTGTCGATCATCTTCTGGATCGTCGCGTTCGCGCTGCTGCCCGGCTCGATCCCGTAGATCTTGCCGTCGAGCTCCGCGCGGTGTTTCGCGATGTCCTCGAAGCTCTTCAGGCCGGCCTGGTATTCGTAGCTCGGCACCGCGAGCGTCGCCTTCGCGCCCGACAGGTTCGGCGGCTCGACGACGCTGATCGACTTGCTGTCGAGGAACGGCTGGAGCTGCTTCTGCTGCACGGGCCACCAGTAGCCGAGCGACACGTCGAGCTGCTTGCTCTTCAGGCCGGCGAACGAGATCGGCACCGACGCGATCGTCGTGGTCGGCTTGTAGCCGAGCGCCTCGAACACGGTCGACGCGAGCGCCGTGGTCGACGTGATGTCGGTCCAGCCGATATCCGCGAAACGCACGGTGCGGCAGGTCGCGGCATCCGTTTCGGCAAACGCCGCGTGCGTGAACGCGCCGCTCGCCAGCACGGCCGCGGCAAGCGCGGCGATCTTCGTCGACTTCATGGTTCGGTTCCTCCCGGTTGGACGCGCGGCAGCCGGTGCGCGGGGTGTGCGCCGGCCTGCATCGTGGGAGTAAAAGTAACGAGCCATATTCGCCGCAAGAAGACCGGCGGCGACCTGTTCTTGCCTGTTTGCGACTATGAGTGGAAACCATTAGGGTTTCGAGGAGGCTTTCTGGACGGGGCTTTCACGCACATTTCAGGCGACGCCGGCTTGTCCGCATGCGGCGCGCGCAGTCCGCTTCGACCGGGACGAACCGGCAGGCCCGCGCGGCTGCCCGCGTGTCGCGCTGACGGCTGCGTGTCACGGACCCGTGTAAAAGTGGTCGCGCCTCCAGCAGCCGAAAGGGCATTTCGTATTGCGGAATCTCGGCCGAATTCCTGCGCCGCCGCCTTTTCGTCGCTTGAAAACATGTTTTACATCGCAAAAATCGCAACGTATCTCATTGAAAAACAAGAAAAAATAATGTCTTATGTCTTATATAAGACATCGACAAATTCCCGGCGGCTGGCGTTACTATTCAGTCATGCCGTTCGCTGCAACAGACGTAGCGGGCACGCTCAACCAGTTACTCAAACGCGATTTGCTCCCAGGAGATTGACATGGCCCAGTATCAAGACGACATCAAGGCAATTGCCGGTTTGAAGGAAAACAACGGCAGCGCATGGAATGCGATCAGCCCCGAGTACGCCGCCCGCATGCGTGCCCAGAACAAGTTCAAGACGGGCCTGGACATCGCCAAGTACACCGCGAAGATCATGCGCGCCGACATGGCCGCCTACGACGCCGACCCGGCCAAGTACACGCAGTCGCTGGGTTGCTGGCACGGCTTCATCGGCCAGCAGAAGATGATCTCGATCAAGAAGCACTTCAACAGCACCGAACGCCGCTACCTGTACCTGTCCGGCTGGATGGTGGCCGCGCTGCGCTCCGAGTTCGGCCCGCTGCCGGACCAGTCGATGCACGAAAAGACCTCGGTCAGCGCGCTGATTCGCGAGCTGTACACGTTCCTGCGCCAGGCCGACGCCCGTGAGCTGGGCGGCCTGTTCCGCGAGCTGGACGCCGCCAAGGACGCAACGGCAAAGGCCGCGATCCAGGACAAGATCGACAACCACGTCACGCACGTGGTGCCGATCATCGCCGACATCGACGCCGGTTTCGGCAACGCGGAAGCCACCTACCTGCTGGCCAAGCAGTTCATCGAAGCAGGCGCATGCTGCATCCAGATCGAAAACCAGGTGTCCGACGAGAAGCAGTGCGGCCACCAGGACGGCAAGGTCACCGTGCCGCACGAGGACTTCCTCGCGAAGATCCGCGCGATCCGCTACGCGTTCCTGGAACTGGGCGTGGACGACGGCATCATCGTGGCCCGTACCGACTCGCTGGGCGCCGGCCTGACCAAGCAGATCGCCGTGACCAACACGCCGGGCGACCTGGGCGACCAGTACAACGCGTTCCTCGACTGCGAAGAACTGTCGGCCGACCAGCTGGGCAACGGTGACGTCGTCATCAAGCGCGACGGCAAGCTGCTGCGTCCGAAGCGCCTGCCGAGCAACCTGTTCCAGTTCCGCGCCGGCACGGGCGAAGCGCGCTGCGTGCTCGACTGCATCACGTCGCTGCAGAACGGCGCCGACCTGCTGTGGATCGAAACCGAAAAGCCGCACATCGCACAGATCGGCGGCATGGTCAGCGAGATCCGCAAGGTCATCCCGAACGCGAAGCTGGTGTACAACAACAGCCCGTCGTTCAACTGGACGCTGAACTTCCGCCAGCAGGCGTACGACGCGCTGAAGGCCGAGGGCAAGGACGTGTCGGCATACGACCGTGCGCAACTGATGAGCGTGGAGTACGACGAGACGGAACTGGCGAAGCTGGCCGACGAGAAGATCCGCACGTTCCAGGCCGACGCATCGCGTGAAGCAGGTATCTTCCACCACCTGATCACGCTGCCGACGTACCACACCGCCGCGCTGTCGACCGACAACCTGGCCAAGGAATACTTCGGCGACCAGGGCATGCTGGGCTACGTGGCCGGCGTGCAGCGCAAGGAAATCCGCCAGGGTATCGCCTGCGTGAAGCACCAGAACATGTCCGGCTCGGACATCGGTGACGATCACAAGGAATACTTCAGCGGCGACGCAGCGCTGAAGGCGGCAGGCAAGGACAACACGATGAACCAGTTCTGATACCGGTCATCTCCAGGCAAAAAGCCAACCCGTTACGGGTTGGCTCAGACTGCTGACGAACCCCACGTTTTCCGGAGCGTGGGGTTTCGTTTTTCCAGGAACAGGCGCGGAGGGTCGCGGGGAGCAAGCAGGCCGATCGGCTATGCAAACGGCTAACGCGGCGCGGTTTTCTTGTCCGGCAAGATCGCTCGCGGCGTGCCCGTCAATCGTCGGCCTGCCTGCGTCCCGCGACCACCCGCACGAACGCGTCCGCCGCACCGTCGGCTCGACCGGCAACACCAGCGCGCAACCCGACCGTGCGTCTTCATCGGAAATCGGCACGAAGACGACCCCGTCGCTACCGAGACTCGCCATCCGTTCCGGCACGATCGCGACGCCGTGCCCGGCGCGACGAGATTCAGCATCGACGTCTTCAGCGACACGATCCGGGCGGTAGCGGGCACGAATCCCCGCTTCAGGCAGAGGTCGATCACGACGCGCGCCAGCCCGCCCCGCTCCCGATGCATGGCCGATACGAACGGCTCGCGCCGCTGCCGCGAGATCGCCGTGCGCTTGCGCCCGCCAGCGGATGATCGGCCGGCACGGCCGCGCATAAACGCTCGGCCGCGAGTTCGACGAAGCGCACGCGCGGATCGCGGCGCGGCGCCCGCACACGAACGATCACGATATCGGCGTTGCCGTTCGCGATCTCCAGGTCTCCCTGATCAGGTTCCCTTGATTTTTTGAATGAGTCGCTCAGTAGCGATCCGCGACGCCGTCGATCCCGCGCGCCTGCAACGCGCGGACCAGCCCGGCGCGCACGGTCGCGACGTCGGCAAAGGCGGGACGGCGCTGCGCGGCGACTTCGGCGGCCGTATAGGGCTTGAAGTCGCGCGGCAGCGCATCGCGGTTCATGGTCGTGAGCACCCAGTTGAGCACGTCGGCCAATTCCTGGTCCGACAGCGCCGAGTTCGACGCGCCGGGCACGCGCATCACATACTCGCGCCCGGCCGGCAGATGCGTGAAATAACCGAGCGACTTGGCGAGCGGCGGCACCTTGCCGGGAATGCCGCCGCCCGTCGCCGTGTGGCAACCCATGCAGTTGAGCACCCAGTGCTGCCGTGCGAGCGCCGCGTCGGCCGTGCCTTCGGCATGCGCGGGCGCCGCGGTCATCAAGCTGACGACCGCCCCGGCCAGCATCAGCAGCGGCGACAGGCGGCGCGTCAGGTTGCCGAGCCGCAATACCGCCGCGCACCGCGTGCGCGGCGCGGCGTCGCAAACGCGAGACGCGCGGGCAACGTTCACAGGCCGAGCCCCTTGATCACGACATCGCGTTGCGCATGCACGGCCGTGCCGTCCATCTGCTTCGCGCGCGCCGCGCGGATCTCGGCCGCCGTGAACGGCTTCGCATCGCCGTGCTGCGCGTTGAGATCGAACACGACATAGTTGAGCACGTGCGCGATATCGTCATCGCTCGCGCTCGCAAACGACGGCATCTTGAAGTTGTAACGCTTGTCGTGCACCTTGATCTCGCCGAACATGCCGTGCAGCAGCGTCGCGACCAGTTGCGCCCGCCCCGGCTCGGCCGCCGCGTACTTGCCCGGATACTCGGTCAGCGGCGGCGCGAGCCCGTCCTGCCCTTTGCCGCCCGCCTGGTGGCACACCGCGCACTGCGCATCGAACAGGCTCTTGCCGGCCGGGTAGTGCACGGCTTCCTGCGCATCGGCGGCGCCTGACCATGCAAAGGCTGCCACGGCCGCAATGCACGCAACCGCAATCCTTCCTGCTTGCTTCCCTTTCATTGCTTCGCCGCTCCCAGCAGAACCGAAACCGAACAGTGATAGTTCGAATTACCGTTGGCCATGCACCAGTTGATGTCGTTGTTCAACGACAGCTTGTACAGCGGCTTCTCGCGCTCGTTGCGGTTGCAGAAGCACTTGCCGCATGAGGTCTTGCCGCAGCAATCGTTGTACGACACGATGTAGTCCGAACCGTCGTGCGGATTGCGGCAGGTGCCGATCCACGTGATCGGCGAAGGCGTCGTGCCCGGCGGGCAACTGCTCGACGTGCCGCCGCAACAGCTGCACAGCCAGCCGTCGATCGCGCAGTATTTCCAGTAGTCGCAGCTCGTCCGGTCATCGCTCGCGCCCGATGCGGCGCCGGCGCCGGACGCGGTGCCCGACGCCGCATCGGCCGCATACGCGGTGCGATCGACGGGCAGCAGCGGCAGCATCGCCGATCCCACCAGCACCTTGCCGAGCTTCGCCATCGCACTGCGCCGCGAACTGTGCTGGGCGACGCCGCGCGCCGACCGCTCGAACCATGAATCAAACAGGCCCATGTCGTTGTTCTCCCTTGACGTTGAAAGAGGTTCGGCCGGTCATGCGTGCTGCGCGTGCGCGTCGTGGCTGTGATCGCCGTGCACGAACTGCTGCAGCGATGCGACGCCGCGCTCCTTCGCTTCGAACAGGCTTTCGAGATGCTCGCGCGTATTGACGAGCCCCTTCGCGCGCACCGTGCCGGTTTCGTCGAGCAGCACCGCGTAGGGCAGCTTGCCGATCTGGTACGCGAGACCCAGCTCCTGCGACAGCACGTACGGGAAACGCCCGAGGTCGTGCTTGCGCGCGAAGCGCGTGTGTTCGTCCGCATCGCCGTCGCTCGCGAGCACGATGTTCACCGGCGTCGCTTCGCTCGCCTGCAGCGACGGCAGCAGCGGCAACAGCTTCTTGCAGACGGGGCACGTCGGCGACAGGAAGAACAGCAGCGTCGCCTTGCCCGATGCATCGATGCCGCCGACCTTCACGTGCGAGCCGCGCAGGTCGGTCAGTTCGAACGTCGGCGCGATCGCGCCGACCGCCGGCCCCTTGTCGATCATCAGCGCGCCGGCCGGCATGATGCGTTCGTACAGGATGCCGATCTGGCGCACGAGCGCGAGGCAGATCGCGCCGAGCGCGAGGACGGCCACCCACAGCAGGGCGGTGGAAACGGTGAGAGCGGTTTGCATCATGAATTCCTCAGGTGGGAAAGGCGCGGCACGTTGGCGAGCAGCACGTCGACGGTGAGCAGCGCGCAGACGGTCAGCAGCACGGAAAAGCACAGCGTCAGGTAGTCGAACCACACGACGGCGCGGCCGCCCGGCTCGACGAGCGCGGCCGCGACCAGTGCGACGAGCAGCAGCGCGCGTCCGACATGCAGCCAGCCGATGCCGCGCGGGGCATCCGCCCGCGCAGTGGAGAAGCCGGAACAGCCGCAGTCGATGTCGGTTCGGCCGCGCAGGAGGTTGATCGCCATCGCGGCGGCAAAGGCGAGGAGCAACGCGATCAGGCCGATCGCGCCGGCCGTGCGCGTGTCGGGAAACAGCAGTGCGGCGGCGCCGGCGAGTTCCGCGAGCGGAATCGCGAACGCGACGGGCGCGGTCAGCGCGTCGGGCAACAACCGATAGCCGGCGAGCGCCTGGCTGAACGCGGCAGGCCGGCGCATCTTCGCGAAGGCTCCGAGCAGCACGACGACGGCGGCGCCGGCCGGCGCGCCGGTGGCAAGGACGGGATCGAGGATCATCGCGGCCTCACGGGTTGACGAGCAGCGACGACGTATTGCCGATCTGCTTCTCGACGTGCTGCAGCCGGCCGGTGCCCGCATCCATCACGACGAGGTCGGACGTCGCCGTCAGCCCGTAGAACAACGGCCTGTCGTCCTCGCTGACCTGGATCGACACGAGCGGATCGACCTTCTGCTGCGCGAGATCCCAGCGCGCGACGCGCTGCCTCGACTTCAGGTCGTACACCCACACCTGCGTGCCGGGCTCCTTGTGCGAGCCCTCGCCGCCGCGGTGCATCAGCACGTAGTAGCGGTTCTGCCGCGCCTGCACGGCCGTCTGCTGCATGCCGCCGGGGCGCCAGCCCTCGGCGCGCTCGGCGTCCGTCAGCAGCGGCCACGGCTTGCCGAACACCGGCTTGTCGCCGCCGAAATCCGCGCTTCGCACGTTGCCGCCGTAAGTCGTGAACAGATAGCCGCCCGCGTAGCGCGACGCGTTCACGAACGCCGGATCCTTGTCGACGTCGATGAACGCGTCCGACAGCGCGCGCCCGGTTTCCTTGCCGTTCGCGTCGAGCGTCACGGTCAGCGCCTTGCCGCTTTCGCACAGCGCGGTAAAGCGGTCGTTGCCCGACGGATACGCGAGCACGCAGGCCGCCGTGTCGATCTCCGACAGCACCTTCTTCGACACGGCGTCGATCACCGTCACCGACGCCGCCGGCGTGATGTTCGCGACGTACAGCCGCCGGCCGTCCGCGCTGAACGCGGTGTTGTACGGCGACGGCACGTGCTGCGCGTGCTTCGGCGGAATCTCGATCTCGCCCGCATGATCGAGCGTCGTGTTGTCGGTGATCTCGACGACGTCGGTGCGCGTGCCGTGCGAGCCGCGCGAGAAGTAGGTCGTCGCGACGAAGCTGGTCTTGCGGTCGGGCGAAATCGCGAGGCCGGGGCCGAAGCCGCCGTCGATCTGGCCGAGCAGCCGCTTCGCGTCGGCGTCGTACACGTAGATGCGTCCGTCGGTCATCGACGGCATCGAGATGTCGACGATATAGACCTCGTGCGGATGCCACGGCGGCATCTTCTGCACGACCAGTTCCTCGGGCTTTTCCGTCGCGTTCGCGCCGCCGGCCCATGCCGCCGCGAACGCCAGCGTCGCCGCGAGCGCCGCGGTTCGTCGCCTTGTCCTCATGTCGCCTCCAGTGGGGATTCACGTAATGTGGGGCGACTGTAGTGCGACAAAAAAACCGTCCAGCACCCGGACCGGCACCGCGTGCGTGCCGATTCGGGATATTGGAAATCCGCCTGAAAGCCGCGCCGGCCGGTGGTTTCCGACCCTCGAACGAAGACCTGCCGGATAGCGCGGCCCCTTATTGCGCCGACCGCCCGGCCGGTTTAACCTTGCGCGATCCTGATCGATACGCCCGGAGGCGCCGTGTTCGTGTTTCACGAGAGGTTCGACGACGCGGACCGGCATGCCGACGCGCTGCGCGGCTGGAACCAGCGCTACGACCAGATCGGCCCCGGCGCGTATCGCAGCACCGTCAAGCACGCGTTGCTGGACGGCCTGCAACTGTTCCAGGAAACCGCCAACGTCCGCATCATCCAGCGCGGACGATTGCCGCACGACCATACGGTGTTCGGCATGCCGCTCACCGGCTCGGGGGCGTTCGCATTCGGCGGCGTGCGCATCGAACGCGGCACGATGGTGATGGCGCGCGGCGGTGCGCCGTTCGAGCTGCATTCGCCCGACGACATGTCGCTGATCGGCGTCGTCGCCGATCGCGCGCTGCTGCAGCAGGTCGAGGATGCGGCCGATGTCCGGCTCGACGAAGCCACGTTGCGGCGCGGCGTCGTCGACATGCCCACTGCCGCGCTGATGCGTGCGGGCGTGCAGATCGCGACGCAACTCGAACGCGTGCTCGGCGCACCCGACATGTACCGCGACGTGCGCGCGCAACGCGCGTTGCGCGGCGAAATCGGCAACGTGCTCGTCGATCTCCTCACGTACCGGATGCCCGAGCCGTCGAACCGGCTCACGCATGCGTGCCGCGCCGACATCGTGCGCCGCGTGCACGACTACGTGATCGGCCATCCGGAAGCGCCGGTCGACGTGCTGAGCCTGTGCGCGCAATTGCGCGTGAGCCGGCGCACGATGCAGAACAGCTTCCAGTCGGTCGTGCAGATGAGCCCGCTGCACTACGTGCGCTCACTGCGCCTGTCGCAGGTGCGGCGGATGCTGCTCGACACGCGGCAGGCCGACCTGCCGATCAGCGATGCGGCCGCACGCTGGGGCTTCATCCATCTCGGGCACTTCGCGAATGCGTACAAGGCGCAATTCGGCGAATTGCCGTCGGCCACCGCGCGCCGCTCGATGCGCGGCGCGAAAACGCGCTGAGGCCGCGCAAAACCCGCGATAATGTTCCGCTGACCGCCCGGCGCGCGCCGGACGCGGCGCATGCCCGGCACGCTCGCCGGGCCGCGCGATGCCTGACGACCACCGGACTCCATCCCCCGCCCCGATGCCCGAGGATTTCCATTTCCTGCTGCTGCCCGGCTTCTCCGCGCTCGGCTTCATGTCCGCGGTCGAGCCGCTGCGCGTCGCGAACCGCTTTCGCACCGAGCTCTACCGCTGGCACGTGATCAGCGCCGACGGCGCGCCCGTCGCCGCGAGCAACGGCATTCCGGTCGCCGCCGAGGCCGCCTGCGAGGCGGTCGGAAAGGTCGATACGGTCTTCGTCGTCGCGGGCTTCGATCCGCTCGTGTGCTACACGCGCACGCTCGGCGACTGGCTGCGGCGCCAGCACCGTCATGGTGCGACGCTCGGCGGGATCGACACGGGCAGCTTCGTGCTCGCGGAAGCCGGGCTGTTCGACGCGTCGCAGCCGCTCACGCTGCACTGGGAAGCGCTGGCGGCGTTCCGCGAACGCTATCCGGGCCTGAACGCGACACAGGAGCTGTTCGAAATCGACGACCGGCGCATCACGTGCGCGGGCGGCACCGCGTCCATCGACATGATGCTCGACCTGATCGGCCGCCGGCACGGCGCCGATCTCGCGGCGGCGATCTCCGAGCAGTTCGTCGTCAGCCGCATCCGCCAGCGCTCGGACAGCCAGCGGCTCGAGATCGCCGCCCGCTACGGCGTGCACAACCGCAAGCTGATCCAGGTGATCGGCACGATGCAGCGGCACATGGAAAATCCGCTCGGCTCCGACGCGCTCGCCCAGGACGTCTCGATCACCCGCCGCCAGCTCGAACGCCTGTTCAGCGCGACGCTGAACGACACGCCGACGCATTTCTACCTGAACCTGCGTCTCGATCGGGCACGCGAGCTGCTGCAGCAGACCGACATGAGCATCACGTCGGTCTGCGTCGCGTGCGGGTTCGAATCGCCATCTCATTTTTCTCGCACGTATCGCGCGCGATTCGGCTTGAGCCCGCGCAGCGACCGGCGTGCGACGCGCTGATCGTCCCGCGTTTCAATCACAATGCCGCGCGGTATTGCACGTTCCGGCAGCGTTTTCCGCTGTTCGTTGAACAATGCCGGCGATTGATCGGCGGCCCGAAGCGGCCATCGAAAATAAATTGCAATCCCGTTGAAAATATTCTGTAACATATCTCGAAATTAGATAGGCAGCCTAACGAGGCGTGTGCCGCGCAGCCGACGACGATCGGGCTGCGCAGGCTGCCGACCGATATCCGAACCGATCCGAGGGGTATGACATGACGATGCTCGATTCGCCATCGCTGCACCTGCCTGCCGTTCGCTTCTTCGCCTGCTTCCCTGCCCGCTTTTCCTCCGCCCGTTTCTTTTCGACCTGACATTCAGGTGTACTAAGTCAGTCGAGGTTCCCAACACCGCTTCGCCGCGCCGGCTCGATCGAGCCGGCGCGCGGGCCGTGTCGTGCCTGCGCGCCACGAGCGCGAGGGCGTGTCCAACCGTTCAGATGAGGATCACCCATGCAGACATCACGCAAAGCATTGCCGATCGCCCTGGGTCTCGCGCTCGGTTTCGGCATCGTCGGCGGCAGCGCGGCCGATACGAAAGTCTCGAACCCGCAAGTCACGAGCCTGCGCGAAAGCCTGACGCGCGGCGTCGCGCCGCCGGCCGCGAAAGCCGATACGGCCGCCGGGCAGTTCCGCGCGGACGGCGTCGCCGTCACGCTGTACAACCCCGCGTATCGCGCGAAGAAAGCCGCCGCGACGCCCGCAGCCGCCGCGCGCGACTTCGTTGCGTCGCAGGCCGCGCAGCTCGGGCTCGACCAGGCCGCGCTCGCGAGCCTCGCCGTCACGTCGGAGCGCAGCGACGCCGACTTCACGGTCGTGCGCCTGCAGCAGCAGGCGGCCGGGCTGCCCGTGTACGGCAGCGACATCGCGGTGACGGTCGCGAAGGACGGCCGCATCCTGTACGTCGCGAGCAACACGATCAACGGCGCGGTCGCGACGTCCCGCAAGTCGCAGGCGGTCGACCAGCAGCAGGCGTACGACCGCGCACGCGCCTATCTCGGCGTGAGCGGCTTCACGAATCTGGACGCACAGCTGGTCGCCTTCGTCGACAAGGCCGGCACGCATACCGCGTGGAAAGTGCGCGGCCGCCCGCAGGACGGCCCGAAGGGCGACTGGGAACTGCTGATCGACGCGGGCAGCGGCGAAGTGCTGCGTGCCGAGGACAAGGCGTTCTACGCGACCGACGGCACCGGCTTCGTGTTCCGGCCGGACCCGCTGTCGTCGACGAAAAGCAGCTACGGCAGCACGGGCTACAAGGACAACAACGACGCCGATTCGCCGCAGCTCACCGCCGCGCGCGTGCGCGTGACGCTGAAGGATCTCGCGCAGTCGGGCGGGAGCTATACGCTGACGGGCCCGTACGCGGCGTGCATCGATTTCGACGCGCCGCTCGACAAGGCGTGCCCCGCGCAGACGACGCCCACGTTCGAGTTCACGCGCGGCAACCTGTACTTCGAGGCGGTGAACGCGTACTACCACATCGACACGTTCCTGCGTTACGTGAACCAGACGCTCGGCATCAAGGCGATGCCGTACCAGTACAAGGGCGGCGTGCAGTACGACCCGCACGGCGAATCGGGCGACGACAACTCGTCGTATTCGTCGAGCAGCGGCCGGCTGACCTTCGGCCAGGGCGGCGTCGACGATGCGGAAGATGCGGACGTCGTGATCCACGAGCTCGGCCACGGCATCCACGACTGGGTGACGAACGGCGGCCTGTCGCAACAGGAAGGGCTCTCCGAAGGCACCGGCGACTATCTCGCCGCCGCGTACAGCCGCGACTTCAACCAGTGGAGCCCGTCGGACGCGCAGTACCACTGGGTCTACAACTGGGACGGCCACAACGAGTACTGGGGCGGCCGCGTGACCAACTGGAACGTCGGGCGCACCTACGCGCAGGCGCGCGGCGCGGAGATCCACACGGCCGGACAGTACTGGGCGTCGTGCAACCTCGTCGCGCGCGATGCGATCGGTGCGCAGGCGATGGACAAGGCATTCCTGAAGGGGTTGTCGATGACCAACAGCTCGACCAACCAGAAGGCCGCCGCGCAGGCCGTGCTGACGGCGGCGTCCGCGCTCGGCTACAGCAGCGCGCAGCTCACCGCGATCGGCAATGCGTACAACCAGAGCTGCACGTACGGCGTGACCGTGCCGAAGAAGTCGTAATGCCGCAGCAGGCGGGGGCGCGCCGCACGACCCGCGGCACGCCCTCTTCCTCGACATCGCCCTCCTCACGAGATCGAACATGCCTATTCCGAAACTCACCCGCCTGAGCGCCGCGCTGGGCGGCATGCTGCTGACCGCCGCCGCGCACGCCACACCGGTGTGGATCACGCTCGGCGACGCGGCGTTCCGCCAGTTGCAACGCATCGACGCAAGCGCCACCGCGCAATACAGTACGACCCTCGACGCCGGCAAGACGGCCGACGGCGCCACGGGCCGCGACACCGTTCACGTCGTCGAAATCGACGATTCACGGCTCGGCGAACTGGCCCACGCCGTCCACCACACGCGCGGCCACGGGCCCGGTTATGTCGTGCACGACTCGTTCGACGAAGCGCGCCAGGCACTGCAGCCGTTGCCGACGACGCTCGCGAAGCAGGCCGCGGCTGCCACGTACAAGGTTTCCAACGCGCCGCAGATCGGCACGTGGATCCAGCAGCTTCAGGCCAGCAACATCGTCGGCACGATCACGTCGTTGTCCGGCTTCACGAACCGCTACTACACGACGTCGCACGGCGTCGCCGCGTCGGACTGGCTCGCGCTGCAATGGAAGCAACTGGCGGGCTCGCGCGCCGACGTCGCCGTCGAGCAATTCGCGCACACGGGCTTTCCGCAGAAATCGGTCATCCTGACGATCAAGGGAAGCGATCCCGCCGCGGGCACGATCGTGCTGGGCGGCCACCTCGATTCGACCGTCGGCCGCACGACGGAGAACACGCGCTCGCCGGGCGCGGACGACGACGCATCGGGCATCGCGAGCCTCACCGAAGCGCTGCGCGTGCTGCTCGCGAACAACTATCGGCCGAAACGGACGATCAAGTTCGTCGGGTACGCGGCCGAGGAAGCGGGCCTGCTCGGCTCGAAGGCGATCGCGAAACAGTTCCGCGCGCAGAATGCGAACGTGGTCGGCGTGCTGCAACTCGACATGACGAACTACAAGGGCGACCCGAAGGATATCTACCTGATCACCGACTACACGAACGCGGCGCAGAACACGTACCTGACCAACCTCGCGAAGACTTACCTGCCCGAACTCGCGGTCGGCACGTCGCAGTGCGGGTATGCATGCTCGGATCACGCGTCGTGGAATGCGCAGGGCTACCCGGCCTCGTTCCCTTTCGAGGCGGACAAGAACGACAACCCGTACATCCATACCGTAAACGACACGCTGGAGAATTCGGACCGGCAGGCGAATCACGCGCTGAAGTTCGGCAAGCTGGCGCTGGCGTATGCGGTCGATCTCGGCGGGGACGGTTCCGCACCCGCGAAACGCTGACGGCATTCGCTTGAAACGCCGTTCCGTCACCCCCGGCGGCGTGTGCGTGCGGTCCGCACACGCCGCCTCCGCGCAGGGTGCGCGGCCGGCGTCGCGCGTCGCACCGGCCGCACGACGTCCGGCAGCCGAACCGGGCGCCCGCACGCATCCGGATAGAATCGCCGTTCGACCACTTCGCCGGATGCGTCCCGCCATGACCGATACCTCCCGCTCCTTCGACGACCTGTCACCCGCCCGCGTCACGACCGCGTTCGACCTGCCCGGCCATACGACTGTCCGCTCGCTCGGCGTCGCGCAAGGGATCGTCGTGCGTTCGCGTTCGATCATCGGATCGTTCGGCGCGGCGCTGCAGACGATCTTCGGCGGCAACATCACGCTCTATACGTCGCTGTGCGAGAAGGCGCGCCAGCAGGCGTTCGACAAGATGCTCGCCGACGCGCGCAAGCTCGGCGCGAACGCGATCGTCGCGATGCGTTACGACTCGACCGAGATCGGCGCGGGCGTGACCGAAGTAATCTGCTACGGCACCGCCGTGCACGTGACGCAGGACGCGTAAGCACAACGCGCCGGCCAGCACGCCCGCTCACGCGTTACCGGTTCGCGAGTCCGGACAGCGCCTGCACCAGGCGCCCGTCCGGGTTCGCCAGCGTGTCGAGCACCGAGAAGTGCGTGCAGCCCGGCAGGTGGATCAGTTCGACCGTCTCGCCGGCCGCCCGGCACGCGGCCGCGTAATCGTCCGAATGACGCACGAGTTCCGCAAGCTCCGCGCCGCCCACCGCGACGACCGTCGGCACGCCCCTGCCGACATGCCGCAGCGGGCTGAAGGCGTCGATCTCATGCGCCGACAGCTTCAGTTTCTTGTCGAGCCAGGACAGGCTGATCGGCTCCAGGTCGACGAGCGCGGAGATCGGCAACGCGGCCGTGACTGCCGGGTGCGAGCGATGCTGCAAAGTCAGGTGGCCGCCGGCCGAATGACCGCTCAACACCAGCGGCCTGCCGGCGATCCCGAGCCGGTCGCGATCGCTCGCCAGATGGTCGAGCAGGCTGCCGATCTCGCCGACGATCTGCGTCATCGATGCATCGGGCGCCAGCGTGTATTCGGCCAGCGCGACGTTGAACCCGGCGGCCAGCGGCCCGCGCGCGACGTACGCGAAATCCTCCTTCGCGCAGTTCTGCCAGTAGCCGCCGTGAATGAACACGAACGTCGGCGCGTCGTGCCGGCCGCAGTCGATCCAGTCATAGCGCGTGCGGGGACGATCGCCGTAGCGGAGATCGCGCCGGCACGACGCCGTGTCGTAAAACTTCGCGCTGCGCGCCTGGCAATCGGCCAGCACGGCCGGGAAATCCGGCACGGCCCTGGTGTTGTCGTACGCGGCGTCGAGTGCGATGCGATCCATGCCGCGATAAAGGTAGGTCATGCTCATGCTCCGATGAGAGGGGTCTGTCGAGACAGGAAGTCTCCGTGCGGCGCGCGGTCAGACGGCCGGTGTATTGATGCAGGCCGCGCGCCCGCGAATTCACGCATGGCCGTCGACGAGCAGGATCGGCTTGAGCGTCGAGCCGGCTTCGCCACGTGCGGATGCGCCGTCAGCGCGGCCCGGGTCTCGTACGACGTCGCCTTCCAGGCCGGCAGCGCGCGCCGTGCGGCCTCGACCGCCGCGGCGACGTCGGCCGCGCCGCATCGCGCGATCTCCGCAAGATGATCGCCGGTGGCCGGGTTGACGGCGTCGAAGGTCGCGCCGCCGCGCGGGCGGACGAACCCGCCGTCGATGTACGCCGTATAATTTCCGCTCATTGAATGCTCCATGGTTCCGTTGCGATCCGCTCAGCATCCACACGGCCCCATGATTCCCGGCGCGGACGCGGGCGACTATCGCTTCGACGCCACCGGCATCGGAAACGCGCCACTATTCGATGCGGCGCCCCCGCTCCCGCAGGAAGGGACCCCATGAACGATCGACTTCCCCGGTCCGGCCTGTCGCTGCCGGTGTTCCCTCCGCCGCTGTCCGACGGCGACATCCCGCGCGGCGCGATGCTGTTCGAATCCGACGATCTGGAAGTCGCCCGGCGCGAAATCGGCAAGGTCTATCGTCCGTATGCGTTCAGCGCGGCCCGGCACCGCGCGATGCCCGCCACCATGTTCAAGCTCGACGGCGACGATGTCGCACTGTCGTGGTTCGCCTACGGGACGGAAATCGCCATCCGGCCGGAAGTCTTCGGCAATTTCGTCCTGGTGCTCACCACGCTGGCCGGAGAGTCGGACATTCGCAGCGGCCGGGTCGCGCACGCCGGTGGGCGCGGGTCGACCGTGCTCGTCACCTCGAACGAGCGCGCGCAATTCCGCTACAGCGAGGACAACGTGCAGATGGGCGTGCGCATCGACGCGCAGCGCATCGCCGATCTCTGGCGTCGTGTCTCGGGACGCGCGCCGCCGCCCTCGCTGCCGTCGTGCACGCTGCCCGACGCACACCGCAACCGCTGGCTGGCGTCGGTGCAGACGTTGCGGCAATTGCTGGACCCCGGCACGCCGCCCGCGCTGAAGGCGATGCAACTGCCGCTGGTGGAAGAGTTGCTGATCATGAGCCTGGTCGGCGAGCAGCTTGCGAGCGCGGCGCCGGCCCGCGACGACGTCGCGCCGGCGTGTGTGAAGCGCGCCGTCGCGTACATCGACGAGCATGCCGGCGAGCCGCTGACGCTGTCCGACATCGCGGCCGCCGCGCATTGCAGCGTGCGCACGCTGCAGCGCGCGTTCAGGCAATGGCGCGACACCGGCACGATGCGCTACCTGAAGGAAATCCGCCTGCAGCGCGCCCGGGCGGCGCTGCAGGCGCCTGACGAAACCGCGTCGATCACCGAGATCGCGGCACGCTGGGGCTTCGGCCATCTCGGCGAATTCGCCGCGGATTACCGGCACATGTTCGGCGAACGCCCGTCCGATACGCGCACGAAGCGCTGAGCCGTCGCTGCGGCGCGGTCGGGCAACGTTCCACGCACGCATCGCATTCGCCGCCGCCGCGAGCGTCGCCAACCGCGCAACCCGCCCCGTCGATCGGGCTGCGCACGCCTGTCTCGAATTTGCTTCGGCACACTGACCGAATCGGGTCGCGTGCGTTCGCCGATACGATCGCCCCGGGCACATCCCGCTATCGACCCTGCCCACGCTCGCCGGAACGAAGTGCCCCCGAACGCCGCACGAAACGCCCGCGAAGTTTTCGATTGACGCGCCGCGCGGTTCCCTCTTAACATCGCACTCGTTTTCATTCATGGAGGCTTCTGTGCCTACCGATGCGAGTTGTAGTTGGTCCTGCACCAACCTGACTGCCGCCTGAGGAAGCTTCGCAGAGCCTTGTCTTCTGCCGCATCCCGGGATAGCAGGATGCGGTGTCTTTCAGGATCGGCATGCCGTCGATCCGAAGTTCCCGTACTCGACAATTCAGTGGCCGCTCGACACCCGGGCGGCGTCCGTACGTGACCCGCGTCACGTGCGTGTGTCCGGCCGCATGCCCGCGCGTGTACGGCCCGGGGGCGCGCACGTGCCGTCGAAATGAAAAGGAGTTCGAAATGGACGACGACAGTAGCCGATTAAGCTGCGCCGGCGCGCGTTCGCACGCCATGCCGGCGGCCACCCGATTCCCAGCCTCTTATCAGCCGATCGCGCCCGACGCGACTCGGCGGGAAGCGCTCGTCCGTCGTTGACGTCATGACGCTCCCGCCGTGTGCCGTCCGGCGCCTGGAGCACGCATGACACGACTCGACATTTCCCTTCAGCCGAACCGGCAACACCGGCTCGTCCACGACAGCCGCAAAGGCGCTCACCCGCGCCGCCATCCCACCCGTCATTGGCATCGAGCCGCCGCGGCGCCGTCACGCGCGCCGCGGTGACACAGGCCCGATCGCGCACACCACGCCTCGCCTTCCCATGCGCCGGCAACGCGGCAACGCCCGCCTTTCGGCGCCACGCCATGAACGATGTACCGGGAGAACACCATGCAAAACCGTATGAAACTCCATGCCAGCCGGCTGATCCGCGACAGCTACGTCTACTTCAAGATGCCGTACGCGCTGCTCATGCATTTCGACCGGCTCGCGGCCGCCTACGACCAGCTGGATCGCCGGCAAAAGCATGCCTTCTCGTTTCCGGAGCAGACCGACGGCTTCCTGCCGTTCGGGCTCGAATACTCGCATACGCCCGAGCGGCCGGATCTATGCGACCGGTTCTGCTACTGGGTCGCACGGCGCGACGCGCATCACGGCTTCGCGCTGACCAGACACGCGTTTTATCGCGAGATGGCAGCCTACGAAGCCTGCATCAACGCAATCGCGCAGGACCTGCTCGATGCGGTATGCGACAACCTCGGCGGCACGGCGCAGCCGCCGGTCCGGCACAGCTCGTACCTGCAGTTCTGCGCGTACGAGCAGCAGCACGACAGCCACGACCGAGCGTACCTGCAGGATCCGCACGAAGACGGCCACCTGCTGTCGTTCATCCGGCCGACCGCACCCGGCCTGGTGCTCCTGCCCGACGCGTCGCCGGTTTCCGCGCTGCCGCGGCCCGACGAAATGATCGTGCTGGCCGGCTCGCTCCTCGAGGCGCTCACCGACGGCGAAGTGCCGGCGATGCAGCATGCCGTCGAACGCCCGCGCACCCGCGCGCGCCGCCTGTCGCTGATGTACTTCGTCAATCCCGACCTGTCGGCCGGGCCCGCCAGCTCGATCGTCAACCGGCGGCCGCTCGACCTGCGCGCGCTCGCCGAGCGCCGGCACGTCGCGTTCGGCAACAGCACGCTGTGCCGCCCGTGCACGGCCTGACCCGGCGCATCCCGCTCACCCTTTCCCCGGAGAATCCATGCTTGGACGCTTCCTCCCCGTCGAAACCCGGTTTTTCGACCTCTTCGATACGCATGCGCAGCACATCGTCCTGGCGGCATGCGAGCTTCAGATGCTCCTCGAGAATCTCGACGATGCCGAGCTGGCCATGGCCAACGTCCAGACCACCGAGCGAACCGGCGACAAGCTCGCGCACGAAGCGATCGACCTGCTGCACAAGACGTTCATCACGCCGCTCGACCGCGACGAGATCCACAAGCTGATCACGACGATGGACGACATCCTCGACCTGATGGAAGACGTCGCGACCACCGTCGTGGTCTACGACCTGAAATCGGTGACCGGGGAAGCCAACGAGCTCGCGGACATCGTCGTGCAGTCGGCGCTGCAGACGCAGATCGCGGTCAACCGGCTGTCCGACATGAAGCAGTCGCCGCAGATCCTCAAGGCATGCGAAGAGATCGACACGCTCGAAACCCGCGCCGACCGCGTGCTGCGATCGGCGATATCGAAACTCTTTCGCGACGACATCGACGTGAAGACGCTCATCAAGCTGAAGGGCGTCTACGACCTGCTCGAACGCATTACCGACAAGTTCGAGGATGTCGCGAACATCATCGAAGGCATCGTGCTGGAAAACGCCTGAGCGAATCACGAACATGCATTCGATCCAACTCGCATTGTGGATGGTCGCGACGCTCGTGCTCGTCGCACTCGTATTCGACTTCATGAACGGTTTTCACGACGCGGCGAACTCGATCGCCACCGTCGTGTCCACCGGGGTGCTGAAGCCCCAGCAGGCCGTGGTGTTCGCGGCCGCGTTCAACG
>NZ_JPGM01000028.1:0-123081 GCF_000731655.1 Burkholderia sp. MSh2 | reverse complement strand
TGCTGGGTGAGGAGCCAGCGCAATTGAGCGTGATCGATCATGAAGCGCACGCGCTCGGCGGGATAGTCGGGGTCGACAGGGACGTAGGCGCCGCCGGCCTTGAGGACGGCGAGTAGCGCGACGATCATGTCGAGCGAGCGTTCCATCGCGACGCCGACGAGGGCGTCGGGCCCGACACCGAGGGCGATGAGCCGGTGCGCGAGGCGGTTGGCACGCAGGTTGAGTTTGGCGTAGGTGAGCGAGTCGTCGTCATGAACGGCCGCGACGGCCTCGGGCGTGCGCGCGACCTGTCGTTCGAACAGGCGGTGCAGCGGTTGCGCGGCGGCCTCGCCGAAGTCCGTATCGGTCCGGTTCCACTCGACGGTCAGCAGGTTCCGCTCCGCTTCGCTCGTCAACGGCAGCCGGGCAACGGCGGCCGACGCATCGTCCGCGAGACGCGTGAGCAGGGTCCGGTAGATCGCGAGGAAACGCTCCGCGGTGTTCTCGTCGAACAGATCGGTGTTGTAGTCGCAATCGATCAGGAGTGCCTGCCCCGAGTCGAGGACGTTGACGTTCAAATCGAACGCGGTGTGGCGGATCAGCGGGGCGACCAGGTCGACCGTCAGGCCCGGCAGGCCGGGCAGCGCCGACACGGGCTCCAGATTGAAGACCGCCGATACCAGCGGGGCGGCGTTGAGATCGCGCCGCGCGCCGATTTCGCGGACCAGTTCGGCGAACGGATAGTCCTGGTGCTCGAGCGCGTCGAGCAGGTTCTGCCGGGTGCCGGCCAGGAAGCTGGCCACGGTGGCCTGCTCGGGCAGCGTGGAGCGCAGCGGCAGCAGATGCGTGCAGTAGCCGGCGAGGCGCTCGCTGCCGGCCACGGAACGGCCGGTCACCGGGATGCCGGTGACGATCTCTTGCTGGCCGGCGATGCGGTGCAGGAACAGGTTGAAACCGGCAAGCAGCACCATGTAGAGCGTGCAGCCGTTCTGACGGGCGGCGGTGCGCAGCGACGCGGCTGCCGCCGCGTCCAGATGCAGCGACACGCGCTTGCCGTGAAACGTCTTCACCGCGGGCCGCGGGTAGTCCGCCGGAAGGTTCAACGGTTCGGTCTGGCGCTCGCACTGCGCGAGCCAGTACGCGCGATTCGCCTTCGTTTCCGGGCTGTGGCGCCGGCCGTCGAGCTGCTTCAGGTATTCGCGGAACTGGAGCGGCGCCGCGGCCGGCGCGGCGCCGGCATACGCCCGGGCCAGATCCTCGAGCAGGACGCCGAACGTCGAGCCGTCGCAGATGATGTGATGGGCCGTCATCACCAGCAGGTGACGTTCGCTGTCCAGGCGCACGAGCGCGGCGCGAAAGAGCGGGCCGTTCACCAGGTCGAACGGCTCGCGGCTCTCCTGGTCCCGCCACGCGTCCTGGTCCGCGTCGATCAGCGGAATCCGGAGCGTCAGCGACGGATGCACGATCTGGCCCGACCCGTCCGGCGTCACCGTCGTGCGCAGCGCCTCGTGTCGATCGACCAGGCCCTGGACGGCGGCGCGCATCGCGGCTTCGTCGAGCCGGCCCTTCAGTTCGAGCGTGGTGTTGACGTTGTAGGCCAGCGAGCCGTCGGGATCGATTTCCGACAACACCCACAGCTGGCGTTGCGCTTCGCTCAGCGCGGCGACCGCGCCGTGCTTCGAGTGCGGCCGGATGAAGCCGCCGCGGCGCAGGTCGGCGACGCTGTCCTTCACCGCGCGGATGAACCGGTCGACATCGGCATCCGTATGCGCGGTGGAAAGGAAGCAGGTGCGCCATTCCCAGATGTAGATGCCCTTTTCGAGCATGTGATAGAAGAACAGGTCCAGGTTCTCGGTGAATTCGAAGCGGAACATCGAGCCGAACCACGTGACCTTGATCGGCGCCTCGGCCTCCACAAAGAACGCATTCAACGTGCCGGCGATTTGCGCGGTCCGTTCGTTGAGCGCGGCCTGCAGCGCCGGGCCTTCCTGCTCGATCTTCTCCAGCACCGCCAGCGCGGCCGCCATCGCCAGCGGGTACTGGCAGAACGTGCCGCCGAACGCGGTGCGGTCCGCGACCGGGAACGAGTGGTCGCCGTAGGTCCACATGCCGCCGTCGATGGCGTCCATGAAGCGGGTGGTGCCGGCGATCACGCCCAGCGGCAGGCCGCCGCCGATGATCTTGCCGTACGTCGCGAGATCGGCCCGGATGCCGAACATGGCCTGCGAGCCGCCCGGATGGACGCGGAAGCCGGTGATCATTTCGTCGAAGATCAGCGCGACGCCGGCCTCTTCGGTGATGCGGCGCAGTTCCTTGAGGAACGCGACGGGCTGCAGGGACGGGTTGCGACTCTGCACGGGCTCGACCATCACGGCCGCGAGGGTCGACGCCATGCCGCGAATGGCGTCGAGCGCCGCGTCGCTGCCGTAGTCGAGCAGGATCATGTTCTCGACCGAGCCGAACGGCACGCCGGGAGCGATGGTTTCCGTGACGCCTTCCGCGTTCGCCGCGGCGAGCGTGCCGTCGGCATGGCCGTGATACGAATGCGTGAACATCACGATCTTGTCGCGCCCCGTCACGGCGCGCGCGAGCCGCATCGCGGTCATGACCGCCTCGGTGCCGGTGTTCGAGAACGCCACGCGATCGAGGCCGGTGACGCGGGCAAAGCGCGCGGCCACTTCGCCGACGAGGCTGGAGCGTGCGCCCAGTTCGAGCGGGCGTTGCCATTCGCGGCTGACCTGACGCTGGATGAAGTCCGGCGTGTGGCCGAACAGATGCACGCCGAAGCCCATCGTGAAATCGATGTACTCGTTGCCGTCGATGTCCCACAGCCGCGAACCGGCCGCGCGCTCGCCGACGATCGGATACAGCATCTCCTTGGTCGAAAAGCGGAAGCCGACCGTGGCCCGGCTGTCGGCCAGCACCGGGCGGGACGCCTGCACCGATTCCTTCGATTTCCGGGTGCGCGTCGTGTAGCGCACGATCAGCGCTTCGAGATGCTCCTGCTGTACGGCGGACAAGCCGCGCGCCCGCTGTTCGACCGGGCTGCCCCACGGCATCATCGGCTTGGGCGGCCGGTTGCCGGTTGCGGCCGCAGTTGCCGGCGCGGGCTTCGCTGCGGGCGCGGCGGCCGGCACCGCGATCGCGGCCGTGGCTGCGACGTTCGCAACGGTCGCGACGTTCGTGACGGCTTGCGCGGCGACCGTCGTCGGCCGGACGTCGGCGTGGCCGGTCAGCGACGTGCGCAGCAACTCCATCTGCTGGCTCATGACGCGCGACAGCAGCTGATTCTGCTCCCGCAACACGCGCTCGACCGTGGAGCCGCCTTCGGCCGCCACCCATTCCACCGGCGCGGCGGCGGGCGCCACAAGCCCCGCCGCGGACGGCGCGAGCGCCACCGTGGACGGCTCGGCCACGGTCACGGCTACGGCCTCGGACGCCGCGGCTTCCACCGGCAAGTTGTCCGCGATGTATTCGGCGAGCGCCTGCACCGTCGCCAGGTCTTCGAAGAAGCGGCGCATGCCCGGCTTCACGCCGTACTGTTTCTCGATGTGCCGGATGGCCTCGATCAGGATGATCGAGTCGGCGCCCATCTCCAGGAACGGCAGGTCGATGTTGATGGTGGCGGGATCGGCCTGGATCAATTCGCCGATCTTGCCGCGAAGCCATTCGAGAACCTCGCCGCTACGGTCGTGGGTCGGCGTTGCAGCGAGGGGTGATGCGCTTGTCTGAGTCATGGACGTGTCCGCTTTCTGAAACCAGGTACGGCTGCGTTGGAAGGGATAGGACGGCAAGGCGACGCGCACGGGGGCGGGTGTTTCGGTTGCGGCCCAGGCGACATCGACGCCCCGGGCATAAAGGCTCGACAGCGTTTCGATCAGCGCTTGCTGCTCGACCTGCGGCCGCTGCAGGGCCAGGAACTGGATCCCGGCATCCGGCGCGCAGCACGCGCGGGCCAGGTTGACGAGCACCGGCTTGGGACCGATTTCGACCAGCAGGTTGAAACCGGCTTCGGCGAGGCGCTCGACGCTGCTCGCGAACTGCACCGGCTCCCGGCAGTGACGGCGCCAGTACGCGTCGGTGGGCGCCTCGTCCATCGCGGCGCCCGTGAGATTCGAATAGAACGGGATGGCCGGGCGCGCGACGGGCACGGCTTGCGCCGCGGCCTGGAAGCTGTCCAGCATCGGCTCGAGCAGCGGCGAGTGAAACGCGTGCGACGTGTTGAGCGGCACGGACCGGATGCCCTGCGCGGCAAACGCGTCGACCAGCAGTGCGATGCGCTCGCGCTTGCCGGAAATCACGATGCTGGCCGGCCCGTTGACGGCAGCCACCGCGACCTCGTGCGGACAGGCTTCGATCGCGCGCTCGACCGTGGCGAGGTCGGTGAAAATCGCCGCCATCTCGCCGTCGCGGGGCAATGCCTGCATCAACCGGCCGCGTTCGGCGATCAGCCGCAGGCCGTCTTCCGGCGAGAAGACGCCGGCCGCGCAAGCCGCCGCGTACTCGCCGACGCTGTGTCCCATCACCGCATCGGGCACCACGCCGAACGACGCCAGCAACGTGGTGAGCGCGTACTGCAGCGAGAACAGGGCCGGCTGGCTGTAGCCGGTCTGATGGATGTCCTCGGACGGCGCGGACAGCACCTCGAGCAACGGCTTGTCGAGCAGCGGATCGACCACCGCGCGGCAGCGGTCGATGGCGTCGCGGAACACCGGATACGCGTCGTACAGGCGTCGGCCCATGCCGGCGTATTGCGAGCCCTGGCCGGTGAAGAGGAACGCCATCTTCACGCGGGGGGCGGGCTGCGCCGCGCCCGCAGGTTCCCTGGCCTGGAAGGCGCGCAGCTTGTCGATGGCGTCCTCGACGGAGGTCACCGGCAGCGCCAGCCGGTGTGCGAAATGCGAGCGGCCGGCCGCCGCCGAAAACGCCACGGCCGCGATATCGAGACCCGGTTCGGCTTCGAGCCGCCGCTGATAGCGCCCGGTAAGCTCGCGCAATGCCGCCGGCGTCTTGCCCGACAGCACCAGCGCATGCACCTTGTGTCTCGACGGCGTCGCCCGTTGCGCCGGCACGGGGGCTTCTTCGAGTACCACGTGCGCATTGGTGCCGCTCGCGCCGAACGCGCTCACGCCGGCTCGCCGTGGCCGCTCGCCGCGCGGCCACGCGCTCGCCTCGGTACAGATCTCGACGGGCAGCGCGTCCCACTGCACCAGCGGGTTCGGGCGGCGCAGATGCAGGTGGGCGGGCAGGCGGTCGTGGTTCAGCGACAGCACGACCTTGATGACCCCCGCGATGCCGGCGGCGGATTCCGTGTGGCCGATGTTGGTCTTCACCGAGCCGATCCGCAGCCGCCGGCCCCCGTCACGGTCTTCGCCGAATACCGTCGCGAGCGCCTGCACCTCGACGGGATCGCCGAGCGGGGTGCCGGTGCCGTGCGCTTCCACGTAATCGATGGACGCGGCGGGCAGCCCGCCCAGCGCCTGACGGATGACGGCTTCCTGCGCGCGGCCGTTCGGCGCGGTAAAGCCGCTCGATGCGCCATCGTGGTTGACGGCCGAACCGCGCAGCACGGCCAGCACGCGATCGCCTGCGGCGAGCGCATCGGACAGGCGCTTGAGCACCAGTGCGCCGCAGCCTTCACTGCGCACGAAGCCGTCCGCCGCCGCGTCGAAGGTCTTGCAGCGGCCGTCCGGCGCCAGCGCCCGCGTGCGCGACACGGCGATGGAGTTGTCCGGCGACAGGATCAGGTTGACGCCGCCCGCGATCGCGAGATCGCATTCGCCGCCGCGCAGATTCTGGCTGGCGAGATGGATCGCGGTGAGCGACGACGAGCAGGCGGTGTCGATCGCCATGCTCGGTCCCTGCACGCCCAGTCCATAGGAGATGCGGCCGGCCGCCGTGTTGAGCGGATTGCCGGTGAAGAAATAGCCGTCGATGCCGCTGCCGCCGCCGTTGCGAAGCTGCAGGTTCGCGTAATCGTTGGTGGTGATGCCGACGAAGACGCCGGTCCGGCTGCCCTTGAGACCGTCGACGGGAATCCCGGCATGCTCCAGCGCTTCGTGACTGACTTCGAGCAGCAGGCGCTGCTGCGGGTCCATCGCGGCCGCTTCGCGCGGCGTGATGCGGAAGAAGGCCGGATCGAACTGGTCGACGTCGCCGAGGAAACCGCCGAAGCGGCAAACCATGCGCCCCGGCGCTTCCGGATCGGGGTCGTGGTACGCGTCGACGTCCCAGCGCTCGCGCGGCACTTCGGAAATCGCATCCACGCCGTCGTTCAACAGTTGCCAGTAGGCGTCGAGGTCGTGCGCGGCGCCCGGAAAACGGCAACTCATGCCGACGATCGCGATCGGCTCCGGCGTGCCGGTCTCGCGGGCTGCAGCGGCCGCAGCGGTTGCCGCGACCGGCCGCGGCGGCACGGCCTCCGTCGGCGTCGCGTGCGCGTCCGGCGTCGCGCCGGACGACTGGTCCGCCAGAAAATCGGCGAGGGCGTTGACCGTCGGATGATCGAACAGCAGCGCGACCGGCAACGGGATGCCCAGCGCCTGTTCGACGAGCGTGCGCACGTCCAGCGCCATCAGCGAATCCATGCCCATCTCGAAGAAGCCGAGGTCGCGATCCAGCGTCCCCGCTTCGTAGCCGAGCACCTGGGCTACCGCGCGGTCGATGCTGTCGGCCAGCAGACGCTTGCGCTCGCGCGGCGAGGCGTCGCGCCATGCCGGTTTCGCCTGCGCACCCGTGGCGGTGCGGGCCACCCGTACGCGGTCGAGGAAGGGGCGGGGCCCGCGCGCCTCGTACGAGGCCTGGAACAGCGCCAGGTCGATATCGACGACCGCCGCCTGCGGCACGGCGGGGAGATGATCCAGCAGGTCGAGCGCGCGATCCGCCGCCAGCGACCGGATGCCGACGCGCCGCAGCAGCGCTTCCGCCTCGGGAAACGTCATGCCGCCTTGCGCCCAGGGCCCCCAGTTCACGCTCAGGGCCGGCAGGCCCAGCGCGCGGCGATGATGCGCGAGCGCGTCGAGGAAGCGGTTCGCGGCACTGTAGTGCGCCTGGTCGCGCGAGCCCCATGCGGATGCGATCGACGAAAACAGGAGGAAGAAATCGAGCGGGAAGGGCGCGCTGTGCCGATGAAGCAGCCACGCGCCGGCGACCTTGGGCGCCAGGACCGCGTCGAGTTCCGCGCGCTCGACCTGCACGATCGGCTTGTAGCCGACGATGCCGGCCGCATGCACGATGCCCCGCAGCGGCACGCCGTCGCGCCGCAGCGCGGCGAAGAAATCGGCGACCGCCACCGGATCCGCGATATCGAGGCGCTCGCAGCGCAGTGACACATTGTGCTCGCGCAGCTCGGCGATCGCCTGCCGGCTCTCGTCGCTTGCCGCCCCTTGACGGCCGACCAGGATCAGCGTGCCCGCGCCGCGCGCCGCCAGCCATCGCGCGGTGTGCAGCCCGAGCGCGCCGAACCCGCCGGTGATCAGGTAGGCCGCGTCCGGATCGACCCGCAGCGCGGCCGCGTCGGCTTGCGCGAGCGGGCTCAGGCGTGCGACATGGCGCACGTCGCGCCGCAACGCCACCTGTTCTTCGCGGTGCTCCCCGAGCAGTTCCTGAAGCAGCGCCTGCGTCTCGTCCGCCGGCGCGGCCGGATCGAGATCGATCGCCGTGCCGAACCATTCCGGATGCTCGATCATCGCCCCGCGCGCCAGGCCCGACAGTGCAGCCTGTGCGAGCCCCGTGACGCGGGGCGCTTCGCCGGCTTCCACCGCGTCGCGCGTGACCACCGAGATCCTGGGCCCGATCGCAGGCGTCCGCTCGCTGCCGGCCCGCGCGTGCACGAGATGCAGCAGCGCGGTGGACATGCGCGACGCGCCCGCGGCTTCGTCCAGCGCCCATAAAAAGACGATGCGCTGCCCGGGCGCGGCGGTCTCGTTCAGCAAGCGCACGAAATGGTCCGGCTGCTCGGGCGCGACCTGCCAGCCCGCTTCCGCGCCGCCGCCATAGTCGCGGCCGGGGCGTACCAGCGCGCACGAAGCGCCGTGCGCGCGCAGCAGCGCCGCGAGCCGATCGCCGACACCGCTTTCGTCCGCGAAGATCAGCCACGGGGACGCGTCGGCGGCAAGCCGTGCCGCCGGCAACGCGGCCTGCTGTTCCCACACCACGTGATAGAGCGGGGGAACGGCCGGGGCGGCGGTTTCGGCCGGGGCGAACGCGGTCCTGAGCAGTTCCGGGACGACGTTCAGCACGTCTTCCGGGTACTTGCCGGACGCCTTGAGATGCCGCAACGCTGCGTCGATGCTGCCGGCATCCAGGCCGACGACGGGCGACGGGATCTTCTCCAGGCTGAACCGCTGCCGCTCGAATGGATAGTTCGGCAAGGTGGTGGCAGGCTGGGCCGGCGCCGGGAACAGCGCGTGCCAGTCGAATTGCCCGCCCTGCACGTACAGCGCCGCGAGTGCGTGCTCCAGTGCCTCGCCGGCGCAGGGTGGCGGCAGCCAGCCGTCGGCGAGCCCCTCCGGCACCTGCTGCGCGTCGGGCTGATCCGGCGTCCCGGCAAGCTGCAGCCAGTACTGCGGGTGTGTCGCCTCGTCGGCCACCTCCGTGCCGAGACAGCCTGAAATCAGGCGGACCGACGGCCGTGCGAGCGGCATGTCCCGAAGCGCGGCGCGCAACGCGTCGGCGTCCCGGCGGGCGGCCACGAGGCGCAGCGCGTCGGCCGCGCTCACGACCCCCGCCACGCAGGCCGCGACATATTCGCCGATGCCGTGTCCCGACACGACGGCCGGCCGGATGCCCCATCCCTTCCACAGTTCCGCCCACGCGAACTGGACCGCGAAGCGGCCCGCGTCGGTATCGAGCGCCTCCAGCGGCACCGCGCAACGGTCGAAGGCATCGCGAAACAGCGGTTCCGATGCGTGGAGCGCGTGCGCGACGCCAGTGTCCGGCACGCCGAACCGGGCGCCCAGGCGCACCGTCTTGCCCGTGCGCGCCACGGCCGCCGACGCGCTCCGCCCGCCCGACACATAGGCCGTGCGAAACGGATAGTGACTCCGCCCGGTGGCGGCGGCGCGGCAGATGGCGGCGTGCTCCTGCGGCGTCGCGCCGGCGATCGTGCGCTCGTAGCGTGACGCGAGCGCCGCCAGCGCCGCCTCGGATCTGGCCGACAGCAGCAGCAACCGGCGCTGCGCCGCGTGCGCCGGTGCGACCGGCGGTTCCTCGACGATCGCGTGCGCATTGGTGCCGCTGAATCCGAACGCGCTGACCCCGGCGATGCGCCGGCGCTCCCCGCGACGCCATGCGACCGGATCGGCCGCGACGCGGATCGGGATGTCCTGCCACGGCGTATGCGGATTGGGTTGCGTGAAGTGCAGGTGCGCCGGAATCCGGTCGTGCTCGAACGACAGCAGGACCTTGATCAGGCCGGCGATGCCGGACGCGGATTCGAGATGCCCGATATTGGTCTTGACCGAACCGATCACGAGCGGCTCGCCGACCGTGCGGCCGGGACCGTAGACGCCCGCCAGCGCTTCGACCTCGATCGGGTCG
Source organism: Burkholderia sp. MSh2 (assembly GCF_000731655.1). NCBI lineage: Bacteria > Pseudomonadati > Pseudomonadota > Betaproteobacteria > Burkholderiales > Burkholderiaceae > Burkholderia > Burkholderia sp. MSh2. The sequence continues at coordinate 113,562 of NZ_JPGM01000028.1, read as the reverse complement.
CCGAGGGAGGTCCCGGTACCGTGGGCCTCGACATAGGAGACGTCGCCGGGCGCAAGGCCGGCCTGGTTCAGCGCACGGCGTATCACCCGTTCCTGCGAATCGCGGCTCGGCACGGTCAGCCCGCCGCCGCCGCCGCCCTGGTCGACCGCGGTGCCACGCACGATGCCGAGCACCCGGTCGCCGTCCGCGAGCGCGTCGGCGAGGCGCTTGAGCACCACCATGCCGCACCCTTCGCCGCGCACATAGCCGTCCGCCGACGCGTCGAAGGTCTTGCAGCGTCCGTCCGGCGACAGCATGCGTGCCTGCGAGAAACTGACCATGACCTCGGGCGACAGCATCAGGTTGACGCCGCCCGCGAGCGCCATGCCGGTTTCACGCGAGCGCAGGCTTTCGCAGGCGAGGTGCAGGCAGACCAGCGACGACGAGCAGGCCGTATCGATCGCCATGCTCGGGCCGGTGAGGCCCAGCACGAACGACAGCCGGCCCGCGGCCATGTTAAGCGCGCTGCCCGTGCCGGCGTAGCTGCTCGACGGCATCGCCGCATTGGACACCTGGATCGCATGGTCGAAGCAGGTAATGCCGACGTACACGCCCGTGGCGGACTGCCGGAAGCGCTCGGGCGCGAGATGGGCATTCTCGAGCGCCTCCCAGGCCACTTCGAGCAGGAGCCGTTGCTGCGGATCGAGATAGGTCGCTTCGCGCGGCGCGATTCCGAAGAACGCCGCGTCGAACTGATCGACGCGTTCGAGAAACGCGCCGTGGCGGGTCGCCATCTTGCCGGGCGCGGACGGATCGGGGTCGTAATAGCGGTCGATGTCCCAGCGTTCGCCCGGCACTTCGGTGACGGCGTCGCGCGCGTTGTCGAGCAATTGCCAGAATGCGTCCGGCGTATCGCTGCGGCCGGGGAAGCGGCAAGCCATGCCGATGATGGCGATCGGTTCGTTGCGGTCCGAGCGCAGCGCCGCGATTTCCGCGCGCCGCTGGCGCAGTTCGTCGAGCGCGGCTTTCAGTGCTTGCGTGGCCTTGGCGTTCATTGGGCGCCGATCTCCTGCGCGATCAGTTCGGAAAGGTCGTCCTCGTCGAGGTCGTCCGATGTTTCGTCGACGACAGGCGCGGGGAGCGACGGTGACAGTTCGCCGAGCACGTACCCGGCGAGCGCTTGCAGGTTCGGATAGGAAAAGAACAGCGTCGCGCGGAACGGCCTGCCGAACACCTTGGCGAGGCGGTCGGTCAGTTCGAGCGCGATCAGCGAATCCAGGCCGAGATCGAGCAGCGACTGCTCGGGCGCGATGGCGTCGGGGCCGGGCAGACGCAACGTCTCGGCCAGCATCTTCGCGAGCGTGCCGGCGATGAGCTCGAGCCGCTCCCGCGGCGCGCACGCGTTTAGCTGGCGCAGCAATGCGGTCTCCTGCTGCGCAGGCTGCGCGGCCGGTTGCGCCAGCTCGGAAAACAACGCCGACCCGGCAGCCGGCGCATCGACCCGGAACAGCGTCGGCCAGTCGATGCGCGCGACCCCGGACTGGGCAACGCCGGACGCCATCAGCCGTTCGAGGGTCGCGATGGCCAGTTCGGGCGACAGCGTGCCCACGCCGAGCGCGCCCAGCTGTTCATGCGCGCGCCGTCCGTAGTCGGTGGCGGCGTGGCCGATCTCGGCCCACGGCCCCCAGTTGACGCTGAGCGCCGGTTTGCCCTGCGCGCGCCGATGCTGCGCCAGCGCGTCGAGGAAACTGTTCGCCGCCGCGTAGTTGCCCTGGCCCGGCATGGTGATCAGCGCGGCCATCGACGAGAACAGCACGAAATGGTCGAGCGGCAGGTCGGCCGTCAGCTCGTGCAGATACCACGCGCCGTCGGCCTTGCCGCTGCCGGCGCGATGGAAGAAGTCGTCGTCCTGACGGGCCAGCAGCGCATCGTCGAGTGCGCCGGCGAGGTGGAACACCCCCTTGAGCGGCGGCATCGAACGCGCGATCTCGCCGATCGCGTCCGCGACGTCCTCGCGACGCGACAGATCGGCGCGAACGAAGCGGGCGTCGAGCGTCTGCAGGATCTTTTCGGCGGCGGCGGAAGGCGTGCTGCGCCCGAGCAGCACGACCTTGCCGGCGCCGTTGCCGGCGAGCCAGGCCGCGAGCCGCAGGCCGAGCCCGCCGAGCCCGCCGGTCACCAGATAGGTCGCGTCAGGGTGGAACCTGACCGGCCGGTGGCTGACGAATTCGCGATTGTCGCGGGCGATGCGCGCGACGTGGCGCTGTCCGCCGCGAAACGCGATCATGTCTTCACGGCCGCCGGCCAGCACCGCCTGCACGATGTCCGTCGCCGACGGCCGCGCGGGATCGAGGTCGATCAGGCCGCCCCACAGCGGCGCATGCTCCACCGCGATCGCCCGGCCCAACCCCCACAGCGGCGCTTGCGCCACGGCGGTCGATTCGCCATCCAGAACGTTCATCGCACCCGACGTCACCAGCCACAGACGCGCCTGCCGGGCCGACGGCGCGCGCGACGCAAGCGCCCTGACCAGTTGCAGCACGCTCGCGCTGGCGCGCCGTCTCGCGGCGACATCGGCGGGCGCGAGATCGAGACTCCACAGATGGATGACGCCCTTCAGCGGCCGGTCGAGCGCGGGCAGCGCCGCGCTCGCGTCGGCGAAGTGCAGCGCGCACGTATCGCCCGCGCTTTCCAGCAGGGCCGACAGTTGCGCGCCGACGCCACCACGGTCCGCGAGAATCAGCCACTCGCCCTGCGCCGAAGCGCCGGTTGCCGCTTCGATGCTCGACGGTCTCCAGACACGCCGATAAAGCAGGGCGGCGAAGTCGTGCCGCTCGGCGGCGCGCCCGGTGCGCACCTGCTGCAACCGCAGCGCATCGATCTCGATCAGCAGCCGGCCGGCGAGGTCGTGGACGTGGATATCGCCCTCCAGCGCGTGTTGCCCGGCCGGCTTGCGCAGCGTCGCGTGACTCCATGCCTCCGCTGACGACGGCGGCTGATGAATCCGTACCGCACCGATCGAACTGGGCAGGTACAGGTCCCCGGCCTCCAGCGCGTCCGGATCGATGGCGGCCGCGAGCACGCGGCTGCACGCATCGAGAAACGCCGGATGCACCTGGAATTGCGACGACGCCAGCGCGTCGGCCGGCAGGCTGATTTTCCCCAGCGCCTCACCGGTCGTGCGCCAGATTTGCCGGATCGCATCGAACACGCCGTCGATCTGCACGCCGTACTGCCGGATTTCGCCGTTGAAGTCCGCGCCCGACGTCGTTTCGGTGCAGCGCGCCTGCACCTCGGCGGCATCGAATCTCGCCGGCTCGGCGCGCCGTTTCGGCGCGCACAGCTCCCGCAGCCGGCGCAGGTGAGGAAGATTGCCCAGGATCAGCTCGACCGGCGGACCGAAATCGAGCAGGCACGCCACTTCGTCCACGCCGATCGACTCGAGGTCCCGCACCCGCTCGACGCAGGATTCCGGCGTCCCGATGAGGCCGCGCGATTGCGCGAAGCGTTCATAGAGAAACTCGACGAACTCGTCCAGTTCGCGCGCCCCCATCGCACGCACGTCCACCGACTGGCCACGGCTTTGCGCCAGCCCGTTCAGCAGTCCGATGTTGCTGCGGATGTAGTTGCAGAACGGCGCGCGCGCCTGCTCGCGCACCCGCGCCTCATCGTCGCCGACGAACGTGTGCAGCATCACCGACACGGTGCCGGCCGCCGGGTCGAAGCCATGTTTCGCGCGCGCCTCGCGGTAGAGGGCGATCTTGTGCGCGAGCTGGTCCCGGTCCTGGTCGAGCACGTGGGTCAGCAGGTTGGCGCCGACTTCGCCGGCGCGGACGAACGTCTGCGGATTGCCGGCGGCGGTCACCCAGACGGGCAGTTCCGGCTGCACTGGCGTCGGGTAGATGCGCAATTGCACCGGCTTGCCGACGCCATTGTTCGCATTCAGCGATCCGCCGCGCCACAGATTCCGGACGGCGCGCAGCGTCGTCAGCATGTCGTCCTGCCGGGTCGCGTATTTGTCAGGCGCGAGCACGAAGTCGTCCGGATTCCATCCGGAGGCGAACGACACGCCCACGCGACCGTTCGACAGGTTGTCTACCATGGACCACTCTTCCGCGATCCGGATCGGGTTGTGCAGCGCGGCCACCACGCTGCCCGCGACCAGTTGCACGCGGCCGGTGACCGCGGCGAGGGCGGCGTGCAGGACGGCGGGATTCGGGTACAGCGAGCCGAATTCGGTGAAATGGCGCTCCGGCACCCAGACGCTGGAGAACCCGTTCGCATCGGCGAAGCGCGCGCTCTCCATCACGAGCTGGTACTTGTTGCCGGACAGCGCCTCTTCACTGCTGGCGAAGAACATCAGGCCGAATTTCATGCGTGGCTCCGATCCGATTCGTGAATTTCGGCACTGGCGCAGATCTGCCATGTCGCGGCGGCGCTCGTGTCCTCGATCCGGTGATAGACGGCAAACGAAAACGGTCCCCACGACTGGCGGCTCAGCACGGTCTGCACGGCGCGCGATGCATGCCGGTGCAGCGGCAACGGGGCATGCAGTGCGAGGTCCTTCAGCGTGGTATGGCCGTCGGCGCCGATCTCCGCGGTGGCCGCTAGCGCCATTTCCACATAGGCGGAATAGGGCAGGACGGGCGGTCCCTTCACGCGATGACCGGCGAGAAAGGCGGTGTCCGGTGCGTCGAGACTCGACTCCCAGATCCACGTGCCGGGCAAATGCGCGTGCTGCGTCATGAGGCGCCCGAGCAACGGATGCCGGGGCGCACGCGGGTTGAGCCAGAAACTGCGACGCTCGAACGGATAGGTCGGCAGTGCGAGCCGGCGGGACGGGGCGGGCGGTTCGACAGCGTGCCAGTTGACGGATGCGCCACGGACGTAGAGCTCGGCGAGCGTGTGCAGGATCGCGTCCCAGGCGGCCGCCCGCGCACCGATCTCGATGACGATGCCAGGGGTGCCCGCCGCGGCGCCGTCCGGGGCCTGCGGCACGTCCGCCAGCGAGGCCGCGGCGCGATGCCCTTCGCCCGTGCTGCTGACGGCGTCCGGCGTGATGCCGAAGGACATCCACAGTTGCGCGAGCGCGCGCTGGAAGGCCGTGAAGCCGGCCTCGGCCGCGTCCGGTTGCTGCTGCATCAGCGCGCTGAAAGCGGGGCTCGCCGAGCGCAATTGCCGAACCGCATCGGCGCTGGCGCCGTCGTCGGCGGAAAAGTGAAACGTCACCGCGGGCAGTGTGTCGGCAGCCTCGCCGGCCGAAACGGCATGCAGCCGTGAACGCAACGCATCGAGACTCGATGCGACGATGGCCGCCCGCCGCGCGAAGTGGGTGCGCCCGGTGTTCGCCGTCGACGCGACCTCCCGCAAGCGAACCTCGGGATGGGCGTCGAAATACGCCGCATAGGACGCCACCAGCGCTTGCAACGCTTCGGGCGTGCGCGCGGAGAGTGTCACGATGTGCGTCGCGGGCGCCGCCGGATCGTCTTCGACCATTCCGGCGCGCGGCGCTTCGGACAGGATCATGTGCGCATTGGTGCCGCCGAAGCCGAACGAACTCACGCCGGCCACACGCGGCCCGTGTTCCGGATGCCAGGGTACGACCTGCTGCGGAATGCGGAACGGCGTGTCGTCGAGCGCGATATGCGGATTGAGCGACCGGAAATGGAGGTTCGGCGGAATGGTGCGATGGTGCAGCGCCAGCGTGGTCTTGATCAGGCTCGCGATGCCCGCAGCCGATTCCAGGTGGCCGATGTTGGTCTTCACCGAACCGATCCAGCAGCGCGCTTCAGGTTGCCGCGATTCGCCCAGCACGGCCGTCAGCGCGTTCAGCTCGATGGGGTCGCCCAGCGGCGTGCCCGTTCCGTGCGCCTCGACGAAGCCGATGTCCTGCGGCCGCACGCCGGCATCGCGCAGCGCGCCGTGAATCACGGCCTGCTGAGCCGGGCCGTTCGGCGCGGTCAGACCGTTGCTGCGCCCATCCTGGTTCACCGCCGAACCGCGGATCACCGCGAACACGGTGTCGCCGTTCGCAAGCGCATCGTCGAGACGCTTGAGCAGCACCATGCCCACGCCTTCGCCGCGCACATAGCCGTTGGCATCCGCGTCGAACGCCTTGCAGCGGCCATCCGGCGACAGCATGCCCGCTTGCGTGAAGGACGCGCTCAATTGCGGCGCCAGGATCAGGTTGACCCCGCCGGCAAGCGCCGCATCGCTCTCGCCGCGCTGCAGCGCGCGGCACGCGTGGTGAACCGCGACGAGCGACGACGAACACGCCGTGTCGACCGCCCAGCTCGGGCCGCGCAGATCGAGCGTGTAGGCAATGCGGTTGGCGGCGACGCTGAGCGCATTGCCGGTCGCGACATACGGACCGACATCCGCGTCTTGTTCCTGCGCCAGCCGGACGTAGTCGGCATTGCTGATGCCGACGATGACCGCGGTGCGGCTGCCGGCGAGATGCCGGGGCACGATCCCCGCGTGCTCGAACGTCTCCCACGCCACCTCGAGAAGCAGGCGCTGCTGCGGGTCCATCGTTTCGGCCTCGCGGGCGCTGATGCCGAAGAATTCCGCATCGAACTGATCGACCTGGTCCAGCAATCCCGTGGTCGGAAGGCCGCCGGCGCGTGCGTTCGACGCGCCGACCGCGTCATGGCCCTCCAGCAGGCGCTGCCAGAATGCGTCGGGATGACTGGCGCCGGGGAAGCGGCATCCCATGCCGACGATGGCGATATCCGCGCGTGCGGCGGCAACGGGCGTGTCGTCCGACGCCGCATGCCCGGCGCCGCAGAAATGGCGCGCCAGCAGGGCAATGCTCGGGAAATCGTAGACGACCGTAGGAGAAACCGGCTGCCCGAGCCAGTCCTGCAATTCTCCCGAGAGCAGGATCGCGTCTTTCGAATCGAGCCCGAAGGTGCTGAACGGCGCGTCGGGGTCGAGCTTGCCGGGCGCGATGCCCGACAGATGCGCGACCCGCTCGATGCACCATTGCACCAGTTCATGCGTGTCGCGCCCCCCGGTGGCCGGGCGTGCGGCCTCCCGGGAGAACGAACGCCGCCATTCGCCCGCGATCGCGAGCCCCTGTTCATCGAGGAAGGCTTGCCGGATTCGGCTGCGCTGGATTTTTCCGCTGGACGTGCGCAGGATCGTCGCCGGTTTCAACAGGATCGCCGCATACAGATCGACATCGTGCACTTCGGCGAGCTGGCGCCGGATCGCCGTGGCGACGGCTTCGGCGTTCAGCGTGTTGAGCGCTTCGCGGCGCACTTCGGCGGCGACGACGACCCGCTCCACGTTATCGACGTTGATCGAGAACGCCGCCGATGCGGCGGGCGCCAGCGCGGGGTGGCTCGACTCGGCCGATTGCTCGAGATCCTGCGGGTAGTGATTGCGGCCCGCGACGATGATCAGGTCTTTCAGGCGGCCGGTGACGAAGAGGTGCTCGCCATCGACGAAGCCGAGATCGCCCGTGCGCAGGTAGCGCGCGTCATCGCCGGCCAGCCTCGCGCGGAAGGTGCGCTCCGTTTCCTCGGCGCGGTTCCAGTAGCCGACGCCGACACTCGGGCCCGTCACCCAGATTTCTCCGATTCGGCCGGGCTGGCAGCGTTGACCGGTCTCCGGGTTCACGATCTCCAGGCGATGCCCCGCCCAGGCGCGGCCGCATGAGACCAGCGCGTGGCGCTTGCCGTGCGCGCTTCGCGTCGCCACGCCTTGCGCAAGATCGTCGGCGTCGAAGTCGGCCACGAGCGGCTGCGAGCGCGCCGGCTGGCCGGAGATGAACAAGGTCGCCTCGGCCATGCCGTACACCGGGCGCATGGTTTCCGCGTGGAAGCCGCGCGATGCGAATGCGCGCGAAAAGCGCGCCACCGATTCCGCACGCACCGGTTCCGCGCCGTTGAATGCCACCCGCCAGCTGCTCAGGTCCAGCTGTTCGCCGGCTTCGTCCGAAATCTTGCGTGCGCACAGGTCGTACGCGAAATCCGGTGCCGCGCAATGCGTGCCGCGATACTTCGTGATGGCTTTCAGCCAGCGGTGCGGCTTCTGCACGAACGCCGCCGGCGCCATCAGCACCGACAGCACGCCGAGATAGATCGGCAGCAGCACCTTCCCGAAGAAACCCATGTCGTGAAACACCGGAAGCCAGCTGACGAACACGGCCGACGCATCGGCATCGCTGGCTTCGGCGATGACCGCCATGTTGCTCAGGATGTTCGCATGACTGATCATCACGCCTTTGGGCGTACCGGTTGAGCCCGACGTGTACTGCAGCAGCGCCAGCGTCTGCGGCGTGATGTCCGGCGCGCGCCATTGCCCGGCCGGTGCGTCGAAGCCCTGATCGGTCGCCAGGATCCGCAGTTCCAGCGTGTCGGAGTAACCGTCCGCGCGATGCGCGATGCCGCCGAGCGTGGCTGCGTCGGTCAGCGCGACGACCGGCCCGGCGTCGGCCACGATCGACTTGAGGCGATCGGCGGGGCGATTCCTGCGCGGCGGATAGGCGGGCACGCCGATCAGGCCGGCGTACAGGCATCCCACCCACGCGCAGATGAATTCCAGTCCGGGCGGATAGACCAGCAGGACACGATCGCCTGGTTGTGCAATCTCCTGCAGGCGGGCGGCGATGCCGCGCGCGCGCTCGTCCAGGTCGCCATACGTGAGTCGGGCCAGTTCCGATTCGCCGTTATCGAGAAAAATGAACGCCGTCTTCTCAGGTTCGATCTTGCCGCGAAACCGCAGTATTTCCGTAACAGTCCTGAATTTTGTATCGGGAAGCATACTCAACCTTCGTTGTCTGCCAAACGTTGATCTGAATGAACGGCACTTGTGACTCCGTGCGTTCATTCCGGCGGGCAAAGACAGTCCGCGATGCAAGCCCTGTGCCGGGCGCATACCGGGTTCACTGTCGCGTCGCTCGACCTCAGGACCAGTCGCGGCGCGCCCGCCAGCCTTGCTTCTTGAACCGGGTTATATTGAGATTAGAGCATCGCGCCAAATCGGCGTCTGCCCTGTAATTCAAGGACACGGCGTTTCGTGCGCGTATTCAATCGGGCCGGTCATTCATTCGCGCAGTCACGGTTTGCCGACTACCTGCCCGACGGCGTTTCCGTGTCGGGGGAGCAGGGGTCCAGCAGCGACACGATCACCTTGCGCTCGCCGTTGAAGGGATTGCGACCATGCGCGAATCGCATGTTGTCGACGAGCAGGACGTCGCCTCGCTGCCAGGGGAACTGGATCGCGCATTCGCGGTACGCGTTGCGGATCTGCTCGATGTCGTCGAGATCGAATGGACTCCCGTCGCCGTAGAACGCGTTGCGCGGAACGCGATCCTCGCCGAACAGGCTGACGACCGCACTGGCGAGCGATGCGTCCAGGTTCGAGAGGTGGAAGAGGTGGGCCTGGTTGAAGAAAACCCTGTCACGGGTGACCGGATGGTAGGCCACGCCCTGGTTGATCTGTGCGGTGCATAACGTGTCGTCGTCGAGCCATTCGTGCTCGATGCCGTTGTCTGCGCAGAAGGCCGCGACCTGGCTGCGGTCGGTGGTCTGAAAGACGGTTTCCCACGGAATGTCGACGTGCCGCCGGTAGTGCCTGACATAGCGGACCCGCTTCGCCTCGAAGTTCTCCAGGATGCGCGCTCCGATCCTGCGGCTCACCTCCCGCATGTCGGCGATCGGCGTTTCGCCGCCGGCCGTGGGCGCGCAAAGGCAGCAGAATGCGACGCGCAGCGGCCAGCTGCGCTGATACGCGTTTTCGCAATGAAGCGCGATCGTCTCGCTCGGCGGATACTCGGTGGCGGTGAAGATGCCGTTGCCGATCGAGGTGCGTGGCGTGGAACGATAGACGTAGTCCGACTGACGAGCCGACACCGCGTTCGAAAACGCCTCGAATTCGGCGACCGTTGACACGTCGAAACCGCGAAACAGGAGCGCGCCATGTTCCAGAAGCCGCGATTCGAGTTCGACTCGATTGTCGTTCACCGCCAGCACGAGATCGTGCCCGTTCACTCGCCCGCTCGATGCCGGCTCCAGCAGCAACGGCGAGGCCCCGGCGGCAAGCAGCTTGCGTTCCGTCATGCCCAGCATGGTCAACTATTCCTTATCTGAATGTGGATCGCGACGCACCGCGGACCGACCGGTCTTCACGGTTACTGCGGCGTGCCTATGCGCGGGAGGCCGTTTCCACCGCTTGTTCGAAGCGGTCGAGAATCTCGTGGATGTCCGCTTCCGAGACGATCAACGGCGGCAGGAACCTGAGTACCGCGCCATGACGGCCGCCGGTTTCGATCACGAGCCCGTTGCGCAGGCAATGCAGCTTGATGGCTTTCGCGAGCGCCGCATGGGGCGGGCCGGGTTGGCCATCGCGGCCGGGCAGCACGACTTCGACGCCGATCATCAGGCCGCGGCCGCGGATCTGGCCTAGACTCGGGAAGCGTTCGGCAATACGTTCGAGGCCGGCGACCAGCAGCTTGCCGACCGTCTCCGCGTGCGCCGACAGCCCGTCTCGATCGACGATGCGCATGGTCGACAAACCGGCCACCATCGCGATCTGGTTGCCGCGGAAGGTGCCCGCGTGCGAGCCGGGCGGCCAGGTGTCCAGGCGCTTGTCATAGACCACCACCGACAGCGGATAGCCGCCGCCGAACGCCTTCGACAACACCAGGACGTCCGGCCTGATGCCGGAATGCTCGATGGCGAACAGCGCACCGGTTCGGCCGAGGCCGGTCTGCACTTCATCGACGATCAGCGGGATTTCATGCCGCAGCGTCAGCTCGCGCAACTCGATCAGCCAGGCGTCGGAAGCGGGGATGCAGCCGCCTTCGCCTTGCACGACTTCGACGATGACGGCCGCGGGTTTCGTGATCCCGCTCTCGGGGTCGGACAGGACCGTCCGGATATAGTTGATGCTGAGTTGATCGGTTGCCGAGCCGTCGGTGCCGAACGGGCAGCGAAACGCATAGGGGTAGGGCAGGAAATGAACGTCGCGCCCGTTGCTGCCGGCCGATTTCGGCGTGAGATTGCCCGATGCGGCGAGTGCGCCGGCCGTCATGCCGTGGTAGGCGCCGTGGAACGCCATGATCGTCGGGCGGCCCGTATGATGCCGGGCCAGCTTGATCGCCGCTTCGACGCCATCCGCTCCGCTCGGACTGCAGAACTGGATCTTGCCGGTATCGGCGATCGCGTTCGGCAACATCGAGAACAGTTGTTCGACGAACGCGTGCTTGGCCGGCGTCGCCAGGTCGAGCGCCTGTTGCAGTTGACCGGAGGACAGGAACCGCATGACGGCTTCGTTGACTTCCGGGTGATTGTGCCCGAGTGCGAGCGTTCCGGCATTGGACAGGCAGTCGATGTATTCCTGCCCGTCGGAGTCGCGCATGCGTATGCCTTCGGCATGGGTAAACAGCCGTGGAAACGACGTCGCGTAGGTTCGCGCGTTCGATTCGACATGCTTGAGATAATCGAGTTTTTCCATGCTTATGGATCCGGCTTGCAGCGCGGATGATGGACACTGGCGAATCCGCATCGCTTCGTGTCGGCCAATGGTGCAACGGGAACGGTGCAGCGGTACGGCTGATTGAAGCATGGTCTCCGTACCGCGTCTGCCACGGGAAAGCGGGACACCGGCGTGGCGTCAGGCAGGCAGGGTCGAGCGGAAATAGTCGATGGTTCGACGCAGTCCCACTTCGAGCCCGACCGTCGGCTTCCAGTCCAGGTGGGTGCGTGCGAGGTCGATATCCGGACAACGTTGCGTCGGATCGTCCTTCGGCAGCGGCCGGAATACGATTCGCGACTTCGAGCCCGTCAGGCGCAAGATGATCTGCGCGAGCTCACTGACCGCGATCTCATGCGGATTGCCGAGATTGATCGGGCCGGTGATGTCCGCGGGCGTGCCCATCATCCGGATCAGGCCGCCGACCATGTCGTCGACATAGCAGAACGCGCGGGTCTGGCTGCCGTCGCCATACAGCGTGATGTCCTCGCCGCGCAGCGCCTGCACGATGAAGTTGGACACGACGCGACCGTCGTTGGGATGCATGCGCGGCCCGTACGTGTTGAAGATCCGTACCACCTTGATTTTCACGTTTTGCTGGCGGTGATAGTCGAAGAACAGGGTCTCCGCGCACCGTTTTCCTTCGTCATAGCACGCACGCGGCCCGAGCGGGTTGACGTTGCCCCGGTACGTCTCCGGTTGCGGATGCACGTCGGGGTCGCCGTACACTTCGCTCGTGGAAGTTTGCAGCACGCGTGCGTGCGTGCGCTTCGCGAGCCCCAGCATGTTGATCGCGCCCATCACGCTGGTCTTGGTGGTCTGCACGGGATCGAACTGATAGTGAATCGGCGATGCCGGACAGGCGAGGTTGTAGATCTCGTCCACCTCCACGTACAGCGGAAAGGTCACGTCGTGGCGCAGCGCCTCGAAACTCGGGTTGCCGAGCAGCGCGGCCACGTTCTGCTTGGTGCCGGTGAAATAGTTGTCGACGCACAGGACGTCATGACCGAGTTCGACCAGGCGCTCGCACAGATGCGAACCGAGGAAACCCGCGCCACCGGTTACGAGGATCCGCTTTCGATTACGTTGCACAATTGCACTCCAGGTTTGACGCGTAGGTAAGTGGCGAGTTGCCCCCGGGCACCTTCGGCGGGACCGCGATGCGCTTCGCTTCGACGATCACGGCACGCCGATCGCGCGATGCGGATCCCGACGTGTGCGATGCCCGTCATGCTTGCAGGGCGTTCGGTGCAACCTGATCCGCGCGCCGCAGGCGCGTCGCAATGATGTCGGCCATCGCCCGCATTTCGCTCCGGATAAAGAAGTGATCGCCGTCGATGACATGAAAATCGCAGCGCCCGGTCGTCACGGCATCCCAGCCTGAAACCGAATCGGCAGGGACCTGTTCATCCGCCACGCCCGCGAACGCGGTGATGTCGACTGCCAGCCTGCGCCCGGGCACGGCCCGGTAGTTTTCGATCATCGTGAAATCCGCGCGCAGCGCCGGCATCATCAACGCCATCATTTCGCGGTTCTCCAGCACCGCCTTCGGTGTACCGCCCATCTCGTGCAACGCATCGATGAACGCGCGGTCGTCCAGCGCCTGCATCCGTCGAGCGGGGCGCTCCTTGCCCGGTGCAGCGCGCGCGCTCACGAACAGATGCCGGAGGTTCGGTTGCGCATGGGCGGGAAGCCGCAGCGCCAGTTCGACGGCAATCGCCGCGCCCATGCTGTGGCCGAACAGTGCGAAGGGACGATCGAAGCAACTGCCCAGGTCGTCCAGCAACGCGTCGATCAGCGTCGCCATATCGGGCACGGCTGGCTCCGACAGGCGGCTGCCTCGGCCGGCAAGCTCATGACGGTGCACCTCGATCCCGGGCAATAGCGGTTGCAGGCCACGATAGACGGCGGCCGAGCCGCCCGCGTAAGGGAAACAGATCAGACGCATGCGGGCGGGTACTCGAGCGGCACACTTGCTGCCGGGCTGCTGGAGGTCGCGCTGCAGGCATTCTCGGGTTCGGCGTTGTTCACGACTAAAGGTCCGGTCATCGTTTTCATGGTGATGCGTCGGTCATCTTCACCTGGAGGGAATCGGGCTGAACACCCGGCGCGGCTTCGCGATGCGCAAGGCCGTTTCCATAGCCGGTTCGTTAGCGCTGTACGAAGGCCGCGAAGCCGCACGCGAGAAGTCGAGGAAGCGTTGATTCGCTTCATGGAAATTCATGGTGCCGCCAGGATTCGGAATGTGCCCGACCCGGCTGGGCATGAGTTAAACATGAGGCCGTGTGGATGTATGTCGTAGAAAAACGGGACGTGTGCAGTTCGCGCATCGTCGTCCGCGCTGCAGAGAAATGCGGGGGAGTTGACACCGGTCTTGGCGACGTCGCTCGGTGACCACGGTAGAGTCGCTGACAAAACCGGTCAACGAACCGAGTGCGGATAGCGGCGCATGCAAGGCGGAGCACAGCGAGATGGGTTTGAAGAGAACGCTCGAAGCCAATGCGCAACTTGCCGAATCCAGCAAGCCATGCGTGTGTGTGCTCAACAACCCTTCGATGCTGGCTGGCCGCCAGGCAGGCATCTCCCTGGAGATGCTCGAACACGTCGTTGTCTTGCTTGAAATGCTCAACATCGGCGAGACCAATGACGGGGGACGCGCGCAGGCGCGGTGGCGCTTAGTATTGTGGGTATATTATTTGACATAATATGTATTATCGATTAAATGGGGTCTGAGTAAAATTGATGCTCGCCACCGGCTGCGCGTATCGATTGCGACTGAGGCAGAGAGAGTTTTTCGGGCCAAACCTCTCTCCTCAGTCGTAATTTGTGCAACAGCTCGTAGCACGACAAGCTTGCCTGCACCCGCGGCCACATTGGCACACGGAAAATTCGCTCGAGCACGCATGGTCGCGCAGCGTTTAGGCCATACGGATCGGGACGCCCACTCATGCGCGCGCCAGCAGCGTCATGACGAATTTTCGCCAGCCGCAACCACCTTCTCAGCCGGCTCTCGGCCACGAAAGTGTCACGGCCCCAGTTCAGGCCGGCATGTGATCCGTTTATCAGCAACTGAGCCGCTGTTGAATTGATGCTAAAATTGATGCTAAAAGACATCAAAGGAGCCATCATGCGTACCACCGTCACCGTCGACGACACTCTCTATGCGCGCGCACTCGAACTCGCCGAACCGGGCATGCCTCCGGCCGACCTGTTCCGGGCGGCACTTGAAACCTTCGTGCGTGTCCAGGCCGGTCAACGCCTTGCCGCCCTGGGCGGTCGCGCGCCCGACATGGCAGATGTCCCGCGCCGCGCCCCTGAGGCAACCGCCCGATGAGTGTCTTGGTCGACACGTCCGTGTGGGTCGAGCATTTCCGGCGGCCACTACCAGCGCTTATCCAGCTTCTGCGCGTCGATAACGTCCTTACACACCCACTGGTACTACTTGAGCTCACGTGCGGGACGCCGCCCGAACCGCGGGCACGAACGCTGGGAGATCTCGCGCTTTTGCGCCAAACGCGCCTCGCGACGCCAGGGGAAGTAGCGGACTGGATCGAGCGGGAACGGCTGTATGGGCGCGGATGCGGTGCAGTGGATTGCACCCTGCTGGCATCAGTGCTCTTGACCCCGAGCACCCGGCTCTGGACGCGCGATCGGCGGCTCGCGCAACTGGCGGAACAATTCGAGGCTCAATACGTACCGCCTGACCTGCAGTAAGCGAAGCAGTTGCCGACTTCTTTGCGCGGTCTGTCGCCATGCCGAGGCGCGATCCCGCTTCGCTCCTCACAATTAGGACGCCCGCTTCCGCCGCGTGGGCTGCCCATCCGCGCGGCAAGTGCAAGCAGAACCCGATCAGACTGCCCGCCTACCGATTCGTTGCACATCCGCAGTACGTGGAGTTTTTAGGTCACAGCCCGCTTCTCCCATCCTGAACGTCTTTCAGCGCCTGCTCGATCTCTTTCTGCTTTTGGCGCATAGAGGTTTCCATTCATCGCGCGCCTTGCGCGATTGGTTGGCTTCGCCACAGCTCGTCACAATTGGCTCGCTCACCACCGTCTAGCGCGATGCCGTTGCGCCGCACGTTACAAATGTTGCCCGACACTTCAGCGACGGCTCGCCTCAACGCATGAATGAAGCGACTGATCCGCTTGGGTTCTCGCTACTTGCACGGCATGCACGAGGACGCCGCCGGCCGCATCGAGCTTGCGCGCGCCCCCCGTTCGTCGACGTCGCGGACCTCGCTCGGCGTGCGCAGCTGATCAGACTGCATCCCCGCGTATTGCTTCTTCCACCGATAGAACGTCTGCTCGGAAATCCCGACCTGACGGATCAGATCCGCTACCGGCATCCCCAGCTCTGCTTGCTTCAGTACGGCCACAATCTGTTCGATCGAAAAGCGCTTCCGTTTCATGGCAAACCACCTCCTGGTTCAGCGTCAAGTTTGCCGCAAAACTCGCTCTCAGATTGGTCCAGAATTCCTAAAGCGGATCACCTCTGCGCTGTGACCAGTACCGCATGCACCACGGCGAGTACGATCTGCCGACACTGCTCGGTAACACGGCCTTGGCACAACACGCTAAACGTTCCACGCAGTTGCCGCACGCGTGTCCCGCACAACCTGGCAATCCACGACACTATCCATCAAATAGATACAGGCATTTCAAACATCCATTGGATTAATTCCAGGGCAAATGCGACAGTATCCGTTCGTCAACCTCGCCTCGTTACGCAATGTCCTCCACCGACTTGCCACCCCTCAGCGCCTCATCCCGGGATGGATTGCCGACGCGACAACGGATCGCGGCGCTAATTGCCATTTCGCTTGCGGTTGCAATGGCCAACCTCGATACGGCCATCACCAATACGGCACTGCCAACCATTGCGACCAGCATCGGCGCCGACCCGTCGTCCGTGATCTGGGTGGTCAATGCATATCAATTGGCGATGATCGCAACACTGCTTCCATTTGCATCGCTGGGAGAGATCACCGGGCATCGACGCATCTATATTGCGGGCCTTGTATTGTTCACGTTGAGTTCGCTTGCCTGCGGCCTCGCATGGTCGCTTTCTTCGCTCGCCACGGCGCGCGCGTTGCAAGGCGTCGGCGCGGCCGCCATCATGAGCGTCAACACCGCCCTCATTCGCTTCTCGTATCCAGCCAAACTACTCGGGCGCGGAGTGGGATTGAACGCACTCGTCGTTGCGGTTTCATTCACGGTCGGCCCAACCGTGGCATCGGCAATTCTTTCCATCGCATCGTGGCACTGGCTGTTCCTGGTCAATGTGCCGGTCGGCTTGCTTTCCATCGCGATGGCCGCCGGCACATTGCCGGTCACCCATCGCGCGCGGCATCGTTTTGATGCCGTCGCAGCTTTGCTCTGTGCATTTTTTTTTGCACTCCTCATACTTGGACTCGGAACGATTTCGCACGACGGCATGACGCCGACTATCGCCGCCGAATGGATCGGCGCCGCCGTATGCGGCTATGCGCTGCTGAAACGCCAGGCCAATCACCCCGCTCCGATGCTGGCGGTCGACCTGTTCCGTCGCCCCGTCTTTTCGTTGTCCGCCCTTACATCGGTCTGCTCGTTCTCGACGCAAGGCCTAGCGTTCGTCTCGCTGCCGTTTTTCCTGCAGATCGGCCTCGGGAACAATCAGGTCGAGACCGGTTTCCTGATGACGCCGTGGCCGGCCGTCGTTGCAATCATGGCGCCCGTCGCCGGGCGGCTCGCGGATCGATACCCAGCGGGCATCCTCGGCACCATCGGCCTCTTCACACTCTCCCTCGGCATGGCTTCGCTGGCCACGCTACCACACGCGCCGTCGACACTCGACATTGCGTGGCGAATGCTATTGTGCGGTGCCGGATTCGGTTTTTTCCAGGCCCCCAATCTCAAGGCGCTGATGGGCAGCGCCCCGCCCGAGCGCAGCGGCGGCGCCAGCGGCATAGTCGCGACGGCGCGACTGCTGGGGCAAACGCTAGGTGCCGCGCTGGTTGCACTGTGCTTTCACGTCGCGGGGACAAACGGCCCGATCGTCGCACTCTGGGCTGGCAGTGCTTTCGCGCTGCTCGGCACCGTGGCCAGTTGCCTTCGATTGTTGCCGGACCGGCAACCTGCATGACGCGAGCCGTTCGGCCTTGCCGCATCACAGTTTCGACGTCGGCATGACCGGCCGCGGCAGCCAACTTTCACCGCCTGATCCGACTCGCGCACTTGCCGCCGCCCGTGCCGTATTGCGACGAGCAACGGTCGCGGCCTCGCAGTACGACCGTCGGAAATGCCGTCCGACGATCCATTCAACGCCAAGGAACATTATGAAGACGCAACATCGAATTCGAAGCCTTGCCGATCTGGAATACGTGTCCCGCACCTGCAAGCATGTCCTGACCTTGTTCAGCGGCGGCGTCGACAGCAGTTATGTGCTGATGGAACTGGCAAAGCATCGCAGCCTCGAGGTAACAGCCTTGACCGTCGATCTCGGCGACGGCGTCAATCGCGACGATCTCAAACTGATTGCATCGCATTTCGGCGCGAAATCGCTGGTCATCGACGGACGCCAGACTTTCGCTCGCGATGCGGTGTTGCCGGCGTTACGCTGCAATGCCCAGTACATGGCGATGTATCCAATTAGTTCGTCGTTGTCGCGACCAGTCATTTGCCGCATCGCGGTCGATCAGGCCGCGAAGCTCGGATGCGATGCCATCGTACACACGGCTAATCAGTCGCAGAACAGCCTGCGCCGGCTGAACGGGGCGCTGCATCAGTTGGGATTCGACGGATTCCACGGCAGCCCCTATGAATACTCGGCGCTGACACGCGAGGAGAAAATCGCAGAGCTGCGCCGGTTCGGGCTCACCGCGTTTCAGGCGCGTGGCATGAGTGGTGACGCAAACCTCTGGTGCCGGGAATTCGAATCCGGATCACTCGACAATCCGGAGGCCTTCCACGTACCGGATGAACTGTTCACGTGGACGGCAAAGCGAACCCGCTCCGCCTCGCGAAGCAGCCTTTCCGTCCGCTTCGACCAGGGAACACCGGTGGCAATCGACGACGCCGAGCTTCCCCTGGTCGACCTGATCGCCCGGTTGAACGACCGTATCGGTTCGTACGGCATCGGACGCTATTGCGGCCTGGAACATCTGGACGACGGAGAAAAGGTATTGGAAGTTCGCGAGGCGCCGGCCGCGCACCTCCTGATGAATGCCTATCGCCACCTCGAAATGGCCACGCTCGACCCTGAACTGCTGCGGGAAAAACTGTCGCTGGAGCAGATCTGGGTTCGCGAAGCAATCGAGGGACGATGGTTTGCCGACCTGCGACGCACCATCGACCAATTCATCAGCCACCAAGCCAGCGCCATCACCGGTGTCGTGAAATACTTGCTGCGCGATGGAGCAGCCGATGTTTGCGCCATCCGTGCGGCCAAGCCGCGCTACCTGACCGACCGCGACAGTTGGGAAAAGCAGGCCGCACGTGTTCGGGGAGCACGCAGTTTGCGTGAGCTGCACGACAATGCGGCGACAGACTCCACCCGCGAACCCGAGGAACACCGCTCGGGCGAACTGGAAACGCTCGAGTAACCGCGTGACTCACGCCTTGCATGCAACACACTTCGACATGGCAAACGCGCGACCGATCATGGGCTCCGGGATGGCAAGTTCCGCGTCGCCGGCACACCTGAAACTGCTCCTCCGCGGCACGGAGCGCTGCATCGACATCCATCGCGCTTTCGAGATCGATCGCAACTTCAATGTTCCGCCGCACAAGCGGACGGACGATACCGTGTTTCGCGCGCGCGACATGCGTACGATCGTTTCGCTGGAGCGTGGCATGTCATGTCCGGCCGGTGTCGCCGTCTCGTGTCAGATCGAAATATTTGCCGTAATCGGCGAGCCCGCGCCCAGCATGCCGCTGTCGGGGTCCCACCCGCAAGTGTCGGCTTACGGGGTTGCCGTTCATTTCGTCGCGTCCCTCTCTGAGAGGCCATCCGGAGCGTCGGGATCTGCGCCGACGATTCGCCAGACGGGCTGCAGCATGCCCGTTGCAGCCACCACCTTCGAGTGCGAAAACAATTTGCTGTGGCTGGACGTGAACAATCGACCGGTTCTCGAGGCGACGTTGGGCGATATGTCATGGCAGATCCCGGAATTGCTCACCAACTGCGGCCGGCAGCGGCAGATGAGCCCAGGAGATCTTGTTTTCACCGGCGCCACTCAACCCGCCCTACTCGTCAAGCCCGGTGACGTACTGCGTGGCGGGGTGGAGGGATTGTCGCGATTCTGCCTGTGCATCAGCAGCACTGCCACCGGCCAGCACGTGCAGATCGCAAACGTCACAACCGGTACGACCATGCGATCAGATCGAGGTTGCTGACACCCCCCCGGCTCTGATCGCACTGTCGCGGAGCCGGTCGAATGCAACGCACACGGCATGGCTCGCGTCGTCGACTATCGCATCACGAACGGATTGTCGGGACTGCCCGAGCCGGAATAGATCCACGTCGTCTTGGTCTGCAGGTACTCCTTGATCATCTCGTACCCGCTCTCTCGACCGATACCGCTTTGTTTGTACCCGCCGAACGGCGCAAGATAACTGACCGCGCGATAAGAGTTGACCCACACCGTCCCGGCCTCGAGATTCCGCGTCATGCGCAGCGCCTTGCCCATGCTGGTCGTCCAGACACCAGCGGCGAGACCATACGGACTGTCGTTTGCGATGGCGACCGCATCCTCCTCGGTCTTGAATGGAATGACGGACAGTACGGGACCGAAGACTTCCTGTCTCGCAATCCGCATATCGTTAGAAACATCACGGAAAATCGTGGGCTCGATGAAGAAACCATGCTTCGCATCGCCGCCCTTGAACGGGCGGCCGCCCAGTGCAAGCCGTGCGCCGTCGTCCAGCCCCATCTCGATGCAGGACAGCACACGCTCGTACTGCGGTCGATTGGCGATGGGGCCGACCTGCGTCGCATCCTCCATCGGGTTTCCCAGTACGGCCGCCCCGCTCGCTTCTACCAGCCGCCGCGTAAATTCATCATAGATCGACTCCTGAAGCAGGAGGCGCGATCCGGCCATGCAGGTTTGCCCGCCTGCAGCGAAGATGCCCGAGATCGCCCCAGCAATCGCCTGTTCCGCATCGGCGTCGGCAAAGACGATGTTCGGCGACTTGCCACCCAGTTCCATCGTTACGTGCTTGAATCCCCTCGCGGCCTGCTCGTTCACTCTGCGCCCTGTCGAATCGGAGCCGGTGAACGCGATCTTGGCGACGCGACTGTCGCTCGTCAACGCATCTCCGATCTCGGACCCGTAGCCGGATACGACGTTGACGACCCCGGGAGGAAATCCGGCTTGCTCAAACAAGGCCGCGAACTCCAGCGTCGATGCCGTCGCATGCTCCGACGGCTTGATCACGAACGTATTGCCGGCCGCCAGACCCGGCGCCAGTTTCCAGGTCAGCAGCAGAAGCGGTGAATTCCACGCGGTAATGGCGAGCACCACGCCGAGCGGCTCGTATCGCGTAAACGTCAGATAGTCCGGCTTGTCGATCGGGAGCACGCTGCCCTCGATCTTGTCGGCCAGGCCGCCATAGTAGTGGAACCATTCAGGGATGTATCGAAGTTGACCACGCATCTCGGTGATCAACTTGCCGTTGTCCATGACTTCGGTGCGTGCCAGCGCCTCGGCGTTTTCCTTGATCAGATCGGCTACTCGGCGCAGCAACGCGCCCCGCCGACTCGCGTTGAGCGACGACCACGCATCGCTTCGGAATGCGCGGCTGGCAGCATCGATTGCGCGCCTCGCGTCATACTCGTTGCTTCGCGGAATCTCGCACCAGGCCTCGCCCTTGTAGGGATCGACACTGGCTAGCCATGCATTGGAATCAGGACCGACAAAAGCCCCATCGATATAGTTCAGATAACGTTTCATGCGTGGTCTAAGAGGTGAGCCTCGCCGGCCTGCGAGTCTGTGAACGGGCTTCCTTCGGTGGCCGCTTGTTCGTCAAAGGAAGTGATGCGTGAAGCAGTCATATGCACCAAATGGCCGACTCCCGAGACTGACCGATTGTGATCGCGGATCGCCAACGCCAACAACGACGGCGCAATCGAAACCACGCGGGCCGGGCGACCTCGCGACGGCCACCCTTACCAGCATTCAGGATTACGTCGACAGACACCAGGAATAATTCACGATTCAACCTAAATCGATCTCTCGCATACCGCCATTTATTGAAAGTATAAGCGCACCCGCCGCATCATCAATATGACGCCGGGAAATCCTGAAATACTAAAAATATCTAAATCAGGATTAAAGATTGCAGTTTTTCCTCGGCTTTGGCAACCGGATTCCCGGAAATCAACGATTCAATCGAATCGGAGGCGCATGCGGACTGCGAAGCCGTCGCCGGCAGAACGGCCGGATGCTGCCGATATGCCGCCGTCCCTTTCGTAGCCCACCTAGGTCACGGTGTTCGCATGCCACTTCGACCGGATCCCGTGCCCTCAACTGGAGCACCGCCCGGCTTCCAACACGGCGTGCGTTCATCCTCTCGCGACAATACCGTCGAGATTTACATCCAGCAAATAAATAACGGTATCAAAAATATCAATTTCAAATATTTTATTTAAACGTTTATGATTGCCCTCCTGGATGCATCAAGCGAGACCATTGATCGATTCCCAAGCCGATCAAGCAGTCTTATTGCGAAAATTCACCATTACCGAAAACCATCTCTCTTGCCTGTTTCATTGAAAGCAAATCGTCGGTTTTTCCGGCTCAACGTTGATTTCGCGATATGGGACGTAACCGACACATCCCCAAGAAGGGATGCGCGATGCAATGCCCCGCAACCATGTTCCGGGAGACGCACACAACTTGTGCACAACAAGACGTTTTGTAATACCCCAACCATGCGAGTACAGATCAACCCGCTCGCTTTCCGAGGTACGAAGAATGCAGACGTCACACCCCACCTCGAACGTCGAGTCGTACGACTTCGGCACCCCGGGCGATGCGGCCGAATGGCCTGACGAGATTTATGCGCTGTTGAAAAGGTTCAACGTCCGGCAAACCGCCTATGTACCCGACGCCGGCCTTGCCCGATTAATCGAGAGACTCGATGCTGATGATTCGATCCGAACGCTGCCCTTGACGACCGAGGAAGAGGGGGTCGGTGTGATCGCAGGTGCATGGCTGGGCGGACAACGTGCAGTGCTGCTGATGCAGTCGTCCGGCGTCGGAAACTGCGTCAATCTGTTTTCGCTGATCCGCAGTTGCACGATGCCGGCCGTCATCCTCGTGACCATGCGGGGGGAATGGGGAGAGTTTGTCCCGTGGCAGATTCCGATGGGACAGGCTGCACGCCAGTGCTTCGAACTGTTCGATTTCGCCGTCATCCATGCCGCAACGGCAGAAGACATCGCCCCGAGCGTCGAGGCCGCACTCAAGATGGCTTTCTACGGCTACAAGGCAACCGCCGTGCTCATTTCACAGCGCGTGATCGGTGCCAAATCGTTCGGAAAATGATGAACCTGGTCGCTTCGGCTTCACACGGCGGCCGGTGCGGCAACATTGGGGGATCGATTCAGGCCTGTCGAAAGCCATCGATCGGCTCGCCTGTCATCGACCCGATCGGACCGATACCCGAGTTTCCCACGTCTGCCGTCTGACCGTTCGCACCTTCGAAACCGGACAAAGCACCGCCAAGGAAAACCGATGCCTGAAAACGTGATGTTGAATGGGTTACTGGAACGTCGCTGGGTCGTATCGACGTTGCTCGAATTTCGCGAGAATCTCCTCGTGATCGGCGGCCTGGGGTCGGCAGTGTGGGACATTACCGCCGCCGGCGATCATCCGCTCAACTTCCCCGTCTGGGGTGCGATGGGAGCCGCTTCCACGGTCGGCCTCGGACTCGCACTCGCCCAGCCCGAGCGCCCCGTGCTCGTCGTCACCGGGGATGGCGAGATGCTGATGCAACTCGGCGCGCTCGCCACCATCGGCGTACAGCAACCGCGGAACCTTTCGATTGTCGTACTCGACAACGAATGCTATTGCGAAACCGGCAGGCAACGCACCCATACCGCCAGCGGAGTCGACCTAGCAGGCGTAGCGCGGGCATGTGGCATCGAGCGCGCATCGGTAACCCGTACACCCCAGGAAGTGAACGAACTTCGCTACTCGGTGCATTCACGCAACGGCCCACTGTTTTCGCAGGTCAAGATCGCGGCGAACAAGCCGCCCCTCGTCATGCCACCTCGAGACGGGTCCTACCTCAAGGATCGATTCAGGACGGCGCTACTTGGAAACATCGCGCTGGACTAGGTATTGCCGCATGCCGATGCGTGGCAGCTTCAGGACAATGAGCGGCAGCCGGTCGTGCGGTTCAGGCTATTCCATTACTCACTCTATTTCACCGTAGTACTAACTTGAATGCAGAGAGTCTCGGATGATCGATCGTCAAGATCTGCGTCCCACCTCGCTTCGCGCTTCACGCATGGCCGCCAAAGTACCGGCGGCATCAACCAGCCATCCGGTAATCGTTTTTCATTCATTTGTTGAAGGAGATGTGATGATTTCTGCTCAGCAAGCCCAGTTCTATGCCCGCCATGGATTCGTGGTAGTCGAAAACGTGCTCGGACAGGAGAAAATCGACGAAGCCATCCGTGCAATCGATGAACTGCTCGACCCGAGCAATCTCGGCAAGGCATTCGAGATGGAGCCCCAGGACGGTTCGACCGTCCGGCGCATCTGGTCACCAACGCAGAAGCACGACGTGTTCGAACGTCTTGCCGCCGATCCTGCGGTGCTCGACTGCGTACAGCAGTTGATCGGCGACGACGTGCTGTTCCACTACAGCAAAATCAACATGAAGGGCCCGAAAGTTGGCAGCATCGTGAAGTGGCATCAGGATTTTTCGTACTACCCTCATACGAACTCGGACCTAGTGACCGCATTGATTTTCCTCGACGACGCGACGCGGGAAAACGGCTGCCTGCGCGTCGTCCCCGGCTCCCATCGCCGCGGACTCCGATCGCACGACATCGACGGCCACTTTCGCGGCACAGTGTCGGACGTCGTCGAATCGGAAGCCGTTGATGTCGAAGTCAAGGCGGGCAGCGTACTGTTCCTGCATTGCCTGACGCTGCACGCGTCCGAACGGAACACGTCCAAACTCCCGCGCCGGACATTCCTGCCGGCTTACCGGGCAGCCGACGCGTTTCCGATCTACTTCGGCCCGCACGCTGCCCACAACGAGCCGGGCGTTCGACTGTTGCGCGGCCAACCGGCCCGCATGGCGCGAGTGGAAGCCGGCCTGCACTACCTGCCGATCGCGGAGCGCGATTTCGGATCCCTCTATGAGGTGCAGGAAGGCTCTCACCTGAACAAACCGATGTCGGACATGAAAACGGCTGGTTATGCAGTTGCGTGATGCGTCTGCGGGCCCTGGCGGCCGAGCCTACCCTCCGCCAGCGCCGCTGCCGGGCGACCCTGCCCCGGCAGCCGTTCGAGCAACGCTGATATCCGCATCGCCCCGATGTGAACGTAAACAACGAAGACAACCGAGGTCATCATGTACCTGAGAGTGAATCCCGCATCGCAACTGAAGCCGGCCATGTCTGTTCCCGCGTCCAAGCCGGAAACCCAGCGGGCCATCATCACCGCGAGCCTGGCGACCGGTCGCTCCCGCATCCACAATGACCTGCGCTGCCTCGAAACCGACACAATGAAGCAGGCGTGCCGGCAACTGGGCGCGCAGATCAGCGAGCACGACGGTTTTCTCGAGATAGTGGGCGTGGGCCGCGATTTCACGAACGACACCCTCGTTATCGACGCCAAGGGTTCGGGGCTCGTGTTCCGCACGCTGTCGGCAATTGCATCCGCACGCCGCGCCCCGACGATCCTGACCGGCGATCACACGCTGCGCCGCAGGGTCATGAAGCCACTGTTTGACGCGCTCGCTTCGCTCGGCGCGAACATCCAGCATATCGGCGACCCCGGCAAGGCGCCCGTCATCAACTGGGGGCAACGGATCTCGCGTACGCACGCGGAACTGCCGGGCGACGTCAGCTCGCAATTCGTTACCGCACTGCTATTTCTGGCGCCGCTGTCGGACCAGCCGATGACGATTCACCAAAGCGAACCGGTGCTGTCGAAGTCGTACATCGCGCAAACGGTGGACTTCCTGCGCAGGGCATCGATCGATATCGACGTCGACGCACGGTTCAGCCATTTCTCCGTTCGCCCCGGCGAATACTCGGCATTCGATTCACACATCAACGCAGACTACACGTCACTGTCCTACCTGTTGTTCGCATGCACGATCTTCCCCGGCGAGTATGTGATCCGCGGCATCACCAGCGACACGCTCCAGGGCGAGCAGATCTTCATCGACGTGGTGAAGGCGCTCGGCGTGAAGGTGATGCACGACGACACAGCCAAGGAACTGCTGGTTTCCAGCGTGCATGCCAGGATGTCTGGTGCGCATGAGGTCGACGTGAGCGACGGCCCGAACATCATCCCGACGCTGGTCGCGCTGAGCCTGTTCGTGGAAGGCGAATTCCGCGTCGTGGGCGGCTCGGTGACGCGGCTTCACAAATCGTCGCGCATCGAGTCTATGGTCACCGAGGCCACCAAGCTCGGCGCGAACATCTCGCTGTTGTGGAACCAGCAAGGCGACATCGACGGTTTCGTCACCCGCGGCAGGCCCGACTACGAAGGCGGCGTATTCTTCACCAGTTGCGGCGATCATCGCAACTTCATGTCGCTGTTCGTCGCGTCGCTGAAGTTCCGCCAACCGAGCCACATCGACGGGTTTCACGATGTAATCTGCTCGTTTCCCGAGTTCCTCACGCAGTTCGAGGCACTCGGCGCAGTGTTCTCGCCCGTGCAACGCGTTATGTCCGGCCCCGCGGTGATCGACGAGTGAGGTTGCGGCGCCGTCGGCATCCTGCTCGCCTGCACGAAGATCGGCCGCGGTCAGGCCGATTCCGCGGCATCGACACGCGATGGATGACGAAAACCACGCAGCGTCAGGCCAGCGGCTCGACCGCGGCGCGGATTCGCTCCCTCATCCACGCGTGCGCGGGTACGCTGTCGTGGCGCCGGTGCCAGTACATCGACCAATGGAAACCTGTCGAGACGAACGGCAGTTCCTTGATTACGAGGCCGTCCTCTGCAAAGCGGTCGGCCAGCCGCGCGGACATCACCGCAATCATCGACGAGTGGCGCAACAGGTGGGGAACGACGAGCCAATGCGGCACGTTCAATGCCACGTTACGGACCCGCTGCATGCCAGCGAGCGTGGCATCGACATAGCGTCCATCGGTAGCGCTGATCGATACCTTCAGGTGCGGCAGCTCGAGAAACAGCTCCATCGTCATCTCGTCGTCTGCGTGCCGATGTTCCCGTGCCAGCACACACACCATGCGATCGTTGAACAATGGCGTCGATCGCACCGCGCTCGTGTGCTCCAGATCCATGCTCACGGCGACATCGATATCGTCGGCATCGAGCGCGATCACGGTCTCGCGTGGCGGCAGATGCATCACGTCAAGTGTCACACCCGGCGCCTCTTTTTCGAGTTGTGCCAGTAACGTCGGCATCAACAGATATTCAAGCACGTCGGACATCCTGAGTCGAAAATGCTGCTCGGTCGTTCGCGGATCAAACGAACGGTCGGATTTGATTAATCGCTCGGCTTGGCGAAGAAACTGCCTAAGCGGCTCTTCCAGTTCCAGCGCACGTGGCGTCGGCTCCATGCCCGAGGCGTTGCGTATCAGCAAATCATCTCGCATCAACGTTCGCAAGCGTCGCAGCGCGCTGCTCATGGCCGACTGGCTCAATCCAACCTTCGTCGCGGCCCGCGTCACGTGCTTTTCTGTCAGCAGCGCATCGAGCACGACCAGCAGGTTCAAATCAATGCTACGTAGATTCATAGGGGCTCGCGAGAATGAAATTCGAAGCGTCGGTCGTTACACCGAAGAGATTTCGCGCCGTACATGCGTGCTTGGCACTTGCGGCCTTCCGCGAACTCGCGCACGAACGCGGTAGATTAGGGGCGCCTCGTGTTATTGCCACGTGGGAATGATTGCGCCGGACGCCCATGCATGAATCATGCTTGCCGGACACCGTCCCTGCCAAGCCGGCGATCGTTGTCGCCGGCGGCGTGATGTCATCCGCTGCCGCACCGCCAGCGGGCATGCAATTGCCCGGGCGGGGATTGTCCATTGCGCATGCTTGCCCTCTCTCTCATTTTATTTGTCCAACTATTACCCGCGGACACGCATTCTGTCGAGGTGGCCCGACTCCACTTCACCCGGGGTGGCGTTCACGGTCACGGGCCAAAAGACCCGTGATACGGCTATTCGCGGTCGACGCCGTCATCGATATCTTCTTCGATATCGCGAATATCTGCATCGACGCGAATGATCCGCTTTGGTATCCATTGGATGTGATGAAGGGCTTCTCTCAGGCCCTCGATAATTCCTTGCACCGTGCCACAGGTCAAGCATTGAGCCAGCAGAATGTGATGCCTCTATTGATGCACAATCGCATCAATAGAGGCATCATGCGTACTACCGTCACCGTCGACGACTCTCTCTACGCGCGCGCGATCGAACTCGCCGAGTCGGACATGGCACCTGCTGACCTGTTCCGGGCGGCGCTCGAAACGTTCGTACGCGTCCAAGCCGGCCAACGCCTGGCTGCGCTGGGCGGTTGCGTACCCGACATGCCGGACGTACCGCGTCGCGCTCCAGAGGCACCCGCCCGATGAGCGTCTTGATCGACACGTCAGTATGGGTCGAGCACTTCCGACGACCGCTACCGGCGCTGATCCAACTACTGCGCTTTGATAACGTGCTCACGCATCCGTTGGTGCTGCTCGAGCTGGCATGCGGAACACTGCCCGAGCCGCGCACGCGAACACTGGGAAACCTCGCGCTGTTGCGGCAAACCCGGCGTGCGACGCCTGTCGAGGTTGTGGATTGGATCGACCGAGAACGATTGCATGGGCGCGGATGCGGCGCCGTGGATTGCACGCTGCTGGCGTCGGTGCTGTTGACCCCAAGCACCTGGCTCTGGACGCGCGATCGACCTCTCGCGCAGTTGGCCAAGCAGTTCGGGGTACAGTATCTGCCGCCCGAGCCGCATTGAACGTGGCCGTTGCGGGCATCGTTTCCAAGCTCGTCAACCTGCCGGGCGCGACGCCATTTCACCTGTTACGAACAGCCCGCCCATTCCCGGGCGGGCTGTCCATTAGAGTGGCGAGGCCACAAGAACCAGATCAGCCTCCCCGCCTGAAAGGCGAGACCGACACTGGCGGCCACCAGGTTGATCCACCGGGTCAGGCGCTCAAGTATCTTCTGGACGCATCATGGCGACTCCAGCCGGTTAATGTCCGACCGGAGGCGTTCAACCGATAAGCAAGTATCGGCGGCCGCGACTCGCGACCTATTCAAGCATTTCCGGCTACCGGGGTGTGATGTACCAGGCCCTCGCGACGACATCACGAAGTTCTGCTATGAGCGCGTCAAATTCATCGCCCTGGCTACTACCGATTACTTCGACCCTGGCCCAGGCCGGGCGGAAAGTGAATCTGTACCGGTCATCGCGTCCCCGTCGATCGAACCGCTCGCAGTGTCGTTAAGCGGCCCGCGCGGGGCCTTCAGGGCCCTGGGCGCGCCGGGCTTTGCGCGGCGCGCCGATGCGATCAGTCGGTGCGGCTGAGTTCCCGGCGCAGGATCTTGCCGACCGTCGATTTCGGCAGCTGCTCGACGAAACGGATGCGCTTGGGCACCTTGTACGCCGCGAGGCTCGCGCGGCAATGCGCGATCAGGTCCGCCTCGGCCACGAACGCGTCGCGCGCCACCACCACGAACAGCTTGACCGCCTCGCCCGTCCGCTCGTCCGGCACGCCGATGCACGCGCATTCGGCGACGCCCGGGAAAGCGGTCACGACCGCCTCCACCTCGTTCGGATAGA
Source organism: Burkholderia sp. MSh2 (assembly GCF_000731655.1). Classification (NCBI taxonomy): domain Bacteria; kingdom Pseudomonadati; phylum Pseudomonadota; class Betaproteobacteria; order Burkholderiales; family Burkholderiaceae; genus Burkholderia; species Burkholderia sp. MSh2. The sequence goes on along the minus strand of NZ_JPGM01000028.1, from coordinate 84,122 downwards.
CGTTGAAGCCCGACACGATGACCATGTCCTTCTTGCGATCGACGATCCGCAGGAACCCCTTGTCGTCGAACACGCCGATATCGCCGGTGCGGAAATAGCCGTCGGCCGTGAACGAGCGCGCGTTCGCGTCCGGCTGCTGCCAGTAGCCGGCCATCACCTGCGGCCCCTTTACGCAGATCTCGCCCGCGCCGCCGATCGCCACCTCGTTGTCCTGCTCGTCGAGCAGCTTCACGTCGGTGGACGGCAGCGGCAGGCCCGTGGTGCCCGTGAACGCGTCGATGAACTGCGGGTTGAACGACACCACCGGCGACGTCTCCGACATGCCGTAACCTTCGCGGATGAAGGTGCCCGTCACCGCCTTCCAGCGTGACGAGATCACGTCGATCACCGCCGCGCCGCTGCCGGCCGCGAGCTTCAGGCGCGACCAGTCGACTTCCTTCAGGCGCGGATGGCTCGCGAGCCCTGCGTACAGCGTGTTGACGCCGACGAACACGGTCGGCCGTGCGGCCTTCAGCACGTCGACGAAGCCGTCCATGTCGCGTGGGTTCGCGACCAGCCAGTTCTGCGCACCGATCGCGAAGTAGGACAGGAAGTTCACCGTCAGCGCGAAGATGTGATACAGCGGGATCGCGGTGACGATGACCTCTTCGCCCGGCCGCCGCGCGTCGGGCACGAGCACCGCGAACTGTTCGATGTTCGCGACGAGGTTGCGGTGCGACAGCGCGGCGCCCTTTGACAGCCCGGTGGTGCCGCCCGTGTACTGCAGCAGCAACAGGTCGCTGCCGCTCAGCGCGACCGGTTCGCAGGCGAGCGTTTCGCCTGCGGCCAGCGCGTCCGCGAGCGCGATCGAGCCGGTCGGCAGCGCTTCGCACACGCCGGCCGGCGCGTCGAACACGCCGAGATCACGGCGGCCCACGCTCAGCACGCTGCGGATGCGCGTATTGCCGACCACGTCGGCGAACGTGCCCATCGACCCGCCGCACACCACGGCGACTTCGACGCCCGCGTCGTTGAGCTGATGCTCCAGCTCGCGCGCCGTGTAGAGCGGGTTCACGTTGACCTGGATCGCGCCGATCTTCGCGACCGCGACGAACGCCACCGGAAACGCGAGCACGTTGGGCAGCATCACGGCCACGCGGTCGCCCTTCCGAACCCCGACGACCTGCTGCAGATAGGCGGCCAGCGAGGTCGACAGGCGATCGACGTCGGCATAGGTGAGCGTGCGGCCGTACGCATGGAATGCCGGACGATCGGCGAAGCGGTGCATCGCGTCGTCCAGAATCGCGCTTACGGAAGGATGGCGATCAGGGTCGATCTCGGCGGGAAACGGGTCATACGATCCGGTCCAGTGTCTCTTTGTCATGCCTCACTCCTCGGGGGACGGCACGCCAGCCGTGCGCCGTTCGCACGACGGTCTGCACGCGTCGCCTGACCGGCAACTATCGCCGGCGCATTGGCGACACTAAAAGACTCGATCATCAATTTGTCTCCAGTTAATAGTCATACAGCGAGGTAATGCAATTTCGTCGGAAAATATCCGACACTTCGCCAACCTGACGTTTCACACGCACTGCTGATTGCGCTGCCCGCGACCGGGACGTCCCAAAGCCGTGACACCCCTCGTCGAAAGCAAACATTTCCGCGCCCGTGGCAAGCCTGATCGCCGGAAGCCGGGAACTGAATCCTGTCCTCGCGGCGCCCGTCGGGAACGACAACGGCAAGGACACTGACTGTCCGGCGCCAGTGGCAATTGAATACGCCGCCAGCCTGAACAGCCCGCCAGTGAAAAAGTGAACATGACGACAAGAAGCGCCCGAGGTCACGATGCTCAATTCGCCGCCCTTTGCAGCGGCTTCCATACCGAACCGCACATGGACACAACGCAGGCAACCGCCGAGCACGCGGTGAGTACGAGACAAACCGTCGCTGCAGTGCGAACGTGTCCTCCGTCAATGGTCAACGCGGCCACCAGCGGCCCGAAAGCGACGCCGAGCACTTGTGCCGCCGGCAACAACGTCGCAACCTTTCCGGACGGATCCGACTTGAGCGCCAGTCCGAATTGATACGGCATCACAAAAGGCCAGAAGAACCCGTAGACCATCGCGAACGCCGAGAACTCCACGATCGATCCTCGCGAAACCATCCCCATGCCGATGGCCGACACGATCGTCGCCGCTGCCGCGAGCAGCACACCGGGAGCAGGCGCAAGGCGGCGTGACATCAGGGTGCCGGCCAGCCCGCCGACGACCTCGACGCACAGCACCGTCGAGATCAGCGCATCCGCCTGCAGGCTGCTCATCCCCGCATCCTGACCGAGCGGCTCGAAGTAAGCCCACGCGGCGCCGAACCCCGCCTGCTGGAGAAAAGCGATCATCAGCGGCAGAAACCTGGCAACGTCCCACGCGAACGGGCCGGCCGACGCTTCTGAAACCGCGCCGAGCCGCTTCGGCAGCACGGCGCCAAGCATCGAGCACACGAGCACCGCGGCGGCCAGCAAAAGGAACCCACCGCGCCACGAATATCCCGGCATGACCAGACTCGTCAGCACGGACGCGAACACGGCCTGAATCAGCACCTGCGCGACGCTGAAAATGCCCGAATTCCGCGCGGGAAACGTCGTCCGAACGATGATGCACGCCGTCGACCAGACCAGCACGCCCTCCGCCAGCCCCGTGCCGATGCGGACCAGAAACAGCAGCACGAGGGAAAGCGGCAGCACGGTCAACACGTTGCCGACCACGACCAGCCCGCCTGCCGCCAACACGACGCGCCTGAAGCGCTCCAGCGGCAGCTTCACCGCCAGCCCGGCCCCAACGCCGAGCGCCACGATTTCCGCCATGATGACCAGCCCCATGACGTCGAGGGTCATGCGCTTCTCGTTTACCATCGCGCCGAACAGGATCGGCTGGATGCCGGTGATCAGCAACGCCATCCCGCCGATGAGAAGCGACGTGGCGATCTGGTGAAGCATCAGTCTTGTGTTGTATCTGTCGCGCATGGGCACACACCGGCATGAGTTGTGAAAGCGAAAGCGAACGGCAAACGGGTGTCTCCGATCCCGCGTGCCGTCCCAAGGAAACGGCCGTCACGCACCGGCGACGGCCTGGGAACACACCGGCGATGCTCAGCCGGGCACGCCGTCGGTAAATGCGTCGAGAAGCATCGTCAGTACCAAATCCTCCGGCACCACCGACGCGTCGACGCCTCCCCCGCCGCCGTACATCCCCCCCGAACGAGGCTGCCCGGGATGCGCCTTCCGTGCATGGGCCACCGCTTCGTCGAGATCCGCGGCAAAGCGATCGATCACGCCGTCGCGCGTCTGCGGTCCGGTCACGCACATATGGATCGCCTCGGGATTCTGCTGCCCGTTGAAACGCCAGCCGCGCCCGGCCATGAAATCGTTGACGTGATAGACATTGAACGCTGGCGAGTTGAACGAAAAACAGTATGTCGGCTTGCCCAGCAGCTTCAGTTCCGGATGGCCGGCCACGACCTGTTGCATCGCGAGGGAAGTTTCGAAAATGCGCTTCGCACGCTCGAGATAACCGGCCTTGCCGAGATGGCGCATGGACGCCCAGGTCGCCGCGATCAACCCGCCGCTGCGACTGCCCGCCAAGCCCGGCGACGCGTACTTGCCGCCGATCCATTCGGGCAGGATGTAATACTGATACCGGCGGAACGACGCGTCCCGCCATGCAAGCACCGAGGTTCCCTTGAGCCCGTAGCCGTACTTGTGCGTATCGGCCGAGATGGACGTCACACCGGGCAGCCGGAAATCGAAGACGGGAATGTTCGGGAAACCGAGCTGCTGGCCCCACGGAAGAATCCAGCCGCCCAGACAGCCGTCGACGTGGAGCCACACGTTCTTCTCGATCGCGATCTGCGACAGCGCCGGAATATCGTCGACCGTCCCGTACGGGTAGTTGGTCGCCGATCCGATGATGGCGATCGTGTTTTCGTTGATATGCGCCCTGACGAAATCGAGATCGACTGTCGTGTCGTCGTTCAGCGGAGCGCGAATGACCTCGATCGAGAACAGATGGGCCGCCTTGGTAAACGCGGGATGCGCGCTGACCGGCCAGATGATGTTCGGCCGCGTGATCTTCTTTTCGGCGCGAGCCTTCTCGCGATAGCCGAGCATCGCGTTCAGGATGCTCTCCGTGCCCCCGGAGCCGATCACCCCGCACGCCGAATGGCCGGGCGTAGCGGCCTTGACCGCGTCCCCGTTCAGCATTTCGAGCGTCATCTCAATGATCTCGGCCTCGAAGATGTTCATGCTCGGGCACAGGTCGCGCTGCAGCACGTTGGAATGGCTGAAGAAGCCGAAGCATTCGTTGAGAAACCGGTAATGCTCGTGTTCGCCGCTATACAGCGACCCGGAAACCTTCCCGCCTTCCCAGGCCTTATCCTCCTGCTCCGACATGAACCGGATCCGCTCGAGGATCTCCGACTTGTCCAGACCCGCCTCCGGGAAACCGGAAATAGTGTCGAACCTGTCCGCGTACGGATAGAGCATCTCTTTAATCGTTTTCGGATCGATCACAGCTTGACTCCAATTGAAAGTAACAAAGAATTTTCGGAGCCGCCCGTGCGGCTCCGGACCAACGAAACACACCGTCCGTCGTCACCGGCCCACAGTCTCAAGGCATGTCCAGCACCCCTTCCTGCGAAAACCAGACCGGCTTGCCGCGCGCGCCGATCAGCACTGCGGTCAACGGCGCGCGATCCGGACGCTGGACCACGTCGATCGGCGTGCCGTCCGCGCGCTGTTTCAGCACAAGTCCGTCGAGCCCGACGCCCACCCATCCGCTTCGAGTTGCGATCAGGTCGGTAATCGAACTTTTGGTTGGCGGGTTCAGCGCTTGCCACGTCGTCCCGCCGTCGACACTCTGGTACAGACTGCCCAGCAGGCCGCCCACGACGATGCGCCCGTCGCGCAGCACTACCCCCGCCCACAACGTCCCCTTGCCGCCCGTCGGCAGATATGTCCAGTTCGTGCCGCCATCGGTGGACTTCAGCACCATGCCCTGTTCGGACGCGACGTATAGCGCCCCGTGGCCGTCCGCGAAAACGCGGTACAGGTTGCGATCCGCCTTGACGCTGCCCGGCGGCTTCGGCACGGTGGTCCGCGTCCACGTCTTGCCACCGTCGTGCGTCGTGAGCATCAGCGACCACAGGCCCACCGCGATCCCGTCCCGCGCGTTCGTAAACAGCACCGAGAACAACGGCTGGTCGATCGAGATGTCGATACGCTGCTTGCGCCACGTTTCGCCTCCGTCGTCGGTCGCGAGAATCACGCCCCACTGGCCGACGGCCCAGCCGTGCTGCGCATCGATGAAGGTGACGGCCGACAGCGTGGCCGACACAGGCACCTTGCCCGCCTGTCGCCACGTCTCGCCGTCGTCGTCGGACAGCAGCACCACGCCGTGCTCGCCCACCGCGACGACGCGGGAGCCTGCGCGCGCCGCATCCAGCAGCATCATGCGGGCCGGTACGGACCATGCATGGGCGGGCCTCGCCACGCTGTCGGCCACCGTGCCCGCGGACCGGGCCAGGACCACCGCACCGATACACAGCAGCACGCACGCGAAAATCGTCTTGATCATGACCGGGTCTCCGTCAATCAATGGCTGAAGAGGCCGGGCGCGCGCGCCGGCTTGCGGCGCGGAAACCCGCGCTCCAGCAGCGACGCAAGCGCCGGGAGTGCCGTCATCGCCATCAGCAGATTGACGATGAACATGAACGCGAGGAGCTTGCCCATGTCCGCCTGGAACTTGAGCGCCGAGAAACTCCATGTCGCGACGCCGATCGCCAGCGTGATCGCGGTGAAGATCGTCGCGACCCCCACCTCGAGCATCGCCTGCCGAACCGCCGTCACGATGTCCTGCCCGCCGGCGAGATGCACCTGCAACCGGTTGTAGATGTAGAACGCGTAGTCGACGCCGATGCCCACCGCCAGCACCATCACCGGCAACGTCGCCACCGTCAGCCCGATCTGCAATTCCTTCATGAACCAGTAGCCGATGAAGGTCGCGACCGTCAGCGGCAGGCAGCAGGCCAGCATCGCGCGCCAGTCGCGATACGCGAGGAACACGAGAATCAGGATGGCGGCGTAGACATACAGCATCATCGGCAACTCGCTGCGCGCCACCTCCTCATTGATGGCAGCCAGCACGCCCGCATTGCCAGCCGCGAGACGCACGGTCACGCCAGGAAACGGATGCAGCGACCGGTACGCCTTCACGTCCTCCAGAATGCGGTTGATCGTCGTCGCCTTGTGATCCGTCAGGAACAGATGCACGGCCGTCATGCTGCAGTCGCTCTTCATGAAACCCTTCATCCGGCCCACGTCGACAGACACCGCGCCGTAGTTCTCCGGGTCGATCGGCACCACGTTCATCTTCGGGTAATCCTCGTTGTAGCCCTGGTTGTACCGGCGCAGCATCGCCGAGTACGACTGCACCGACACGACGCCCGGCTCGGTACGCATGGCATTCGTGAAATCGTCCTCGTAGAGCCCCACCGCCGGGTTGTCGCATGCGTTGCCGCCCGACTCGATCGCCACCGTCAGCCAGTCGAGCCCCATGTCGTAGTTGCCGGCGATCGACGTCGCGTCGCGGTTGAAGCGCGCGTCCGCGCGCAGCTCCGGTGCGCCCGGCTGAAGTGTGCCGATCACGCGATCGCGGCTTTGCCATACGGCGAACGCGAAGATCGCGACGGTCAGCACGACGGTCAGGCCGGCGTATCGCGGTTCGGCGATCCGCGCCAGCGCACGCAGCGGCCTCGCGCGCTGCTGCGCGCGCTTGAGCGCGCTGTCCGCATAGCGCCTGGAGAAGTTGAAGCACGACGCGGCCACCGGCAGCAGGATCAGGTTCGTCACGATCTTGTATGCGACGCCGAGCGACGCGGTGACCGCAAGCTCGCGCACCATCGGGATGGGGATCAGCAGCAACGTGATGAACGACACGAACGCGGTGATCAGCGCCAGCACGCCCGGAATCAGCAAGCCGCTGAAGCTGCGCCGTGCCGCCACGTACGAACTGTGCCCATGCGAAATCTCGCGCACGATGTAGTTCACCTGTTGCACGCCGTGCGACACGCCGATCGCGAACACCAGGAACGGCACCAGCACCGCGAGCGGATCGAGGCCGAAGCCGAGCAGCTTCAGCGTGCCGAATTGCCAGACCAGCGACGTCAGCGAACAGACGATCAGCAGCACCGTGAAGCGCAGCGAATGGCAGTACCAGTACACCGCGAGCGCGGTCAGCAGCAGCGCGATGCCGCAGAAGCCGAGCACGGCGGTCGCGCCGTCGGCGATATCGCCGATCTGCTTCGCGAAGCCAATGATCTGAACCTCGTAGCCGGCATCCTCGAACGGCTGTCGGATCTTCTGTTCCAGCAAATGATTGAACGCGACATAATCGATCACCTTGCCAGCCCGGTCGCGCTCGCTCAGTTCGGCGGTGATCATCGCGCTATCCTCGCCGTGCGACACGAGCGTGCCGACATAACCGCCCAGCGTCGTCGCGCGGCGGACCTTCTCGACGATCGCCGGCGTCAGCTGATCCGGCGTGATCGTGCCGGAAATGATCGGCTCGGCCCGAAAACCTTCGTCGGTGATCTCGTTCACATAGGCGTTCGGCGTCCACAGCGACTGCACGCCGATCCGGTCCACGTTCGGCAGGTACGTGACCGCCTGCGTGACGTCGTACAGTCGCGCCAGCCCCTCCTTCGTCCAGATCGAGCCCTTCCTCGCGCGCACGACGACCGTGATCCGGTTCGCGCCGAGCAGGTCGTTCCGGTATTGCTGGAACGTGCGGATGTACTCGTGACCGATCGGCATCTGCTTTTCGAAACCTGCATCCATGCGCAGTTGCACGGCGAACACGGCCATGACCACGGTAAACAAGCCGATCGCCGCGAGCACGATCACGCGATGACCGAAGAAAAGCCGCTCCAAATGGCTAACCAGGCGATTGAGCACGACATTTACCCCTTCATGTATTGCGGCGGCGCGCGACGCGTGCCGGGCGCGACTGCGTCACCATCAGAAATTACGGGTGACGAACATCCCGACGAAATTCCGGTCCGCATACGGCTGTCCCACCGTCTGATGACCGCCGAAAAACGCGGTGAAATTGATGCCGGCCTGCCAGTTCGGCGGGTTCTGGTTGAACAGCACGTAGACGTTCAGCGACTTCGCGCCCTGCATGTAATTCCCGGTGAGCGTGGGCGTGTAGCCGTAGAGGCCGTCGGAAAACGTCACGCCGGGCGTGACCTGCCACCCGCGGATCAGCGTGCCGTCGTAGGTCCAGTTGAAATCGATCGTCGCGCCCACCGAGCTCGCCGTGCCCTGTGCGGCGGCGATCGGATAGCCCAGCCCCGATCCGTAGTTCAACCACGGCATATAACCGGCGGCCGGCACCTGCGTGACCGTCTGCCCGTCGATCGTCCGGGTGACGCCGCCCGAATTCAGCCCCGGGTAGTAGATCCAGGTCAGTTCCCAGGTCAGCGCGGCGGAATCGGCGCCGAGCAGCTTCAGGAACGGATATTCGCTGCGCGTCAGCGCCAGCAGCCCGTTGATGTCGTACTGGAATTTCTTCTTGTCGACCCATTGCTGGCAGTCGATACCCGCCACGCCGTTCGTGTTCAGGTCGAGCGGGCCGCCGGCGCCGTAGCAGCTCGACAGCGCGACCGCGTCGCGCGGCCGGTACGACAGCTCGGTGCCGATCGCCCAGGGCCCGAGCCCGAAGTTCGCGCTGACGCCGAACAGTTGCCGGTTCTGCGGATACGACCACTGTTCCGTTCCGTTTGCCAGCGACGCCAGCACCGGCGACTTGTCCGTGTAGTTCAGGTAGTAGAACGCGAAGTTCGCATCGAACGCGCGCGGCGAGTAATTGAACTTCACGCCGAATTGCGGCTTGTATTTCGATGGTGCCTGCCACGCAACGGGAACACCGATGTCGTTGAAAGGCGGCCCCGCGAATGCGCCGTTCACCAGCCCGTTCCTGATTGCGTTGAGCGTGTCCTGGTTGCCGGCTGCGCCCGGCCCGAGCGCATTCGCAATCGTGCCCGCGCTCGGGCCGGCCACGTTGAGGTTGTTGGTGTTGAGCGTCAATGGCTCCGTGCCGCGTCCCATGATGTTCGACGTCGACCAGAACGACCCGACCGGCGGGTAGCGATTGCCGTTCCACTGGAACTGGTAGTAAGCCTCGGTGCTGAAGCCATGCGACAGATCGGACGCAAAACTGATCATCTGCGCCGGCAACAGCGCCTGCTTGAGCTGCGAACCGGGGATCAGCAGCTTCTGCACGTCGATCGAGTTCGTCGCGTTGATGCCGCTTTGCGCGAACATGCTCTCGCCCCAGTTGATCACCTGGTTGCCGAGGCGCACGTGCGCGTTGCGCCCGTCGATCGTGAAATCCTTCTGCGCCCACAGATCGAGCAGTTGCGCGTTGTACACCACCTGCGCGGCAGCCGTGCTCGACAACGGCGTGCGGTTTGTATTGCCGGCCATGAAGTCGTACATGCCGGTGCCGCGCACCATGAACTTGAGCCCTTCGCTCGGCATCTTCAGCAGCAGCTCGCTGGTCGCGCTGATGTAGGTGCTGAACGGCTGCCCCTTGCGGTAGTTCAGGTCGCCGTTGTCCGCATAACCCCATTGGTTGGTGTTCGCAGCCGCGCCACAGCCGAATGCGTTCGGATCGCCCGTGAGCGAACAGCTCGGGTTCTTCGTGCGAATGCCCATGCCGGCCGTCAGGTTCGTGACCCACGAACCTTGCAGATCGCCCTGTCCGGCAGTGAAATCGTATCCATACGCGGTCGACGTCGCCACGCCGATCGATGTCATCGAAAATATCGCATATCTAACTATTATTCTCATTTACGTCGTCTCCCCCTGACCCATGTTCGACCCCGACACACGCCACCGGCGCGCATCGGGCCTGCCGGTCATGCCGCGCGCCTAGCGCTCGCTGACGGATCGCAACGATTCCGCCGTGAAGAAATCGGCCTTGAAACGCGGATCGCTGGTTTCCTTGTACCAACGAATGTCCTTGCCCTGGCCGATCGACGATCCATCGAACACGTAGCGGCCGTTGCTCAGGTCGTACTGAGCGAATGGCTCGTTGTCGCAGGCGCCGCCGAGCTCCCATACCGGAATCGGGTAGCTTTCCCGCACCTTCCACAGCTTGCCCTGCGCGTCGTAGTCTTCGCCGACTAGCGCCAGCCAGCTATCCTCGTCCAGATAGAACACCTTCTTCGACGACGCATGCCGTGCGGTCGGCTTGAGCGTCCCCTCGACGACCCACACGCGGTGCACCTCGTAGCGCCGGCCGTCGGCGGCTATCCCGTTCGGCGTCGCGACGTCGCGCAGCTTGCGCTTGAAGTCGTACATGCCAAACGCGTTGTACGGCACGAGCATTTCGCGCTTGCCGACCAGCTTCCAGTTGAAGCGGTCGATCGCCCCGTTGAACATGTTGACTTCGTCGATCAGATACTGGTTCTCGAAGCCGATCTGCGGCGCGTCGTGCACATAGGCCGGCATCCGGCGCACCCGGCGTTGCCCCGGGAAGTAGTAGTACGTATCGGATTCCTTATCGAAATACTGACGCTGCACCACCGCCTGCCCGGCCAGCGCGGCCGGCATCGTGGCCGAGAAGTAGCCCGCGATGCTGAGCTGGTCGACACCCTGCGGCGTCGCCTTGCCGTCCTTGCCGGTCGGGGTATAGTTAATCTGCGTGCCGCCGATCTCGATCCAGTCGTTACTCCCCGGGCGCGGCGACACGGACGTGACCACCGGCGCCCATTCGACCGCTTGTCCGCGATACCGCGTCTCGAAGTTGAGAATCGCTTCCGCACCATTCTTCGGCTGCGGAAACGCCACGCCGGGGAACGTCGCCGTCTGGATCGTTTCGCCAGACGGTCCGAGCTTCGCATCGGCGAGGTTGGCCTTCGAATTCTGCTCGGCGGTGTCCGGCAACTGGCATTCGCGATGCGACGGGTAGACGTCCATCCGGTAGCCCTTCATCTGCTTGACAAGCGCGATCTGGCCGGGTGACAGCTTGTCGGCATACTTGTCGACACTCGACGCATCGATCGTGTACAGCGGCTTCTCGTTGCGATGCTTCCAGAAATCCCCGCGCGTCTTACCGTACTCCCAGCCCGCCTGCGGCGCCTGCCGGCCGGCGAACGCGGGCACGAGCCCGTCCTTGCCGGCCGCGCGTTCGGCGCCCACCGGGGTGAGATCGTCGGCCGCGACTGCGCTTGCGTTCACGTACAGCAAGGCGGCCGCCAGGGCAACCGACATGAATCCGCCTGTTCTGTTTCTCATCATCGTTCTCCGTCCTGTTCCACCAATACTCGACCGTCACGCACCCGCTCGCGATAGCGATTCTCCCGGCCCGAGCGCTCGCGCCATCCGGCCGTCGTTCCGCTCGCAGACACACGCCGGTCGTACGTCCGGTTTTCGTCTCCTGCCATTTCTTCAAAAAGGATTCCTTAATTAATGAATATCGCCCCTCCTCAATTCATTCCAGCTCCCGTCTTCCACCCAGCCGTTGCGGTTCCGCGGACTCCGGACGACAGGTCAGCCCGACGATTCGCGGAAGATCGCCAGGACGGCCTCGTGCAACTCGCGGTTCGCGGCCGCCACCACGATCCCCCCATTCATCGGCCTGGCGCCATCCAGATCGGTCACTACCCCGCCGGCGGATTCGACGAGATGGATCAACGGCACGACGTCGTAGGGTTCGAGCCCGGCTTCGACGACGAGATCAATGCAGCCGTGCGCGACCATCGCGATGCTGTAGCAATCGCCGCCCCAGCGAAGCATCCGGCATTGCTCCATCAACCGCGAAAATGGACGCATCAGGTTTGCTCGCTCGATGAGGCGCGGATCCAGGCTGTACACGATCGCCTCGGACACCGATCGGCACGCCGACGTGCGAATCGATGCAACGGTGTTTCGGTGGAACAGACGCGGGCCGCCCGAGTCGGAGATGTACGTTTCGCCGGTAAAAGGCTGGTACATGACGCTGCCGACCGGTACGCCGTCGATGACGAGGCCCACGAGGATCCCCCACAGCGGCATGCCGCAAATGAACGCCCTCGTGCCGTCGATCGGGTCAATGATCCAGTAGCTGTTCCCTTCGCCGGAACGACCGTACTCCTCGCCGATCACGGCCAGGCCCGGATCGACGCTCGACAGCCCCTCGCTGATGAGTCTTTCGATGCGCCGGTCGGCCTCGGTGACCGGATCGAATACGCCTCGCGAATGCTTGTCGTCTATCTGCATTTGCGAACGAAAATAGTTGAGCGCGATGTCTCCCGCACCATGAACGACGCGTACCGCGCGATCGATCAACTCGTCAATGGTGTGCTTCATAACCATTTTCTTTCCTGATATTCCGGTATAGCCGGCGGGTGGCGTTGAATGCCGATTCGAACGCGCCGAACATGTCGTCGTAGCCCCCCTTCAACGCTTTGGTTGGTTCGAACTGCGCATTTATCGACATATTCTTGCAAAAATCGTCCAGCTCCATCTCACCGATCCGCTCGAATGCCAGCATCGCCGCGCCGATCGAATTCACGTATTGCGGGCTCTCCATTTGCTGAATCGGGCTACCCATGATGTCGGCAAGCGTCTGGGCCATGAATGCCGAGTTCGCGCCGCCGCCATAGAAGTTGAAATGCGTGAACCGGCGACCGACAAAATCCTCGAGCGGCCCGCGCACCCAGCGCAGGTTGAACGCGAGCCCTTCCAGCACCGCTCTTGCCATGTGGCTCCTCGTCGTCTGTCCGTTCATGTTGATGAAGCCGCCGCGCATGTCGCTGTTCGCCTTCGGCGCCATCGTGCCGCCCAGCCACGGAAGGAAGATGAGCCCGCCGGCGCCGGCGTCGACGTTCTCCAGCACCGCATCCAGCGCCGCATACAATTCGTCCGGGCGCCTTTCTCTGAATTCCGCGAACGCATCGTTCGGGAACACGATGTTCCGCAGGAAGCGGTCCAGCGTTACGCCCGACATCCCGTTCTCGGCGATCGCCAGATACTTGCGCTCGTCCGGCGAAGGCATCGTGAAAAGACTGTCGCGAATGGAAGTCTTCATGGATTCCGTATGCGTGACCATCACGCCGGTCGTGCCCATGCAAATTCCGGCATGCTCGCCCGTGAAGGCCAGCCCACCCATCGCGCCCGCCGCCGTGTCGCTCAGCCCGACGACGACCTGCGTGCTCGTGGACAATCCCAGCTCGGCGGCGACATCCGGCAACAAACGCCCCAGCACGGTGGTCGTCGGTACCAGCTCCGGCAGCTTCTCCCGGTCGATGTGCGCGTATCGCAGCAAGGTCGGATGGTATTCGCCGGCCGCCAGCCTTCGGTTGTCCACCATCAGCGACATGAGCGTGCTGCCCTGCGTCGTGCACATCCGCCCCGACAGCTTCATGCCCAGATAGTCCATCGGCTCGAGAAAGCAATGCGTCCGCTCGTAAATCTCCGGGCATGCGAACCGGAAATAGCGCATGTGGTTCAGCGACACTCCGGCCACGAGCGGCGCAAGGCCATGCAGCCTCACCCAGTTCGCCAATTGCCAGGGCCTGTCGAGCTTGCGGGCCGCACGATATTCCGCAGCCAGGCTCGCCTTGGTACCTCTCCCGTCCGCCCAGAGGATCATGTTGGCGAGCGCCTGCCCGTTCGCGTCGACAGGAACGATCGACGAATACTGGCTCGAACAGATCATCGCCACGATCTCGCCGACGTCGACGTTTGCTCCGACGACCGCGGCCCTGATCGCGTCCTTCACGGCCGCCCAGATCTCGGCGGGCGCCTGTTCCGCGCCGCGGTCGCCAACCGCCAGGGTATTCACGTGGGCACGGCCGGCGCCGGCCACCCGGCCGGACTCGCTGACGAGTACCGCTTTCGGACCGCTCGTTCCGAGGTCCACGGAGAGAACATATCGGTGTTTTTTCATGAGCAAAGTCTAGAGACGACAAAAAATTATCTGGTAGTCAATTGAGGTCATCGATTGGTTGTTTCTGGCCACACGCTCATGCAAACATGTCGGTCATGGACATCCGCAATGAAACCATCGCCGACGCGCCACCGAACATCATCCGGGGCCTGACGCTCGTCGCCCGCGAACACGGGGTCGCGGTAGGCCGCCTGTTCCGCGGTCTCGGGTTTTCCCTGGGCGACCTGGAACAGCACGACATCCTCGTTTCGTATGCGCAATCCAGAAAATTCCTGCAACGCGTGGAAGCGGCATTGCCCGGCGTGCCCGTCGGGCTGAAGTCGGGCATGAAGCAGACGATCCTGTGCCTCGGTCTGGTCGGCCTCGCGCTGTATGCGTTCAGGACCTACCGGGAAGCGCTCAGCTACGCGATTCGGCACCAGCAGACCGCAGGCGCGCTGACGTATTTCTCGTTCGACGAATCGCCCGGCTTCTTCAAGTGCATCATCTCGACGAAATATCCCGACACGCACGAGGTCGAGCGACACTGGATCGACGAAGCTTTCGCGACGATCTTGACCATCTCGCGAAACCTGCTTGGCGCGCAGTTCAAGCTGAACCGGATCGACCTCACCTACCCGCGCCCCGCCGAATACGGCTTCTACGAAGAAGTGTTCGGCTGCCCGGTGCATTTCAACGCACGGGAGAACGTCATGACCTGCCACTCGCATTGCCTCGATCTGGAGTTGCCGACGTGGCACCCCAGCTACAGCGCCTACGTGCTTGGGCAGATCGAGCCGATGCTTCGTCAGCCGAACACCGAGAGCGACTTCATCGCGACGACGCGGCGCTATTTGCGCGCGAACGTGGGGCGCTCGCCCGACATCGACGAGGTCGCCCGTTTTCTGAACGTGAGCAGCCGCACCTTGCGACGGCATCTTGAAAATGAAGGGTTTAGATTCCTTCAACTGCTGGACGAAACCCGGCTCGAGCGCGTGCATGAACTGCGCCGTCTGGGGTGGTCGTGGGGAAAGATCGCCGAATCGGTCGGCTACGACAATCCGAGCAACTTTTCGAAAGCCTACGTCCGCTGGACCGGGCAACTGCCGAGCGAATCCGAAGCTGGCAGGCGATAGCGGCGCGACGCGCCGCGAAAAACCGGCAGCGACGGAGCCCGACAAGGGCGCGCAAGGTGCGCTTCGCGCGCGCCCTTGTTCATCTGCACTCCGAGCGCCGCCGCGCCGTTTCAAGGAAGCTGAAGCGACTTCGTCTCGAGATATTCGGCAAGACCGTAGGCGCCCAGCTCGCGACCGTTGCCCGACTGCTTGAATCCGCCGAATGGCGCCAGCGGATTGAACTTGCCGCCATTGATCTCGACCTGCCCCGTTCGCATCCTCGCGGCCACGCGCCTGGCCCGCGCGACGTCGCCGCTCCACACTCCGCCGCTGAGCCCGTACGGACTGTCGTTGGCGATGCGCACGGCATCGTCGTCGTCCTTGTACGGAATAATCGCGAGAACCGGGCCGAAGATCTCCTCACGGGCGATACGCATTTCATTGCGCACGTTGCTGAAGATCGTCGGCCTGACGTAGTACCCCGTTTCGAGCCCGTCCGGCGCGTCGTCCCCTCCCGCGAGTAGTTCGGCCCCCTCGGCAACGCCGAGCGCGATGTAGTCGCGTACGCGCTGGCGCTGCGTTTCGGACACCAGCGGGCCCATCGCAACGTCCTCGTCTTGCGGCGCGCCGAGCCGCACCGATTCCGCGACGGCAACGGCAATCTCTTCTGCCCATTCGCGTTGCGACGCCGGCACCAGCAGGCGCGTCAACGCTGCGCACGTTTGCCCCGCGTTGATGAAGCACGCCTGAACCGCTGCCGGAATCGCGACTTCGAAATCGGCGTCGTCCAGTACGATGCACGCAGACTTCCCGCCAAGCTCCAGCGCAACCCGCTTCACCGTGCCGGAAGCGAGTTCGGAAACACGCCTGCCTGCCGCGGTCGACCCGGTGAACGAGACCATGTCGACATCCGGGTGCGATACCAGCGCCTCTCCGACCGTATTACCGAGACCGCTCACGAGGTTGAACACGCCCGGCGGAAATCCCGCCGATTCGATGATTTCCGCAAACACGAATGCATTGAGCGGCGCGACTTCGGACGGCTTGACGACGACGGTACAGCCGGCCGCGAGCGCGGGCGCCACCTTCGCGACGATCTGATGCAGCGGATAGTTCCACGGCGTAATGCATGCGACGACGCCGACGGGCTCCTTCGTGATCTCCGAGTTGCCGACATGTTCGACGCCACCGAGTTGCGCCGCCAGTTGCGATGCCGACCCCAGCGATACGACCGGCAATCCGGCCTGCGCGAGCCGCGAGAACGAGATGGGCGTGCCAACCTCGTCGGTGATGAGCCGCGCCAGTTCCGTCGCGCGGCGGCTCAGCGCGTACAACGCGCGCTGCAGGTACTGGCTTCTTTCGCGCGGCGGCGTAGCCGACCAACCGGGAAAGGCGGCCTTGGCCGCCGCGACCGCGCGCCCGGCATCTTCGGCGTCGCCGAGCGGCACGACCCCGATCACCGCTTCCGTCGCCGGATTGACGACCTCCGCGCTGCCACTGCCGTGCGGCGCGACCCATTGCCCGCCGATAAAGAACCTGTCGTAACGCTTCACCATCGATGTCCTCGCTTCCAGAAGATTTCGTTGACCGTTCGCGGGCATACCGCCCGGCGCGACGGGACTGCAGCAGCCGGCGAACCAGCGGGGCGCGGGCCGTTTTAGACGACGTCCGAGCGCCTTGCGTACGCGTCGCTACTCGCGATCGAGTGTACCGACGGCGGCATATCGGGGATGGTGTGACAAGGCCAGTTTTTGGTGGAATCGGGACATCGCGTCGCGATTCCGCCGGCATGAGTTCCGGATCGAGATCATTTGTCTGCCTCCGGTTTGCCACGATGTCGTGCCACGAATTCCGGTGCGGCGGCAGCGGGCATTCCGGCGCATCGCGCTCCGTGCATCACTCGTCGCTCGCGGCAGCGTCGCCGGTGCCTGCCCTCCCCCGATCCAGGTTCGCGCCGCTCTCGCGGCCCACGACCGGTCCATCGCTTGAACGCTCGCTTGAAACTTGGGGGCATCGCTGAAGCAGACTTCACCCGTCACCGTCTCCACCGAGGCGCGCGAATCCACGTGGACACTTGGAGTGGCTAACGCAGGTCATCAACGAATCGTGAGCAGATGATCGCCGCGGCAAGCTTGAGCAGCGCCGTATGGATGTCGATCCGCCGTTCAAAACGGATACGGAGTTTGCCGAAGCCCGCAAACCAAGCATGCGTGCGTGCGTTCAACAACCCATCGGTGGCGCCCAAGACGCGTTTTGCTCTCGACGCCCTTGCGAGCGATTCGTACGGTGATGCCATGTCGTCGTAGATCTCTACGGCATCGACGGCAGTCGTAGCCCTTGTCGGCGTGCAATTTTTCCAGACGCTTGCGCGCTTTCCCACTCAGGCCAGATACGGCTGGAATGGCATCCAACATCGGCTCGAACGTCATCGAATCGTGGCGGTTTTCACCGCTCACGACAATCGCCAACGGGACACCTCGTGCGTCGACTACGAGGTGTCGCTTCGTGCCTGGCTTTCCCGATCGGTTGGGTTTGGGCCGGTTTCCTGCCCCCCCCGGGGGCTGGCTACGCTCGCGCCATCGAGGCTTGCTCGTCCCCAATCGATTTGATCGGGCTCGCGCAAGCGACGAAGCATCGCTACATGCAGTCTGTCCCGGACACCAGCCGCTCGCCAGTCACGTCGTCGCCGCCAACACGTCATCCCGCTGCCGAAGCCGAGTTCCTGCGGAAGGTCTTCCCAAGGGATGCCGCTCCGGAGCACATACAGGATGCCGCTTGGCGCAGCGCGGTCATCGACCGAACGACGCCGACCTCCCTTGCGCGAATGCCCGAACTCCGGAATCAGCGGCTGCAACACCGCCGACAATTCATTGCCGATCTTTCTTGTTGCCATGCGCACAACGATGCGGGCTCGCGAACATCGCATCCATTTGTGTCAGCAGGTCTTGGCATCGGAGTGAAGCGATTTCCAGGCAAGAACGTCGTTGGCGGATCGCATATGGCCAACTGCGCACGGCCCCGCTTGCGGTGCTGATGGTGCCCACCGAGCGAGTCGGCCGGATGACCGACGGCATCGTGTCGAAATAGTCATTCAGTTCGCCTCTGTCACTTGTATCGGAATCGGTAATCGTCTGTTCGACTGGACAAGTCGGTAGACTTTTTCGCTGGCGTCAAGAAACCGATGCATCGGTACCGCGGCAAGTTGTGCATCATGCACGGCGAGCAACTGCTCGAGCGCGCCACGCTCGGCGTCCAGCAACGTCCAGTCGTCTGATTCCGCTCGTTCCGCGTACGCGTCGAGTATCGCTTCGACTCCGCGATAGAACGCGACATCGGCTTCGCCCGCCACATCGCGCAGATGAAACGCGAGATACAACACGTTGACGAGCGTGCCGAGCGACTGAATATCTCCATGTTCGCCGCGCATCGCTGCAAGGGCGAAATGATGTTTGAGCTGCAGCTGCCGGACACGATCGGTCGCAAGCGGCAACAGCATGGCCTTGGTGAGCGGCCGCCGGCCGCGAGTCGAAGAACGCGTCATCAAAATTCACCAAGTCGGAAAAATCCATTCAAATAGGGCACCCGGCACCCAGTCGGCTGCCCCTCCGAACCCGGCTGCGATTCACTTTCCTTGGCGCCAGCGTAATCTCAAACCGTAGCGGAAATGGCGCGGAGTTCCTCGAGATCGAGGTCGCGCGTCAGTTCGTGCAACGTGTGCTCGTCGATGTCGCCGATTCGGTAGAGGCGCATGAGCTCGGCACGTCCCGCCGCGATCAACTCCAGCACGGCTTCCGAACGTGCATCGAGGCGGGACTTGTATTCGTCGGCGTGCCGCGCGTAACGGGCCATGTCCTCTGCCTTGTGCTTGTGAATGTCCAGGAGCATCGGGTGAACGAGTTCGCCTGCGTCGTTGTATGCCAGTTTTTCCATCAACTCGTACTGCACCCTCGCAATCACGGCCTCCGCCTCGCTCGTGCTCAAGCGAGGCCTGTCGCTCTCCGGTGCCACCAGCCCCGTCCAGCGGATCACGGCGCCGAGCGACTGTCCCTGCACCAGCACGGTGGCGAGGATGACGGCAATGGCGGTGACGAGGATGAAATCGTGCCCCGGAAAACTGTCCGGCAGGCTGGCGGCGAGCGCCAGGGTGATCACCCCCCGCATGCCGGCCCAGCTCAATACCGTGGCATCGGCAAGCCCGAGCGGATGGAAGCGGGTCACGCGAAACTTCCGTAGCAGGATGAGCGCGCCGTCCGAGACAAGCACCCAGGCAAACCGCGCGAGGATGACGGAAAGAACGACGATCAGCACCGGTACACCCATCTGCGCCAGCATCGTGTCGAGCCCGTCGCCTCGCTGGATCAACTCATGCAGCGAGGATCCGATGATCAGGAAGACGAACGCCTCGAGAATGAAGATCATGACGCTCCAGAAGCCCGTGCCGTACAGGCGGGCCGACGCGTTGAGCACGCGATGCTGGAACCAGGCACAGATGAGGCCCGTCGTCACGGTGGCGATCACCCCGGAGACGTGGAAGCGTTCGGCCAGAAGATAGGAGCCCCACGCACACAGCGGGCTGGCGGCGATGACCAGGCTATCGTCGTCGAGATGGCGCATCAGGAACACCCAGGCGCCACCCACGCAGGCGCCGACCAGTACGCCCCCAAGCGCCAGCAGTGCGAAGCTGCCGAGGGCTTCCGCCGGACTGAACAGGCCCGTCACGCCCGCGGCCGCCGCAAAGCGGAAAAGCACGAGGCCCGTTGCATCGTTGAACAGGCTCTCCCCCTCCAGGAGGATCAGGAGGCGGCGTGGCAATTTGACTTGCTGCAGCGCGGCGCGTGCCGACACCGCATCCGGCGGCGCGACCAGCGCGCCCAAGGCCGCGCAAGCTGCCCAGGGCAAGGACGGCACCAGCCAGTGGGTGACGAGGGCCACCACGATCGTGGTGAAAAGCACCGCACCAATCGCCAGCGCCCCGACGCCCAGCATGTGCCGGCGCAGTTGGTCGAGTGAAATTCCAAGGGCGCTGTCCATCAGCAATGGAGGCAGAAAGATCACCAGCACCAGTTCCGGGTCGATATGGACCTCTGGCAGGCCGGGCAGAAAGGCGATGAAACCGCCGCCGATGATCAGTGCGACGGTGGGGGGAAGTCCGAGCTTATGCCCGACATAGTGCAAGACAAGGATCGCCAGCAGCAGCGCGATCATCAATTCAAAAATGGCCATTGCGATGGTTTTGTCGTCGGAGCTTAGGTAGTGAGCTGCCCATGCGTACTTCAGCCGGTCGGAAGGCGCAATGAGGGGCCTGGTTTCCAGGCCCCGAACAGCGTAAGCGTCCGGCCGGGAGTTTGAAGGGAGCCATGCCTATTTCCCGATCCGGGAAAAATCAATACTGGAGATGTGACGCGCGAGAATCATCGCGGACCAGTTCGCAGGGCGGCCATACCGCATGCTTGGCCGAAAAATCTCGTCGCCCAGGTTGATAGGCATTCCACTCGCCGCACATAACGTTGACCGTCTGGCACATCCTTTGTGCCAAATCTGATGGCCATAATGTCCGCTGGTTGAATCCCGCCACGAAATCACCACCGTGCTGGATGAAAGTTGATCAAGAATATCGACCGTTGCGCCGCACCGCGACAGATCGACCACAGATTTTTTTCTAAGTAAATCGACCGTGCGATCCTTGAGCGGCAAGTTCATTCCCGTGCCGTCACTGCATGCCTCGAGTGATTTCATCATGTGGCACCAGCGTTCCCTTGGTTCGATTTCGACGATCGGAGTCAATTTTTCGCGATTAATCATCGAACCTTCCTTTACTTCACGATCACAAGAATGGCCATCGATTGACGAAGAGAAGTTTCCATGATTTCCCACCTTGCACCTCGCATGCGCACGCAGTTGACCAGGCCCATGAAAAATAATATTTCCGACATTCAAATCGAAAAATCCGATACATGCCTATTCGATCCGAAATTCGCCGTCGTGATTTTTCTTGCCGGCGATCCTGAGCTTCACGAAATTAAATATTGCCCTGCGATTCAGAAAACAATCCGATTCAACAACGGAGAAATCGCTGCGTGGCGGCAGTCATGCGATGAGCGTCGGACCGTTGCTACGCGCCCTTTCCGCGAGCCAGTTTGACGAGGTCGATGACGGCCGCGACCAGCCCGGCCAGCAGCAGGACGGCGAGCGCTGGATAGCTCCGCGTCTCCCGGATCACGACCGCGATCAGGTTGTCGGTGGCATCGGACGAAACGGCAACGATCAGGCCGTAGACGACGAACCACCCGGTCGCGATCGCCAGCACGACCGCGACCGTCAGGAAGCCGACGATCCACGCACCGCGCAGCCGCGATTCCCGACGCGTGTTCACTGGCGGCTGCGCAGCCGGTAGCCGATGCCGCGCATCACTTCCGGCGTTCCGGACGCGCCGGCGCCTTCGAGTTTCTTGCGCAGCCGGCTGATATGGCTGTCGACGGTGCGTTCCAGCGCATCGACGTCGGCGAGGCACGCATCGATCAGTTCGCCGCGCGTGAACACGCGGGTCGCCGCCACCAGCGCGCACACGGCGCTGGTGCAGGCTCGTTTCTGATTCTTCATGTGGACTCCATCGGACGCAGGCTCCCAACGGCCCGCATTGCCGGATCGCAGTGTGCGTGCGCACTATGGAGTTTTTTGCGCGGAAAGATGGAGGTTTGATGGAGGCGCCTGGAGAATGGCGTAGGGGCGATATGGAGGCGGCCCGAGCTCGAAGATGACGGGCTCACGAGCGACCGGGCGACATCCGAAAAGGGACGGGCGGCGCGGGAACGCCGCACCCATCCGATGATTTGGCGCGACCGTGTATCGGCGACGCCAACCCTGCGCTCCTGGCAGCCAAAGGCTGCCTATCACGGAGCGGCACCTTGGCGCGCCCCGGCAATCGCGAGCAAGGGCACGCTACCTGAAGATCGTTTGAGCGCGATCTACTACGTATCAATTGTCTCTACGGCGAGTTCGGTTAGTAATCGCACATCGTGGGCACCATGTTCCCGCACTTATATTTATCGGCCGAGACGCCCAGACGTGACCGCGATGGCATTGCCAGGTCAATTTGGTCCGCCTGCCCAGATACTCCGTCGACAAACACTGTCCGCCACGAGCGGCCGCAAGCGCTCGCATGTCGTCAATTGTTTGACGCAATTTAAGACCTGCACATTGCCGACACCAGTGTCCGAGCCAGATTCGACTGGCTATCGCTTTCCATTCATGGCCTACCGCACAACGAAAAGGGTATTTTTCGGCCGAACCCGCATAAGCATCTGCCAAGCAAACTCCTCCCATTTCCCGGGCGGCCGCCTGCAGACGTGCCAATCCATTGGGGTCGACTTGACCGGAGAAGGTTGATTTTGCGCAACGACCACACCAGGTTCCCCGGAAGATATCGTTTGCCCTGGCCTCCCAACGATGCCCCTTTGCACATTCAAATCTATATAGACGACTTTCGATCGTATAGTTCGATGAAAGACATTTTCCGTTTATCTCTTGTGCCTTGGCGTGAAGCCGAGCCAGACCATCGGGACAACAGCTTCGCCGCGTCGCGTCACCATGCGCGCAGATCGGACACCAACGCCCCTCGCTGATCTTCCTTCCCTCCACGCTCCACTCGTGCCCCGCTGCGCAACGAATTTTGTAACGCGCAAATAGCCCAATGAATGGACCACTCAGAAGCGTTCCCCCTCGTTCGGCCAATTTACCCAGCCATCTATCACGAATATCTTCCTGCTGACAAGATGTGCATACCGGTGCACCGCTATTTCGATAGAGCAAGGTCAACGCCACACGCTCAAAAACGTGCCCGCGAGCGCAAGCGAACCGATGACGTGAATTGACACCCATCCACTCCGCCTCCAAACATTGCCAGCCATATCTGGCAACGCACTGTCGCAACCTCTCAAGCATGCTCCCTCACTTCGCCGTCACAATCCCGCCGCATTCGCGCTTGAATTTTCAGAAAATCATTTAATACCTTCGAACACTCGCGGCCCTGGATTCATTCGAAATCATCCAATCCCCCCACAATTTCATTCGCGGAAATTTCATACCCCCATCACCGGACACAATGATTCATTCGCGCCTTCACCACAGCGATGCCGTAAAATTGTTGCGAGTTATCGCGTCACATCTAATCAATGGCGAACGTCACGCCATTAAAATTCATAAAACAAATCGATCAAAGAAATGTGATTAATTCAGGCATCAAAAAAGCGCCCGAAGGCGCTTTTTCGGAACTGACCAGACAGCCGTCACGCTTAGAAGCGGTGACGCAAACCAACCGTTGCGGCTGTTTGGCTGACCTTCGTGCTCGGGGACGCGTTGATATCGCCGTTGTAGATCGACGAACCCAAACCGGCGCCCTTCGTACCACGCTGATACACCGCCTGAGCGTAGACGTCCGTACGCTTCGACAGGAAGTAGTCGGCTTGCACGCCGAACTGATTCCAGTGCGTGCTTTGGCCGTTCTGCTTTGCGTTCGTGTACGTATAAGCGGCACCCAGGCCGAGAGCAGGCGTCAGGTTGTACTTCGCGTTGATTTCGTAATTGTCAGCGCGCAGCGTGCCGGCACCGTTCGTCTGGTTGTCGAGGCGCGATTGCGTCCATGCTGCGCCGACTTGTGCCGGACCGAATGCATAGGCTGCTGCAACACCATACGTACGCGTACGGCCCTGGATGCCGAATGCGTTGCCGCTCGTATCGATGGACGGGTTCACCGCGCCTGTCGTGGACAAACCGGCGTTGTTCGCTTGCGAGTAAGCCGCACCCAGCTTCAGGCCTTGATACTGGTACGACACGCCGCCGCTATATGCGCGGTTGTTCGCAAAGTTCGTGCTGTTCGAGAACGAGTACGTGCCGCCGAATTGCAGGCCGGCGTAGTTCGCGCTCATGAACTTGATGGTGTTATTCAGCGCAACGTCACCGTTCGTGCTCAGGCGGTCGTTGTTCAACGGGTGCGCGAAGTACGTGCCACCCCACGAGCCCGTTGCCGTCAACGGTGCCAGGTAGTCTTGCGTTGCGTCGTATTGCTTGCCGAGCGTGACCGTGCCGTACTGGCTCGACAGGCCGACGAATGCCTGGCGGTTGAACATGCCGCCGTTGCCGTTCGCGAACTTGCCGTTACCGATGTTGAAGCCGCTTTCCAACGTGAAGATTGCCTTCAGGCCGCCACCCAGGTCTTCCGAGCCACGCAGGCCGAAACGGCTCTGGTCAATGCCCGAACCCATCGAAAAGCGCGACTTGCCTTGGCCCGATGCGTTCTGGACGTTGCTTTGGTAGGTGATGCCGGCGTCCAGCACGCCGTACAGCGTGACGCTGCTTTGCGCGTGAGCGACGGTAGCAAACGATGCTGCAGCCGCTGCAACGATCAGAGTCTTGTTCATTCGTGGAGCTCCCTTCTAAAAAGAGGCAGGTCTCGCGACCTTGTTCATAAACGGTCTGCAACCGCCCGGAGGACCTTGTTCTGTTGGTCAGGCCCGGATAGATGCCCGTTTGGGAATGGCGAGTGTAAGAGCGTCGAAAGCAACGAACCCCAGACGAAGGTAGAAATTATGTATTTCAGTTTTGGCAACAGAAAGCCAATGAATTGACGCAAGCCTATGTTATTAAATGTCTTTATTGCGTTAAGCCGTGAATGGCCGCACGGTATCTTCGCCGCGATTTTCTTATGCGCGCACCTTGACAGTGGCAAAAAAACTACTCCACAAAATCTCAACATTTCTCGAACACACACGGTCGCTTGTTCGCGCCCAGCGTGATCGGTTTAATCCCGGCGTACTCCCTTCCCTGGGCAACAGTTGATCCATGGCCTCGATAGTCCTGACCGCTTCCACTGGCCCAGGATCGCGACCGGGACGGTCAAGATGACTTGGGCCAATTCAATGTCATTCAGGACGTTGCGGACCGCGTCCGCGCCGTCGGTGCCGTCGCGATGCTCGCGGTCGTGGGGACGCTGATGCGGCGTCTGACCGGCAATCCGCTCGCCAGCCCCGCCGGGCGGCGTCATGACGCTGATCGGTGTCCCTTGCCTGATGTCGCTGCTTGGTCGATGCCGCCAGGCGCCCGAATCCGCCGGATACGACAACACGCAAGCACCAGACTTCGGGGAGTCGTCCGGATTGCGGGCTAGCGGCCGATCGGGCCGATTCACGCGTCTCGCGCTCGCCTGGATTTCATAGACGCCGCTCTGGAAAACCGTAATGATAATGATTATCATTACGGAATCAAGGTACGAAAAGGACTCCTCTCGTAAAGGGGGCCGCAACCGGAGCCATCGACATGCACCCGCACTTCTCACGTGTTGTTCCGGACGATCCGCGTCCGGCGCATTCCGATCTTTCGTCCTGGGAAGCCACGATTCGCGAGGCGGTCGGTGCTGAGCGCGACGGACGCATCACGCCCGCACTCGCCGGCTATCGGCGGGCGCTGGAAATCGCGCAGCGGTTGATCGAGACGCCGCCGCCGTCGCGTCACGACGACTGCGTGGCGGCTCTCGTGGTCTCCTGGCACAACCTCGCGGATCTGCTGGCGAGCCAGGGCGACGTGGAACGCTGCGTCGAAGGCTTGTGCGACGCGCACGAAGCGTTGATCGCGCTTTATCTCGATGCACGGCGCGATGCCCTCCTGCGTCGGGCCGCGCTGCGCCATGGCCGGGAAACCCATCTCGCCCTCGTTCGCCACGTGGCACGGCACGGAGAACATCCGCGTATCGTCCGCGCGTTGCGCGAGGGCTCCCTCGCGCTCGACGTCAGTAGCGCCGTCCGTCATTGAATCCGCCATCCACCTGAAAGGAGACTGCCGATGCCCTACACCCTTCCCGAACTGCCGTACGCCGTCGACGCACTCGAGCCGCACATCGATACACGCACGATGGAAATTCATCACAGCAGGCATCACCAGACGTACGTCAACAACCTCAACGCGGCGCTCGAGGGTACGGAATATCACGAGTTGCCCGTTGAAACGCTCGTCGCACGGATCGCCTCCCTGCCGGATTCGCTGCAACTGCCGGTGCGCAACAATGGCGGCGGACACGCCAACCACAGTCTGTTCTGGACGGTAATGTCGCCGCATGGCGGCGGCCGGCCGGGCGGCGACATCGGTCGCGCGATCGACGCCGAGCTGGGTGGATTCGAAGCGTTCGGGGCGGCGTTCACGAAGGCCGCGCTCACGCGGTTCGGCAGCGGCTGGGCCTGGCTGAGCGTCGACGGTGGCGGCAAGCTCGTCGTGGAAAGCACCGGCAATCAGGACAGCCCGCTGATGTCGGGCAATACGCCGATTCTCGGCCTCGACGTCTGGGAACACGCGTACTACCTCAAATACGAGAACCGCCGGCCTGAATACATTGCGGCGTTCTACAACGTGATCGACTGGCAGGAAGTCGGGCGGCGCTACGCCGCCGCTCCCGGACGATAAGCCGGCGCGTCCGCCGACGGGCTGGTGGACGCAGACGACCCGCGGCGCGGAGGTGCGTCGCCGCAGCCGATGACCGATCCATCCAGGAATTGCAATGAACACGATGGCAGACAGGACCACCCTGACCGATCGCACGACCGTCGCGATCCGGGATGTTCTGGCCGGCAGGCGGCGCGGACCGGGCACGTCGCTGCTGTTCGCGGGGCCCGCGGTCATCGCATCGATCGCCTACATGGATCCGGGCAATTTCGCGACCAACATCCAGGCAGGCGCCCGGTTCGGCTATGCGTTGCTGTGGGTCGTGCTGATGGCCAATCTCGTCGCAATGCTGTTTCAGGCGCTGTCGGCCAAACTCGGCATCGCCACCGGGCGGAACCTGGCGGAACTGTGCCGCGAACAGTTTCCCCGCCCTGCCGTCTACGTGATGTGGGTCATCAGCGAACTCGCGGCCATGGCCACCGATCTCGCCGAATTCCTGGGCGGCGCGATCGCCCTGTCGCTGCTGTTCGATCTTCCGCTGCTCGCCGGCATGGCGATCACCGCGCT
The DNA here is from genome assembly GCF_000731655.1 of Burkholderia sp. MSh2. Taxonomy (NCBI): domain Bacteria; kingdom Pseudomonadati; phylum Pseudomonadota; class Betaproteobacteria; order Burkholderiales; family Burkholderiaceae; genus Burkholderia; species Burkholderia sp. MSh2. The sequence goes on along the minus strand of NZ_JPGM01000028.1, from coordinate 57,067 downwards.
CGTCACCTACGGCATCCTGATCATCGGAAAGAACGGCTTCCGGCCGATGGAAATCGTGATCGGCGCGCTCGTCGGCGTGATCGGCCTCTGCTATCTCGTCGAGATGTTCATTGCGCCGGTTGCATGGCAGCAGGTGCTCCGGCATGCGATCGTACCGTCAATGCCCGATCATGAAGCGCTGGTCATTGCGGTCGGCATCGTCGGCGCCACCGTGATGCCGCACGCAATCTATCTGCATTCCGGGCTGACTCAGGATCGCACCGCCGGATGCGACGCAAGCGGACGGCGGCGTCTGGTGCGCTTTTCCAATCGGGAAGTGGTCGTTGCGCTGTCGATCGCCGGGCTTGTCAACATGGCGATGGTCGTGATGGCCAGTTCCGCATTCCACCTCGGACACAGCGACGTCGCGGAAATCGACACGGCCTATCGCACGCTGACCCCGCTGCTCGGCGCAACCGCCGCCACGATCTTCCTGGTCTCGCTGATCAGTTCCGGGATCTCCAGTTCCGTCGTGGGCACGATGGCCGGCCAGTTGATCATGCAGGGCTTCGTCGATTTCCGGATTCCCCTGTGGCTGCGGCGACTCGTCACGATGGCACCGGCGTTCGTCGTCGTGGCACTCGGGGTCAACGCCACGCAGGCGCTGATCGTCAGTCAGGTCGTGCTGTCGTTCGCGCTGCCGATCCCGATGATTTCGCTGGTGTATTTGACGCGGCGTCGGGACATCATGGGGGAATTCGCGAACGGCCGGACGACGCACATCGCCGCGGTCGCGGCAACAGGCGTCATCGTGGCGCTGAATGTGGCCTTACTGCTTCAAACCTTCAATATCGGCTTCACGGGTTGACCGCCGACGATCCGAACGGCGACGGCAGGTAGTTGGACGGATGCGCGTCTAGTCGATCGCACCGACCGATTCCTTTCGCGTCGTCGACGCAATCACGCGCTGCAACGCATCCGGTTGCTCGATCAGCACGCATTGCTTGCCGGTGCGCTTGCAGTAATCCTCGACGCGCCACCAGTCGCCATGACTCACGCACCCCGTCTGGCAGATCACGAGGTCGGCGTCGGCCAGTTTCGCGTCGAGCTTTTTCGCATCGACTTCGTTTGCATGGACGACCTGCGCACCGGTTTTCGCGATCGCAAGCTCGACGCCGGCCGTGTGCCGGTCATGTCGACTGATCCACATCACGACCTTGCGTCGATCTCGCGCCGGCCGGATCGGCATGGTGTTTTCTGTCGGCGATGGCACCTGTCTCCGCTCCACGGAACGCTGCGATTCGGCCTGCATCAACGCATGAACCCGCGCCTCGAGCATGCGAACCTGCTGCGCCAGCGCGAGCCGCTTCGGCAAACCGGGAATCGCCGCCTTCACCGCCTGCAGCTCGTCGCGCGCCCAGGCCAGCGCAGTCTCGCGGATCATCACCGCGGCGCGCAACCGGATGACCTCGGCCTGCAGCGCGGCGACCGTCCGCGTGCCGTCGTCGGGCGCGCCCTCCGCGCACCGCGCCGCATCCGCTGAGTGTCGAACCGCCAAGCCGCGCTCGCCGCACGGGCACATTCCGTTTCGATCCGCCGCCGTCATTCCGCTTCACCCCAACTGGCATCCATGCCGTACGATTACCGCATGTTAGCAATGATTCTCATTTACGAGAAGCGTGGCCGGTCGACATGGCCATGCGCCCATCGCCGCGGCGGCGTACCGGGCGGCGCAACGGCGATACGGCTGGTTATCGCGCGCGTGCCGGCTCCGGCGCCGGACATCCGGGGCCCGCTATCGCGCCCGGGCAGGCAGCAGATATTCGAGACCGTGCGTGAAGCCGCGCGGCGCGACCGTCAGGTGATTCTCGTCGTCGAGCACGTCGACCCGCAGCCGGAGCGACCGGAATTGCCGGGATCGCAACGCCTTTTCCATGTTTCGCGTATCGGTGACCATGTTGTAGGTCCTCGCAAAGCGCGGGTCGCTCTTGCGGACTTCCTCGTACTCCCCCACATACATGAACACGCACGCCGGCAGGTCGTGGTGGCTTGCCGCGTAGGCAGCCTCGATACGCGACATCGCTTGACGGTCGTACCACAGCGACGGACTGCCGATGAGATAGCCGCGGAACAGGTCCGGTTCGGTCAGCAGGATCCTCATGCCGAGCAGGCCGCCGTATGAATGGCCGAGAAAGAAGCGGCGGCTTTCGTCGGTCCGGTACTGTTTCGCCATGAACGGCAGAACCCGGTTGCGCAGATACGCCTGATAGGCGCCGGCCTGGCCGTGGACCGCATCGGCCGGTGCGTCGGGAGAGCCTGCCGCGGTGGGCGTGTAGTCGCGCCGCCGGCTCTGCACGCCGGTTTCGCCGCGCGCATACGACAGGCCGACGAGGATGAACTCCTCGACCACGGGCCCTTCTCCGTTAAGACGGCGGGAAATCTGCTTGACGAGAGGAAACGCATAGTCGGCATCCGTCACGTAGAGGACGGGATAGCGGCGTTGCGGCTGGCTGCCGTAAGATGGCGGCAGGGCGACGAACACCTGGTAGTCGCGGCCGGAAGCCGGGTCCGGCACGTCGCGGACTTCGGTGTCCGCGACTTCATACGGCTGGCCGTCGCCTCGCTGCCAGTACGCCGGATGGGCAGCGGTCTCCGCCGGTCCCGCAACGGCGTCGAAGTGGCCGGTCATGCACATCGCGACGATGCCTGCATACAGGCCGTGCTTCACGCCGGGTCCCAACCGCCGTTTTGCCTGCGTCAACGACGTAACGATCGATTCGTTCGGAAAGCGTTTCCGTTTCATGACTAACGACCTCCTGGTTCAGCGGCAAGTTTGCCGCAAAACCCGCACTCGGATCGGTCCGGAATTCCTGAAACGGATCAGCTGGAGCGGCTTCTCGTCATGCGCGCCCGCCGACGTACAAAAATTTTGCCGGGCCAGGCAACCCGTGCTTTTCGTGGTCTTATCAACCTCAAAGCCTCTACGGATATGTCGACTACCGCCAACGAAACCGCCGCCGAAGCAGCCAAGGACAGAATTGCGCTCTGGGCGATCTTTTCCATCCCGCTGATCTGGGGTATCGGCTTTCCGCTGACGCACAACGCGGTCGCGCAGGTGGACCCCGGCCTCTACGCGTTCTCCCGCTCGCTCGTCGCCACGCTCGCGCTGCTACCGTTTGCGCTGCCATACGTCGCGAAGGCCAACCGGCGCACCGTGATCGGCGGGCTGATACTGGGCGGTTTCAGCGCGCTGAACATCGTCAGCCAGAGCTACGCGCTGAGTCACCTGTCGTCGGCCAGCGCGGCGTTCTGCGTCACCCTCAGCATCGTCTTCATTCCGTTCGTGATGCTCGCGCTTCGGCACGGCTTGCCGTCGCGCATCGATATCGCATCGGTGTCGATCGGGCTGGTCGGCGCCTATGTGTTTCTCGGCGCGCGACTGGACAGCCTGAACGTCGGTTACGCGTGGGGGCTCACGGCCGCCTTCGCAATCGCGATGAACATAGGCATCATCGGCAAGCTGACCGCGCATCAGGGTGGCGTCAACCGTCTCGCCCTCGCGTTTTTCCAGATCCTGTTCGGCACCGTCGCGCTGGCGTACTTCCCGATCCGGCGTCCGCTGGAACCGTTGACGCACCCGCAGGTCTGGACGGCGATCCTCTTCATGGGCGTCATGTCCACCGCACTCGCCGTGGTGCTTCAAACCCGGTATCAGCAACGGGTCGGCACCGCCCGCACGTCGGTGATCTTCAATCTCGATCTCGTCTTCGCGAGCGTGTTCGGGCTGGTCAACAAGGAACCCTTGACGATCGCCCAGATCAGCGGCGGCGTGGTGCTGTTGCTCGCATCGTCGCTGGAGAGCGTGCTCGGCGTGATCAGGAAGCTGCTCGGCAAACGGCCACGTGACGAAGCCTCCGTGTCGAATTCGTAGCACGCCGGCGCGCGGCAAAAACGGGGGACGACGGATTCGACGCATCGCCTGCCGGTGGCGTCGAATCTGCTGGAATGGACGAGACGGTTTCGACGCGTATGCCTACGATCCGGCCAGCACGCCGTCTTGGGAGAAAAGGATCGGATGTCCCAGTTTGTCGATGATCGCTGCCGTCAATGCGGAACGGTCCTCGCGCTGCTTGCGCTCAAACGGTTTCCCGCTCGCACCCTGCTTCAGCACAAGGCCATCCAGACCCACGCCAACAAGACCGTTTCCGTCTGCCACGAGATCGGTGATCGAACTCTTCGTGCCCGTAGCAAGCGCGGACCACGTCATGCCGCCGTCGCGACTCTCGAACAGGCTGCCAAGCAAGCCGCCGACCACGAGCCGGCCGTCGGGCATCGCGACGCCCGACCAGAGCGTCCCCTTCCCGCCCGTCGGCAAATACACCCAGGTCGCCCCGTCATCCGTCGACTTGAGCACCGTCCCTTGTTCCGACACGATGTAGAGCGCGCGCGCAGCGTCCGCGAACACGCGATAAAGGTTTCGGTCGGCCTTGCCGCCGCCCGGCGGCTTGGGCAGCGTCACCCTGGTCCAGGTCTTGCCGCCATCATGGGTTTGCAGCATCAGCGACCACAGGCCGACCGCGAGCCCGTCCTGCGGCGTCGTGAACAGCACGGAGAACAGCGGCTGGTCGGCCGACGTGTCGATACGCTGCGTCGTCCAGGTTTCGCCGCCGTCGTCGGTCGCGAGTATCGTCCCCCACTGGCCGACGGCCCAGCCGTGCCGCGAATCGGCGAATGCAACGGCCGACAGCGTCGCGGCAACAGGCACGCGCCGTGCCTGCCGCCAGGTCTTGCCGTCGTCGTCGGACAGCAGCACGATGCCGTGATCGCCGACGGCGACGACCCGCGAGCCGGCACGCGTCGCATCGGTCAGCATCATATGTGTGGGCGCGGGCCATGCATGGGCCGGCTTTTCGGCCCACGTGGCGACCGTCCCGGCACCGGGTTGCGCAAGGACCGCCGCGGCCAGGCACAGCCCGATACAGACAACGAGGTTCTTGATCATGACGCGGATCTCCTTGAATGGGTCTGTCATCAGTGGCTGAACAACCCAGGCGCGCGGGCCGGCTTGCGGCGCGGGAACCGGCGCTCCAGCACCGAGGCCAGCGCGGGTAGCGCCGTCATCGCCATCAGCAGGTTGACGAGGAACATGAAGGCGAGCAGCTTGCCCATGTCGGCCTGGAACTTGAGCGCCGAGAAGCTCCACGTCGCCACGCCGATCGCGAGCGTGATTGCCGTGAAAATCGTTGCGACGCCGACTTCGAGCATCGCGTGCTGCACGGCCTTCACGATGTGCTGGCCACCCGCGAGATGCACCTGCAGCCGGTTGTAGATGTAAAACGCATAGTCGACGCCGATCCCCACCGCCAGCACCATCACCGGCAGCGTCGCCACCGTCAGCCCGATCTGCAGTTCCTTCATGAACCAGTAGCCGATGAAGGTCGCCACCGACAGCGGGGCGCAGCATGCGATCATCGCGCGCCAGTCGCGGTACGCGAGGAACACGAGGATCAGGATCGCGCCGTACACGTACAGCATCATCGGCAACTCGCTTTCCGCGACTTCCTCGTTGGTCGCCGCCAGCACGCCCGCGTTGCCGGCCGCGAGGCGCACGGTGATGCCCGGGAACGGATGCGACGCGCGATACTGCTTCACGTCGTCGAGAATGCGGTTGATCGTCGTCGCCTTGTGGTCGGCCAGGAACAGGTGCACGGCCGACATCGTGCAGTCGGTCTTCATGAAGCCCTTCACGCGCCCGACGTCGACCGACACCGCTCCGTAGTTTTCCGGGTCGATCGGCACCACGTTCATCTTCGGATAGTCTTCGTTGTAGCCCTGGTTGTATGCGCGCAGCATGCCGGAGTACGACTGCACCGACACCACGCCCGGCTCGGTGCGCATCGTGGCCGCGAAATCGTCTTCGTACAGTCCGACCGCCGGGTTGTCGCAGGCCTTGCCGGCCGACTCGATCGCCACCGTCAGCCAGTCGAGGCCCATGTCGTAGTTGCCGGCGATTGCCGTCGCGTCGCGATTGAAGCGTGCGTCCGCGCGCAGTTCCGGCGCGCCCGGCTGCAGCGTGCCGATCACGCGATCGCGGCTTTGCCACGCGGCCAGCGCGAACACGACGAGCGTCAGTGCGACGGTCGCGCCCGCATACTTCGGCTGCGCGATGCGCGCGAGCGGGCGCAGCCAGGCCCCGCGACGCTCGCCGCGCTTGAGCGCATTGTCCGCGTAGCGCTTCGTGAAGTTGAAGCACGACGCGGCCACCGGCAGCAGGATCAGGTTCGTCACGATCTTGTACGCGACGCCGAGCGACGCGGTGATCGCCAGTTCGCGCACCATCGGGATCGGGATCAGCAGCAGCGTGATGAACGACACGAACGCGGTAATCAGCGCCAGCACGCCCGGAATCAGCAAGCCGCTGAAGCTGCGCCGCGCCGCCTCGTACGAACTGTGTCCGTGCGAAATCTCACGGACGATGTAGTTCACCTGTTGCACGCCGTGCGACACGCCGATCGCGAACACCAGGAACGGCACCAGCACCGCGAGCGGATCGAGGCCGAAGCCGAGCAGCTTCAGCGTGCCGAACTGCCAGACCAGCGACGTCAGCGAGCACGCGATCAGCAGCACCGTGAAGCGCAGCGAATGGCAATACCAGTACACCGCGAGCGCGGTCAGCAGCAGCGCGATGCCGCAGAAGCCGAGCACGCCCTTCGCGCCGTCGGCGATGTCGCCGATCTGCTTCGCGAAGCCGATGATCTGCACTTCATAGCCGGCGTCCTCGAACGGCTGACGGATCTTCTGTTCCAGCAAATGATTGAACGCGACGTAATCGAGCACCTTGCCGGCACTGTCGCGCTCGTTCAGCTCGGCCGTGATCATCGCGCTGTCCTCGCCGTGCGACACGAGCGTGCCGACATAGCCGCCCAGCGTCGTCGCGCGCCGGATCTTCTCGACGCTCTCCGGCGTCAGTTGATCCGGCGTGATCGTGCCGGAAATGATCGGCTCCGCGCGGAACCCCTCATCGGTGATTTCATTGACGAACGCGTTCGACGTCCACAGCGAGCGCACGCCGATCCGGTCGACGTTCGGCAGGTAGGTCACCGCCTGGGTCACCTTGTACAGCCTTGTCAGACCATCGGGCGTCCAGATCGAGCCGTGCTTCGCGCGCACGACGACCGTGATCCGGTTCGCGCCGAGCAGGTCGTTCCGGTATTGCTGGAACGTGCGGATGTACTCGTGACCGATCGGCATCTGCTTTTCGAAACCTGCATCCATGCGCAGTTGCAGCGCGAACACGGCCATCACGACAGTGAACAGGCCGATCGCGGCGAGCACGATCGCGCGATGACCGAAGAAGAGCCTTTCAAGGCGACTGACCAGACGATTAAGCACTGCATGACCCCTTCATGATTACCGGCGATGCTCGACACGCGCTCGCTTGCGTTTATTCCCGTCAGAAGTTCCGGGTAGCAAACACACCGACGAAATTTCGGTCCGCATACGGATTCCCCACCGTGTTGTGGCCGCCGAAGAATGCCGCGAAGTTGATGCCCGCCTGCCACGTCGGCGGATTCTGGTTGAACAGCACGTAGACGTTGACCGACTTCGCGCCCTGCATGTAGTTCGCGGTGAACGTCGGCGTATAGCCGTACAGGCCGTCGGAGAACGTTACGCCGGGCGTGACCTGCCAGCCGGGAATCAGCGAACCGTCGTAGGTCCAGTTGAAATCGATCGTCGCCCCCACCGAGCTCGACGTGCCCTGCCCCTGCGTGATCGGATAACCGAGCCCCGAGTTGTTGTTCAGCCACGGGAAATAGCCGGTGGCGGGCACCTGCGTGACCGCCTGCCCGTCGAGCGTGCGCGTGACGTCCGAACCGAGGCCGGGGTAGTAGATCCACGTGAGTTCCCAGGTGAGCGTCGCGGAATCCGCGGCGATCAGCTTCAGGAACGGATACTCGCTGCGAGTCAGCGCCAGCAGCCCGTTGACGTCCAGCTGGAGCTTCTTCTTGTCGGCCCACTGCTGGCAGTTGACGCCCTGCACGCCGTTCGTGATCAGGTCGGTCGGCCCGCCGGCGCCGTAGCAGCTCGACAGCGCGACCGCATCGCGCGGCCGGTACGACAGCTCGGAGCCGATCGCCCACGGGCCGACCCCGAAGTTCGCGCTCGCGCCGAACAACTGCCGGTTCTGGAGATACGACCACTGGGCCGTGCCATTCGCCAGCGTTGAGAGCACCGGCGACTTGTCCGTGTAGTTCAGGTAGTAGAACGCGAAGTTCGCATCGAATGCGCGCGGCGAGTAATTGAACTTCACGCCGAACTGCGGCCGGTACTTCGACGGCAATTGCGTCGTGACCGGAACGCCGATGTCGTTGAACGGCGGCCCGGCGTACGTGCCGTTGACGAGCCCGTTCCGGATCGCATTCAGCGTATCCTGGTTGCCCGCCGCCGCCCCGCCGCCGATTGCGTTGGCGATCGTGCCGACGCCCGGGCCCGCCACGTTCGGGTTGTTCGTGTTGATCGTGAAAGGCTCGGCGCCTCGCCCGATGACGTTCGCCAGCGACCAGTACGAGCCGACCGGCGGGAGGCGGTTGCCGTTCCACTGGAACTGGTAATAGCCCTCGGTGCTGAACCCGTGCGACAGGTCGGCCGCAAGGCTCAGCATCGGGGCCGGCAGCAGCGCCTGCTTGAGCTGCGAACCCGGGATCAGCAGCTTCTGCACGTCGATCGAGTTGGTCGAGTTGATGCCGCTCTGCGCGAACATGCTCTCGCCCCAGTTGATCACCTGATTGCCGAGCCGAACGTGAGCACTCTGCCCGCCGATCGTGAAGTCCTTCTGCGCCCACAGATCGAGTAGCTGTGCGTTGTACACCACCTGCGCGGAAGCCGTGCTCGACAGCGGCGTTCGGGCCGTGTTCCCGGCAAGGAAGTCGTACATCCCCGTACCGCGCACCATGAACTTCAGTCCTTCGGCCGGCATCTTCAGCAGCAGCTCGCTGGTCGCGCTCACGTAGGTACTGAACGGCTGTCCCTTGCGATAGTTGAGGTCGCCTTCGTCGCCATAGCCCCACTGGTTCGTATTGGCGGCCGCGCCGCAACCATACGCGTTCGGATCTCCGGTCAGCGAGCAGCTCGGATTCTTGGTGCGGATCCCGCCGCCCGCGGTGAGATTGGTCACCCACGATCCCTGAATGCTGCCGTCATCGAGCGTGAACTCGTACCCGTATGCAGTCGATGTTGCCGCACCCAGCATTGCAATCGATACCGTAGTACTCTTAACGATATTACCTGCTTTCATCGCGTCACTCTTCTCCAGACCGGATGCCGACGGCGCACGCGCGACCGTCGGGCCTGCTTTCTTTTTTCAGGGCAATCAGCGTTCGCTGGCCGATCTCAGCGATTCGGCCGTGAAGAAGTCGGACTTGAGGCGCGGATCGTCGGCGCGCTCGTACCAGTGAAGGTCCTTGCCCTGACCGACGGATGAACCGTCGAATACGTAACGTCCATTGATCAGGTCGTACTGGACGAACGGCTCGTTGTCGCAAGCGCCGCCCAGTTCCCACACCGGAACCGGATAGCTCTCGCGCACCTTCCAGAGCTTGCCCTGCGCGTCATAGTCTTCGCCAACGAGCGCGAGCCAGCTGTCCTCGTCCAGATAGAACACCTTCTTCGACGCAGCATGACGGGCGGTGGGCTTGACCGTCGCCTCGACCACCCAGACACGATGCACCTCGTAACGGCGATGGTCCGGCGAGATGCCGCCAGGCGTCGCCACGTCATGCAACTTGTCCTTGAACGCGTACATACCGAAGTCGTTGTACGGAACGATCATCTCCTTCTTGCCCACCAGCTTCCAGTTGAAGCGATCGATAGCGCCGTTGAACATGTTGGCTTCGTCGATCAGATACTGGTTCTCGAAGCCGATCAGCGGCGCATCGTGCGTGTAGGCCGGCATGCGTCTCACGCGGCGTTGGCCGGGAAAGTAGTAGTACGTCTCCGAATCCCGGTTGAAATACTGGCGTTGAACAAAGGCCTGTCCTGCCAGGGCGGCCGGAGAAGTCGCCGAAAAGTAAGCAGCCAGGCTGAGCTGATCCACGTCCTGCGGCGCCGTCTTGCCGCTCTTCCCGTACGGGGAGAAAAAGACTTGCGGCCCGACCGCATCGATCCAGTCGCTACTGCCCGGACGCGGGGAAATCGAAGTGACGATCGGCGCCCACTCGACCCCTACGCCCCGATAGCGGGTTTCGTAATTCAGGATCGCTTCGGCCCCCGACTTGGGCTGGGGAAACGCCACGCCGGGAAACACGGCGGTCTGGATCGTTTCCCCGGATGCATCGAGCTTCGCCGTCGTCAGATTCGACTTCGAGTTCTGTTCGGCGAAATCCGGCAATTGGCATTCACGGTGGGACGGATACACGTCCATGCGATAGCCCTTCAGTTGCTTGACCAACTGAATCTCGCCGGGCGAGAGCTTGTCGGCGTACTTGTCGACGTTCGACGCATCGATCGAGTAAAGCGGCTTCTCTGTCCGATGTTTCCAGAAGCTCCCCCGGAATTTGCCCCATTCCCAACCCGATGCGGGCGCTTGTCGCCCGACGAACGAAGGAACAAGGCCGTCCTTGCTTGCCGCACTTTCCGCGCCGGCGGGCGTGAGATCGCCGTCCGCGACGGCCGTCGCACTGACCAGCACCAGCGCGGCAGCCAAGCAAGACACGCCTACGTTTTTTCGCTTGTACATCGTCACTCTCCTCTTGTCTCTGTTCTCGCACACGGACCACGGCTCTTCGGCGTGAACCATGCAGGACGTTGATGTGGAACGCCGCGAATCGTCGATGCGAAATCCCCGTCGTTCTTGATCCCGGCCAACTGACAACAACGATCACTGCCACCGCGGATACCACGTCCCGCATGGAGGGACGCAGTTGCACCTTTACCGCCTGATCCTTGTTCATCCAGCCATAAATTGGTCGTTCGACCTATTTGTCGTTATACACACGGGTATTTTTGATCGCAACTAAGGCTAAACCCTTGCACGTAGCGGAGGCACGCGGAATGTCGACGGAGATCCTGTCTGAGACCTTGATCTCATTGATAAAAACATCGATCCTGCAGCGTCTGAAAAATGACCGCATCCGTCAGCGCGGGGGCCGGGAACCGGCCCTTCCGGCACACCGCCGCATTCACATGATTTAGTCATCCGACCTTAAATAAAGCTTTCGATGGATTGAGCTACGCCGAGGAACACGGAACGGCGACTGACCATCGGGGCGGAGGTGCGTTTATCGACCCGCTCTCGGAGGCGCCGCGCCGGTCCGCAGCACGACGATCCAAAAGTGTTTTGCGCGGGTTAAACTTGGGGGAAAAGGCCGCGATGCGGTCTCGCTGTGCACTTTCGATCTGCTGCGAGTTGTGGATCCCGGTTCAGGTCGGGGTGACGCCGCGCCCGGTATCGAAGGTCGTCAAGCAATCGCCTGGCCGAATAAGGTCACCCGACCGGCAATCCGTTATTGCAAACGCAGGAATGCGTTCACAGCTCAACTCAGGAAGCGAACCCGATGGCCGTGAGATCGTTGACAGGCGGAAGTGGCAATGCGTCCCTTGCGCCATCGGTCGGTGGCGTGACCCGTCCTTTGACGGACCGTGGTCGCAACACGGTTGCGCGTATCTTCGCGAGCGCCATCGAGATTTTCGTGGCAGAGGGTTACGGTGGGCTCAGCATGCGCAAGGTGGCGACCAGAGCGGGGCTGGCGCTATCGAATTTGCAGCACTACTTTCCTACGCGCGAAGACCTCTTCGCGGCGATCATTGCCGAGACGACCGCGGAGTATTCGGGAAACTACGACAGCATTCGAACCGACGCGTCGCTCACCCCCGAGCAACGGCTGGAGAAGCTTGTCCGCCTGCTCATCGAAGACGGCAAACAACCGCGAACCCAAAGCCTCTTTGTCAATTTCTGGGCGCTGGCGCAAATGCAGGAATTCGCGCGCAAGAGCATGGAAGACGCGTATTTGTTCCAGCGCCGCATGATTGGCGGCTTCGTCGCAGCCGTCAACCCACGGCTGTCCCCAAATGTGCGTGCTCGTCGCGCCGCGCTCATAGCGGGGCAAATCGAAGGGCTCCTGGTGCTCATCCCCCAGCGCAACCGCTTCCCGTCGGATATCAAAGGCATCGAGGACGAAGCCGTGAAGGCGATCCTCACGGTTGCATCCATGCCGTGACAGGCGCCCCGCAAGCGACTGAGTCCGGTAGCCGTCACGCATGGCAAGGGACATGCACCGAAAGCGACGGCAAGCCCGTGGTTGACACGGCAAGTGCGATGAAGCGGGGTTCAAGGTCGAGCGACCGCCGAATACCCCGCGCGATACCGACGACGCATTGCCGTTCCGTCGAATGCCGCAGTTGCAAAACCGCGACGGCCGTCGACGTTACCTCCTGAGGCCTTTCTCCTCCCACCAATCCCAAGACTTGAGCGCCTGGCGCGCCACCCTGCCCACGAGATAGGAGAGTGCATCGCTTTTCATCGACAACGACTTTCTGTTCACAATCCAGAAGTCAGTCAGCTCGGATCGCGTTCCCGCAAGGAGATCGGCGATCGTCCGGCCATTGAGATGCGTCAATGCGACACCGTGCCCGAAGCATCCGCCTGAGTAAATGATGCGTTCGTCGTCGATGAAGCTGATTTCGGGAGCCATGTCCAGGGTGATCGAGACAGGGCCGCCCCATCGATAATCGATGCGCGTATTCTTGAGTTGAGGATAGATCCACTTGAGATGATCTTCGCAATGCTGCCAGGCAGCCGGGGCGGAGGCCTCTTCCATGGCGCCCGTCCGGTACGTGATCGCGTCGCCGCCGCCCATGACGATCCGACCATCCGCCGTGGGCCTGAAATAATGCAGCATCTGCCGGTTGTCGCCGAACGATTGCCGCTCGTTCCAGCCGATACTTTTCCATTGGGCATCGCTCAGCGGCTCGGTGACAACTTGATAGGTCCAAAGCGGATACTGGCGCGAGCGCAACTTCTGCGGGCCGGGAACCCCCCGAGTGTATGCGTTGGTCGCAACGACCAGTTTGTCCGCCGTGACCTTTCCGTTCGATGTGGTGACGACGATCGCCGACGACGTCCTTTCGACATTCGTCACCTGGGTAGTCTCGTAAACGGAGACGCCGGCCGATTCCGCCAAGGTCTTGAGGGCCCGTACCTGCTTGCAAGGATTGAGGTATCCGGTCTCCGATTCGTAGATGCCGCCGAAAAAACGCTCCGAATGGAAGTCCTGCTGAAATTGTTCCGCGCTCCGCCACTCCATGTCCTCGTCGATGCCGAGTTGCTGGAACAGCTCATGGGTCTTCTGCATTCGGCTCAACTGCTGCTTTGTATAGGTGGCGCGGACCAGCCCACCGTGACAGTAGTCCGACTGAAAATTGTTTTCTTCGATCAGGCGCCTGGTATGCGCCACCGCCAGTTGCAAATAGCGGTGGGCGTCAACCATCTTCTGCTTGCCCCAGCGCAACAGAACCATCTCGGGCTCGAGACCGAACATTTTCGTGCTGAAGCCCGCGTTCCGACCGCTGGAACCGAAGCCGACGATAGCGGCTTCAAGCACGACTACACGCGCATTGGGATTGTCTTTCTTGAACTGCCATGCCGTGTTCAGCCCCGTGAATCCGCCGCCGACAATCGCCACGTCAACCTTGAGATCTTCTCCCAAAGGTGGATTCGGCGAATATGGCCCATAGGTGTGCTGCCAGAACGACCTGCTTTGAAGAAGTGATGCTTGATCAAATGACATAGTGACGTTTCCACGTGACGGGATCAAACTCAGGAGCAGCCGGGTTCCTCTGCCAAGGTACCGGGGCGACAAAGTGGCCAGATAGTCCGGCCGGTGTATGGACCATGCTTTCCCGCCTGTCTCCTTCGGGAAGCAGGCGGGTTCACTACAAGATGCGCGCCCCGGGTTCAGGAACGACCGCCGTGTCATCACGGCAATCACCCGCAACATCTGTCGTTGCCCGGTCGACTCAGATGTGTCGATCTTTGCGACGCTACCTGGCCATGAACGTTCGACCGTACTTTTGAACGAACGAATCAATCTTCCGGGCAAGCACGGCATCCTGACCGTCAAGCGAGAGCCGCATCATTTCTATTTGGAAATCCTCCTGATCGACCATGTAGTCCAGGAAATCCCTGGAATTCGATGGTCCTATGCTTCTGAGTTTTCGTAGCTCGTCACAATAGACAACCGTTTTCGAATAAACGAGTTTCAAAAATGGCTTTAACAGGAATTTCGGTACCGAGCCGAGTACCCACGCCTTGATCAGCGTTCCGGTTCCAGGCGTCACATCCATCCCCCACCGGCCTGCTACCTGACGATAGATCGGCTCGTTGAACTCTTCGAGCCTCAAATAGGCCGCCCAGAGCGGCTGACGCGGATCACCCTCGAGACGATTTGCCAGTCGCCCGATGGCGCGAAGCGCGAACGCCCGATTCTGGATTTCGCCTTTGAATCCCTTTGAAAACTCATTGGAAGGCATCATGACAATTACCTCACGCAACGCGTGCCTGGCCAAAAAATAAATTCCCGCGACGGGATTTCAGACATCCCGATCCAAACCACATGACTGGCGAAGAGGTCGGGCGGCGCGTCTATCTGTCGTTGGTGCGGCAGAAGCAGGCTTGCCCGGAACGAGCAAGACGCATGCCGCGACCCGACATCGCAACGCGTTTCAACTACTTGGCGTCAGTCAGCCTGGCTTTGAACGCCTCGATGACGGACGCTATCGCGCCGTCAAGATAGCCTTGCATCTGCGCCGACACCAACGAGTCGCCAACGAGCGGATTGGCGACCCCGTCCGGACGGGTCACCGAGGCCACTGGGCGACGATGTGTGAACGTATCGAAACCGGTCTTGCCATGATAGGCACCCGACCCTGAGTTACCGATTCCACCGAACGGAGCGCCGGGAAGCATGGCATGCAGCAACCCGTCGTTGCGCGTGACCCCACCACTCGTCGTGCGATCGAGAAAGTCCTGAAAATCGTCGCCATCGCCGCCATACCAGTAGGCAGCGAGCGGCTCGGGGCGTGCCGCGATGTATTCGATCGCTTCCTGCAAGTCGTCGTATCCATACACGACAAGCACCGGGCCGAATACCTCCTCATTGGTAATCTCGGCCGTCTCAGGCACATCGATCAGGATAGTCGGCGGAATTCTTCGCGACGCACGATCGGGCAACCGCTCGGCTTCACCTTCCGGCACCGCTACGTACTTTTTCGCGCCCTTTGCGACCGCGTCATCCACGAGGTCGACGACGCGGTCGAAATTTCGCTCGTTGACGACGGAAACGACAGCGGGATTCTCAAGATAAGTCGTGAATATCGAGTTGTACTGATCGATCAGCCCGGAAACGAAGGTCGTCACGATGCCTTTCGGCACCCAGACATAATCCGGACAAAGGCAAACCTGCCCTCCATTCACGATGCGTGTCGTTGCAATTCGGCTGACGGCCAGATCCAGGTCGGCGTCGGGCGCCACGACCACCGGATTTTTTCCGCCGAGTTCCGTTGTAACGGGAACGAGATTGCTTGCCGCCGTTTGTGCGACGATCGATCCGATGTTGGGAGAGCCGGTAAAGAACAGATGATCGAACCGCAACCCCGAGAATGACTGGGCCGTCGACAGGTCACCGTGAATGAAAGCCACCTCAGCCTCATCGAAGGTTTCCGAGACGATTTTCGCCAGCAGACGCCCGGTTTGAACCTGATATTCGGGAAAATTCATCATGACTCGATTGCCGGCCGCCAACGCACTCAGGGCCGGTTCGAAGGTGAGTGTCACCGGGAAATTCCACGCACCCATGACGCCGACGACGCCCTTGGGCTTTTGCTGAATGAATCCGCCCGGGATTTCCTCCGGCTCCATCCATCTCTCGATGTTGTCGAGCGTGTGGAGAATGTCTTCGGACCACGGCAGCGCTTCAAGCGCCTTGGTCAACTCGGGCGGACGGTTGCCATAGTCGGCGCTCAGAGCCTGTGCAATCGCATCGAAATTCGAAAGAATCGCAATCGCGAGCCGCCCCACGCGCGACTTTCGCACCGCCGCGGACGCACCGCCCTCGGCAAGGAATGCCGCACGCTGAACATGGAGAATGCGTTCCAGCTCCGCCTTTTCATACGTCATGGTTGTTCCTTATCAAAATGAGCCGCCGGATATGGGCCCCACGATCATCCGCCCCGCTTCACGGGCGGCGAACGACACGTTCCGTACACACGTAGTTGGGTGCCCTTCGTAGTCAGCACCACACAATATGTCGAATGACCTAATTCGCGTTATACAACACATCTTGACTCAGGACAACTTGAAACGATGCTGCAGCGCGGAAAACCCTATTGTGACATCGGCTCCGATAGCAGGCCGGGGGGCTGCTCGATGGACGAAACGACTCGATTTCCGCGAGATATTTGAGAATTTTGGCTAATCGTCAGACGTTATTCCGGCCAGCGTCGTGTGTCGTCCCGCGGCGCTGAATACGATTTCCGGGATGGATGACGTGCATGTTCCTCCCGCGGAGCACCCGTGGAAAGTCATCCGGAGACTTGCAAAAATTGGTCTATCGACCTATAACAATGCATCCCGGCATCGCGAGCGCTTGCCCGATGCGCAACGCCGCACGGTAGCTTCGTGCGCCGTCGCGTGCCAACGTAAAACCATGGGCAGTGCCCTCGCCAGCGGCGTATCGGCGGCGGGATGAAGTTTTTTGAAGTCGGCTACGCTGGACGACGGGCTTGTCGTGACCCAGCACGGCGGAAATGTGACCAAGAGAGGAGCATCGTGGCAACTACTGTCAATTCGGCTGACCGGAAATCGGATGTCCTCATTATCGGAGCCGGCCTTTCGGGAATGAAAGCGGCACTCGAGCTCAGGAAAGCCGGGAAGCAGGTGCTGATTCTCGAGGCCCGAGACCGGGTCGGCGGGAGATCGATGCCGGGAGAAGTCGGCGGGCAAACAGTGGACTTCGGTGGCCAATGGCTCGGCGCGTCACAAAGGCTGTTGCGGGAACAAGCCACGGAACTTGGCGTACCGACGTATCGCCAATACACGAACGGCAACAGCCTTGTAAATATCGACGGCAAGGTTCACGCCTATTCAAGCACGCCGAAGCTTCCGTTTTTATCCACCCTGGAGCTTGGCCTGACCTTGCACCGCTGGAAGCGCGACATGCAGACCCTTCCCGCCGGCGCCCCGTGGCTTGCGGAGAATGCCCTTCAATGGGATGCGATGACCATCGAGGCATGGCTCGACAGGCATGTCGACACTACCGCCGCCCGCGACTTTGCCCGCCTTGTCACGAGCGCGATTACCTGCACCGAGTCCCTGCACGTCTCCTATCTGTTCTTCCTGGAATGCCTCCGGCAGGGCGGCGGCCTGGAAACGATGATGGGCGTCGAAGGTGGCGCCCAACAGGACAAGTTCCTTGGCGGCGCCTGGCAGATCCCGAAACGCATGGCAGAGCGCCTGGACGGGTGCATTTTGCTGAACGCGCCCGTGAGCGCGATCGAGCAACATGCCGACGGTGTGCGCATCACCTGCGCACAGGGTACGTTCGATGCGCGGTACGCGATCGTGACGGCACCGCCTCCGCTGGCATCCCGCATTCATTTCAGGCCCCCGCTGCCTGTCAAGCGAGCAGGATTGCTGCAAAGAATGCACATGGGTGCGGTCATCAAGATACATGTGGCTTATCCCACGCCCTTTTGGCGCCGTCGCGGGCTGAATGGCTCGGTTGCCAGCGTCGGCCATCATCTGGGTTTTGTGTTCGATCAGTCGCCGGAAGACGAAAGTGTCGGCGTACTGGTCGGTCTGATCGAAGGGAATCACGCGCTTGAACTGAGCGGGTTGAGCCAGGAGGCGCGCCGGGAGCATATCGTTGCCGATCTGGTGCATTACTTCGGTGACGAAGCGGCGGTACCTCTCGGCTATGCGGACTACGACTGGACAACGGACGAATGGGCGCTCGGCGGCTACGCCTGCCACATGCCTCCCGGTGTGCTCACCTCATACGGAGACAGTATTCGCGAACCGTTCGGTCGCATTCATTGGGCTGGCACCGAGACAGCAACAGAGTGCATTGGATATTTCGAAGGCGCATTGGAGTCCGGCATCCGGGCCGCCAATGAGGTGATCGGGCTGTTGCGCCAATGAACCGCACCGGGGAATTCTGGAGGTGGTCAGGTTAATGCGGACACGTTAGAGGCATTTCGGCGGCGCCTGCAGCAGTTTGCCTCCGCTTCGGCAGGCGGGAGATAGCCGCGCGGTTCCATTAGCCGATAATTCGCCACCGCGAATGGCGGGTCGACAAGATCCTCGGCGAACCTCATCGGTGCGTGTCGGAACCCGTGTCCCCTACCGGAGCCGCTGGTTCCGACACGCCAAAGACACGGTCTTCAAGAAAGTGAACCGATGTCTGCGAACCGCACATCCCACGATATATACGACTTCACATCCCCAGTGTCTCATCCAGCCAGTCGAACATGCGGGCATTGGCAAGACGGCCGGCTCCGACCTCGCAATGCGCGCCCGCGCCCTCCTCGTTAGTGAATGTCATCAGGGTTTTCCGGCACGTGAGATGGTCGTAAAGCTGCCGAGGTTGCCCCTTGAAGAACAGGTCGTCCTCGGCTTCGCACACGAGGGTCGGGCAGCGAATCTGCCCGGCAATCCCGCCCGCCAGCGTGTAGTCGAGCGTCTTGCCGATGTATTCGCTGGGCGTTGTGGCGCCAAAGCACCACATGCCGTGAGTCATCGCCCAGCGCGCCACCGGCGACGCCGCCATGGCCGCTTCCATCGCCCGATCTATCTGCGGCACGGGACCGGCCCGCAACGCGTTCAACAGCGCGTCCCGCCCGGCCTCCGGCATGCGGCTCACGTGGGGCGCACCGTAGTCGTAAAGTCCGTCGTTGGCGATCAGGGCCGCAAGGCGATGCTCGAAGGCCGCCGCGCGGGGCGCGAGATAGCCGCCGAGGCTTTCCCCGCGCAGTGCGATACGCGATGGATCGACACCGGGCAGTGTCAGCGCGAAATCGACCACTGGCGTGACGACGTTCTCCCAGTCGTGCCGGAAAACCAGCCCCTCGCTGTGCAGCGGGCCACACTGCCCGGGGCCGTCGAAGCACAGCACGTGATAGCCGCGCTCCACCGCTGCCCGCGCCCCGCTCCAGTGTAGTTCCTCGGCGGAGCCGTCGAAGCCGCTATGCAGGATCAGCAACGGCCGGACGCCCTCGCCGGCGTGGTGAAAATAGCCCGGCAACGTGGTGCCTTCATAGGGAATGTCCACCGGTTCGATCGGAGGATCGTAGAGCGCCGCCGCGGACCGATAGCAGGCGACCGAGCGCTCATATGCTCGGCTGACACGGGGATCCTGCGGATTGGCATGCAGGAAAAACTCCGAGGAACGGTAATAGTTGGAGGCGCGCAGATAGCTGTCGCGAGCGCTGATCCCGTGCCTGCGGGCGAGCTGGCGATCGCCCTCCGCAGCGATGCGATCCGCCATGGCGTTCCATGCTTCGTACCAACTGTCGTAGTCGCCCGCCGTGATGCGGGCGCTGACGGCCATGACCTCGCCGAACGAGCCGCCGCCGTATTCGTCGGCGCCGAACATGCGCACCGTCTCGAACCAGAACTGTTCGTCGCCGGGGAAAAGAAGGGGGCCAGAATGTACGGGCGGGCTTGCAACTGCGTGCGTGGTCATGGCTGTTTCCTCAAGAAATCGGCAATCGCCCGGGGGCCAGGCGCGCCAAGCTAAAGCAACTAAATTCACTTTTACACACCCCTGGACAAAATGCAACTTAATTTGCTTTAATTAGACATGACTGAGACACCACAAAAGCGCCCGAGGGGGCGGAGCACGCGGGTCAAGAACGCGGTATTCGACGCGGTGGAAGCGCTTCTGATCGAGCGGCACGGCGAAATTCCGTCCATGCTCGAGGTCGCGGAGCGGGCTGCCGTCAACAAGACGAGCCTGTACAGACGCTGGGGCGATATCCGGAATCTGATGGCCGACGTCGCAATTGACCGGCTCATTCGCGAAGAGCCGATTCCGACCGGTGGATCGGTGCGCGAGAACCTGGTGACATGGGCGATGTCGATCGCGCGTTCCATGAACAACCAGCATTCGCTGTCGCTGTTGCGCGTGATGGCGATGACGCCTCAGGTTGCGACAGAGGAGCGGGACATCATGAGTACGCCCATTGGACGGCGGCTGGAAGAGCTGGATCAAATGCTCGAAGCGGCGCGCAGACGCGGCGACGTCGTGCCCAGCGCCGGGCTGATCGCGGAAGTCGTGCTCGCACCGATTTATATGCAGGCGCTGTTTGCCGGCTCGCCGCAGACGCTGGAAGGTACGACTCGACGGGTCGACCGGGCGTTCCTGCTGGCCGGTATCGAAGCTGCTCGGGACTGCGCTGGAAAGGATGCGACGGGCTAGTCATCAAATCCCAATCGTCGAACGTGGACGCGTGGCTCGCACCTGATCCATCCCGGCGCGCGCAGCCGTGCGAGATCCTCGCCGACCGCGAGCGGGCCCTGCCACGAGCACCAGCTGGCGACGAAGGTGGCGTAGGCGGCAAGATGAGTCCAACAGAAATCCGATCCGTCGCGAATGGCGTAAGCCTTCGATGTTCTGGTCGGCGGCTCATCTCCGCACCCGCGCGCCGACGCCCAAACCCCTCGCGATCTCGAAATCCTGCGCCGGAATGAACGGTGTGTTCATGCATCGCCCGATGAACCCGCCCTTGCCCATCCGGAGCCCGCACAGGCATTTTCGGATCGTCAATATGCCTGCGAACGGGGGCCCGACCCCCCCTGGTCTTCATGTGCGATGCGAACCAGTGACGCCAGATGTTCGAGCTCAGCGTCGCGAAGACCATTTGAACGCAAGCCTTGGCACGTCTGAAACAGATACTCGCTCGAACTGCCCAACCCTCCCGCGGCGGTGGCCAAGCGATCGACCACGACGTCCTGATCGAGATCGCCGGCATACTGTGGCGCAGAAGCATCGATGGTGAAGGTGATCGCGAAGCCAAGCGCCTTGCCCTCGATGTCCTTCATTTCAACCCACCGGGGCACGTAGGCGCCACAAACCATTTCTCTGCGCCAAAGCAGCAGGAGTTCGCGTTCGACGCGCTCCTCCGCAAGTCGATACGCAGCACCAAAGCAAGATCCGCCACGATCCAGCGCCAGCATCAACCCCGGACGATCGACCGTGGCGCGAAGCGCGGTAATCGAGAGACAGAATGAACGATGCCACCATCAATTCTTGCGACACGTCGCTCAATGGCATCGATAGCCGCATTCCAGATCAGTGAGCCATATCCGAAGACCCACACGTCTCCAGGCGGACGCACGGCAAGCGTCTCGCGAAGCGATTGCAGCCGTTCAACTTCCGTAAGCATCTTCATGCCAGGAGAATCGACAGCCGCAATGGCGTCAATCCCGCCCTCTTCAAGCAGTTTCCGTGTGAGTGTTGGTGCAGCGTTCGATTGATCGATACAGGGAAATTGTCACCGAGAAACATCGTTTGCCGTCATTGCTCTCTCATTTCTATTCGTGACCGTGTGCACTGATCCGACGTGCACGTGGCGACAATTTGCCTGCAAACGGCTGTCCGGCAACTCCGTTTCTTGCGATGAAACGAGTTGGCGTCATGCATTGACGTTTCATGCAACACCGAAACGACGTGATCCGGATCACGTCGAAAATAGGGTGTGGAAACTCTCGTTCAAATATCATGGAAACCCGTAGCGTCAGCCTCCCTGTCTTGTATTTCGGCACACCGGTCGCCCTCGTTTCCAGCCTGAATCCGGATGGCACCACGAATCTCAGCCCGATCTCGTCCTACTGGGCGCTGTCCGATACGTTTCTGGTTGGACTGAGCGAAACAGGTCAATGCCGCCGCAATCTGAAACGGTGCGAGGAACTGGTACTCAACTTGCCGGATGCACCGCTGTGGGCGAACGTCGAGGCTATCGCAGCAACCTCTGGGTCTGACGCCATGCCTGACACGAAGAAGCAGATGGGATACAGATTCGAGCACGATAAATTCAAGTGCGCAGGCCTCACCAGGAAAGCAAGCGAATGCATCGCTCCAATGCGAGTAGCTGAATGCCCGATACAGATCGAAGCGCGCATGGTCCGTATCCACAGGATAGGCAAGGAGGTCGACGCTATGGTCGCCGCCGAACTTAAAGCACTGCGGGTACACGTACATTCCGGACTGCTTTCCGGCGCAGATCGAATCCATCTCGAGCGATGGCACCCGCTGTACTATGTCTTTCGCCAGTATTTCTCGCTTGGGCCGCACCTGGGAACGAATTTTAGAGCGTAGCCCGGCGTCGTTTCGACGAGACGCCCCGTGATTGGGGGGCGTCTCGGATGGATCGCATCCGACCGAAAACACGCTCGATATGCGTCAGGCCGCCCGCGAAAGCGACTTGTATTTCGTATGCGATGATGCATGCGCCAGCAGGTCGATCTCACGCAACGTGCGACGCAGCGCACTGCTGGACGTCAATGCGCAGTATTGAAAGTAGACGACCTCAACGCCCAGTGCAGCAAACTCGCGCTCGAGCTTCAAACCTTTGTCGGTACCCTGCCAGTCGTCACCTTTGAACAAGACGTCGAAGTGCATGGCCTTCCAGATTTCGACCTTGTCATTCGTCATCGCGGGAATCGCCGCATCGACGAACCGCACACTTCGCACAATTTCGAGACGCTCGGACAGGGGAATCGTCGGCGTGACCCCTTTGTTGCGAGTCAGCACGTCATCCGCGACAACACCCGCGATCAGAAAGTCACATCGCTGTTTCGCCTGACGAAGCAGGTTGAGATGACCGATGTGAAACAGGTCGTATGCGCCAGGCGCGTACCCGATTCTTTGCATGATGCCCCCCTGGTTTGGCTATTGGACTGCATCGGCTACTACTTGGCATCATGGAAGATTATTCCGAGCGTATGCCGCGTGCCGCGATGAAGCTTGCTGACGCCGTGGCGTAGCCCTGCACGATAGAAGCCGCGCGCCGATCGCACCGGATGATGATTGACAGCCAGGATGACCGCGTCGCCTTGCCGCAAGGGAACGACTTCCGCCCGCCCGGGTTTCTTCGGATCACTGTCGACAAGCACAAATTCGCCACCCGTGAAGTCGCGCCCCGGCTCGTTCAAGAGAAAGACGACCTGAAACGGGAATACGTGTTCCCCGTAAAGATCCTGGTGAAGACAGCAATAGTCGTTCTCGTGGTATCGCAACAGGAGAGGCGTCGGACGATTTTGACCCGCACGACGACAGACATCGCGAAACTCGGCATGCGTCGCGGGAAATCGTTCGCCGATTCGCATCTGCTGATGCCAGCGATTCGCAATCGGAGCAAGGTGCGGATAGAGCAACGTGCGCAGCGACCCGACAAGATCAGGCAGAGGCTCCGCGAAGTATTTGTATTCCCCCCGCCCGAACGCATAACGAGACATCACGATATGGCTCCGGAAGCGTTCGTCCTGTGGAAAAAGCACGGCCAACTCGTCGCATTGTCGCGGTTCCAACATCCCGGGTAGTACCGTAAAGCCGTTACACGTCAGATTGATCTCGACTCCCGACCAGTCGAGCGCACCGATTCTTGATTCGATGGCGACGTCTCGTGCAGTTTCCAGGCGTTCGACGCCGTCCGGTGAAAGCAGCAATGACGCTTGCGTGTTCATGAGTGACGCCCCTTTTTTGTCGTCGTTAATGCGATCGCCGCGGTCCGAGCCTTCCACGCGGCGTATTTTTCGGGAAGACATACCGCGCACGGCCGGTATCCGGCCGCTTCGGCCGCCTGCTCGTCGAGGAAAAAGACCCGATTTTTAACGTACCCTCCACGAGCAATAGCCTGCAAGGCGGAACGACAATCAAGGCGACCATATATCCGGCTGCTGCGGTGTCCGCCGAACGTACCCGGTATCGGGCTTGCGTACGATCTCAGGTCCGAGCCGAGCAAGGTGTACGTCTTCGATGACCTCGTGATCATGGCCACTACTCGCGTCAAGGGGAATCGTGAAGATACAACGCAAGCCCGATACGTTCGCCCGATCGGACGCGGCTGATCGCGTGCTTGATGTTGACTCGGTAGTAGCCGCTGCTTCCCTTGAACGGCCGCTGTGCGGTACTGATGATGGCAACGTCGCCCAGCTTCAGCGGGAGCACCATCGGGCGCGACTGCATACGGGGTCGTTGCTCGGCAAGCACGAATTCTCCCCCCTCGAAGTCAACCCCAGGCTCGCTCAACAGAGCGACGATCTGCATCGGAAACACGTGCTCGCCCGCGTTGTTCTGGCTCAACGCGAGGTAGTCGCCGGCGGCCAGGCGACTAAGGTGCGACATCGGTTCCGTCTGACCTTCGTCGTGATTCTGCCGAATAAAGGTGGCCAAATCCTCCGGGTACCGACAGGCGATGCCTAGTGTTGCATTCCAGCGGTTCGCAATCGGCACGAGATGCCGGTAAAGGGCGGCACGCCAATTGGCCCACGGCATCGGAAGGCTGAGCCCGAGGCGCATCACATCGCCATGCCCGAGATCATCGGCCGCGAGCTCGACGTGACGGAGCGTCTTCAGCGAGAGGTACTGTCGAGACAGGTCGCGTGCATCCGCGGGCGAGAGTATTCCTGGAAGAAGTGCATATCCTTCGGCATCAAGCTGGGCACCGATGTCATCCCAGTCCAGGTGGGCGAATTTCAAAGTGGAGTCCGTCATGTTCGAGTTCCGTGCTGTGATTGTCGTTGTCGATCACGATGCCGATTCGCGCCGAAGCAGCTCACGCTTTCGATCCACGCCCCATCGATATCCGGAGATATCGCCGTCCTGTCTGACGACGCGATGACACGGAATAGCCACGGCAAGATGGTTCGCTCCGCAGGCCTGCGCAACGGCTCGCATAGCCTTGGGTGCGCCGATCCGCTCAGCTATCTCGGAATAGCTCACCGTTGCTCCGGGCGGAATCTCCCGCAGCGCCTGCCAAACACGCTCTTGAAATGCGGTTCCTCGCACGTCGAGCGGAAGATTCAGGCCGATCGACGGTACTTCGAAGACCCCCACGACCTCTGCGACCAGCTTCTCGAACTCCGCATCGCCGCCAATGAGATCGGCCTTGGGAAACTGATCCTGCAGATCCTTCACGAGCGCGTCCGGGTCATCGCCCATACGACGAAACATTAGATGAAATGGAGTGCATTGCTGTTGTCCCGGAGTACTGATCCCGGAACCAGAATAGCCGGGACCCGAATCGCAAGAACTCCGATTCTTGCGAACAAACTCTAACGGGCAGGCAAGCGCCACAAATACCACGCGGCCACGGTGCGCCACGGGCTGAACACCTCTCCGAGTGCGCGCATTTCGCGAGCGGTCGGTGTCTTTTCGAGGTTCTTCAATCGCCGATAGCCTTCCCTGACACCGAAGTCGTCCGCAGGAAGAACGTCGACCCGCTCCATCGTATAGATCAGGAACATTTCGACAGTCCAGCGACCGACACCCTTCAACGTCGTCAAACGATCGATCAGCGCATTATCCGGAAGTAGCAAAGCGCTTTCGCGCGACGGCACGAGACCATCGACCATTGCCTGTGCGATCCCGCGAATGGTCTCCAGCTTCGAAGCAGAGAATCCGCATGCCCGTTGAAGCGCAGGATCGGTGCCAAGCAAACGCTCGGGTGACGGGAAGGCAACATCAGGATAGAGTGCGAGCAAGCGCCCGAGGATAGCGTCGCCCGCTTTCGCATGCAGTTGCTGATACGCAATCGCGCGCACGAGCGCCTCATAAGGTTCTCGCGTCGGCTTCGCCTCGTGCTTGCACGGGCCAACATTGGCGATATGTCGAGCCCAGTCATTGTCAAGTCCAGACAAAAAGCGCGCAGCCTGACGAAACTCCCGCCGTGAAGTGGAAGTAGAGGATGTTTCTGCCAACTTTAAAACCCCGTAAGCGACATGGTATAGGGCACTCGTTTCGCGAATGCCGGAACATTTTCATGCGTGAGCAACCAGCACTTGCGATACACACCCCAGGCGTAGCCCTTGAGATCGCCATTGCTTGCGATCACCCGATGACAAGGAATCACGATCGCGATCGGGTTGGCCCCGTTCGCCGCCCCGACATCGATCGCAGCACGGGGATCGGTGAACCCCAGCTCTTTGGCGATTTTTCCGTAGGTGGTCGTGGTGCCGGCCGGAATCTCTCGAAGCGCGGCCCAGACGCGACGCTGCAGCTCGGTGCCGGCAGCGGCCGTTGGCAGTTCATCGATAGCAGTCAGCTCACCGGAAAAGTATCGCTCCATCGCGTGCGCGATCGCTTCCGGTGCTTGGCCTGTCGCCAGTTTGCTCGTGCCGTAGTGTTCACGCAGCCCACGAAGCAAGCGAGCCTTGTGGTCCGAAAACCCAAGCGCGCGAATCGTACCGTCGGTATCGGTCACAAGCAACATCTCGCCCAGAGGCGTATGGAGGCGACTTTGAAGGAGTTGCATGGTCAGCTCCCAATTCGTGAAGAGACTACGTTGGTCCTGTCGGGAAATTTCGTGTCGCCTGCCGGCCCGAACGTCAGTTGCGTCGGGTGACGCCATGCTCACCAAAGAGATATCTCTCGCCGCTTTCCATCCACAACTCGGTGTCCCCGGCGTCATTCGTTCGCCATCTTGCAACACCAGCGTCAACGAGATCCTGGCAATACAGTTCAACCTGGCGTCGCGAATCCGACATTGCCTCTTCGTAATCCGATGGCAGGAAACGAGGTGGTGGGCGCTGGCTTATGGACATGGGTGGCTCGGTGTTCCTGCTGACTGGGGCATCGCGGTGACATATCGGCAATCCGGTTCAGAGACGAGTCTCGGAACACTCGGACTCGACGCTCTCAGCCACAACTGGCGAGCCATGCCCCTTTCGAACCGCGATTCATTGGCTCTACTGTACTGTGTCGTCGCGATCGCAACACTCCGACTCTTGCGCTCAGATTCATGCTTCCAGGATTTTTGGCTGTCATCTTGCTTTTCGCTGTCAATTGATCGCGCTACTCGTTTTGCGGTGACGCTGAATCGGTCACCCCGCCTTTCTGAATGTGAAATTGATGCGCTGGCTTCCCAATACCGGGTGCGGCGCATCTTTCATGGGAGAGACCCCGTGAAACCGCATCCTGTCGACGCCGCCCCAGACGACCACGTCTCCGTGATGTAGCGGAATGCGTTCCGCCTTGTCCGTCCGCGTATTGCCTCCAAACAGAAACGTTGCAGACATGCCAAGCGAGACGGACATGATCGGTGCATCAAAATCACGCTCGTTCCGATCCTGGTGTAACGAGAGCCGCGCCCCCGGAAGGTAGCGATTGATCAGGCATGCGTCGGGCCTGAAGTCGGGAAAGCCGCAAGCGGCTGCAGAGTGGGTTGCCAGATCGGAAAAGACGCCTGGCATCGCCGGCCATTGCTCGCCGGAATCAGGGTCAAACGTGGTGTAGCGATAGCCGCTTCGATCCGTTGTCCATCCCAGGGCGCCACAATTGGTGAGTGCCACGGACATCGTGAAACCACCTGGTGTCACCATGTTACGGAACGGAGCACGAGCGTCGATTCTTGAAATCGCGTCAAGCAACTCGCTGGTCTCGCTCAGCGCAAATCCTCGAAGAACGAAGGCCTCCTGGCCGAGGACTTCCCGCTCGTCTGAAAGCGGGAGCAACAAATTGGGCAGCATGTTCATCCGATAACGTAGATCTACCGCGAATCATGAAAAATCAGTCCGAGCGGGTGACGTTTGCCACGCCGGATCACGTCCACACCATGACGCATCGCAACTTTGCGCGCCTGGTTTCGAGAGCCAGCGCCGGTCGCTGATGCACCGTGAACGCCACGCCGTCCCCTTACCCCAATGCAACCACATCGACCCGCTGCCCGCGCGACGAGTTCTCGATCATCGTGAATGCTCCGCCCTCGAAATCGACGCCTGTATCGGATAGCGGTGGATAGGCGTGCGGTGTGCCGGCGCTCGCGCGCATTACTCGCGCTCCTCCGCGAGCAACGCGCGTTTGCGATCGACACCCCAACGATAGCCGGACAACGCGCCATCGCGACGAACGACACGATGGCACGGTATCGCAATCGCCAGCACGTTGGCCGCGCAGGCGCTGGCTACCGCACGCACCGCCTCCGGGACGCCCAGATCCCGCGCAACATCGCCGTAACTGCGTGTTTGCCCTGCCGGGATGCCGCACAGTGCTTGCCATACCTGTTGCTGGAACGGCGTGCCGCCGATGTCGAGGTCAATCACTCCCTCGGCGATATCCTTGTCAATGAACGCGATCACCTGGCGCAACTCGCGATGCAGCCCGATCTGATCCGCTTCCAGTTTCACCTTCGGAAATTCGGCCTCGAGTTGCCTGCGCAGCGCGTCTTCCGAGTCATCGAGGAAGATCGCGCAGATCCCCTGCGGGCTTTTCCCGACCAGAATCATTTCTCGCACGGTCTTGCCGATGGCAAAGCGAATCGGGCCTTCGATATCGCTGCCCGGCGCCCGGAAGTTGTATTTGAAAGCCGTGGACGGACGGTTCTTCATGATTGACCTCCCATTCATTAAAGAATGTCTGCAGTTTAGACATCGGTTCCCGCGACCACACTCCGTTCCTTGCGGTGAAACTCGATCGATTACCAGCCCGGATACCTTGTGATCAGTCGAATCCATATGGAGAGGCAGCCGGCATCGCCCATGTACCGCAATGCGTCGATTGCGCGCCAGTTGCACGGAACGCGGCGAAGCCAGATTGAGTCGGGCCCCGATCGGTAGAGCCAGATGATCGTCGCCACGACCATCTGTCGTTCGGGAGCGTGCGCACGAAAACGGGCGCGCCATTCCGCCATTTCCGCGGGATGGTGTTCACCGCGTCGTTCGTCATATGCGCTCGGACAAATGGCCCGGTGATACGGACCTTGATCGGATTGGCAGAAAAACCATGTGAGCCGGAGTTCCCGGATCGCGAGAGTCAGCGTTTCATGAAATCGGCGAGGCTCTCTCAGGGGCGAGCCACCCGGTTCGCCAGTCAGTGCCTCGATCTGCTTTGCCTCGGCGTCGTCCATATCGAGCAACGAAAAGACGAGCCGATCGAGCCGGATTTCGTCCGCAGAAATAGTTGTCCGTGCTGCATCATGCAGCGCGCCCAGCATGATGTCCGCAGACTGCGTGGTGGTAGCGACAAGCGAAGGTGCTCGGGTGTACGTGTACATTGGAAATCAACAAGACGTTTCTCGGCTGGTCGATGCATGACCTCAGTTGCCACCTCAAACGCGCTTGAGAGAGCGCCGACTCGGTCGGTGCTATTGCAGCGCGCGTCGGATCGCGAGAGATGCCGGATCCACGTCGAAGCAGACGTCGCGCGCCAGACGATTGATACTTTCCAGTGTGTCGCGAAGCGACGCGCTGGAGGTGGTCGGGAGTGGCTTGAGGTGAACCACCTCGACATCGGGGATTGCGATTCCGGCACCGAGCTTTTCAGCGGACGAGACGACGTTGGCCGCCCGATCGAACAGGCAATCGAACTGCAATACGCCCCATGCATCAATCCAATCGCCTGTTGCATCCGCGATCGCCGAGTCGACCGAGCGCACACTGCGAACGATTTCAAGCCGCTCATTGAACGGGATGACAGGATGCATGCCCGAGGTCTTGTGAATGAGCTCGTCCGTAGCGACGCCGACAACGAGATAGTCACAATGCTCTTTCGCGTAGCGAAGAATATTCAAATGACCGACATGAAATAAATCGAACGTGTCAGACAGATATCCAACCAGTCTCATGATTGCGTTCGTCCGTGTCCAGGTGGTGGGTCTCGACTGCGGATCAGCGATCGCAACGTCGATCCTTCCCGTGCGCTCGTGATTGGTCACGTCGATGAGTCACAGGATAAGTGCGCTGAACCGGATATTCGCTCCGTTTCTTGCTCCGTAAATTCGATGAATATGTTGTCCGAGATATGGGAGCGCGCGATGTGAATTGTCCCGCAAGAAACGGATAGAAGCGGGCCGCCCCTATCGATATTGTTCGGTTCGGGCGGAGCAGTTCCGCTTCCCCGTCAACCGAGAGTAGAAAGGAGTCGAACATGTCGAAGGAGCAGGACAACAAGGAAATCGTCGGCCGCTGGTTCACGAACTTCTGGGGTGAGAAGTGCGATCTCGGCATCGTTGACCAGATTGCAGCGCCGGACATGCTGCTGAAGTATTCGCTGCACGAGGCGCGCCGCGGCCGTGACGACATCAAGGCATTCATGACCGACTTCCGCGCTGCTTTCCCGGATCTCAACTTCTGGGGTGTGACCGACCTGATCGCCGAAGGCGACTACGTCGTCGGTCAGTGGGAAGGTGGAGGCACGCATACGGGCCCGGCATTCGACGACTTCCTGATCGGCGGACTGCCCGCTGCAACGGGGCGCCGTATGCACTTCACCGGCACGACGGTTCTTCGTCTGAAGGACGGTCTGATCGTTGAAGAACTCGGTCTGGACGATGGCGTGACGGCGCTGACTCAACTCGAGCTGATCAGGAAGGCATGAGCGAACGAACCCGGGTGTAACGGCTCGCCCATTTATGCAATGACGTGAGCACGGATCGGCCTTGGCCGATCCGCTTTTCTTTCGACCCATGGTGCTGAGGTCAAACGGATTCCACCGCTAAATCCCCAGGGAATTTCTCGCGGTCAGCCACGAACCATAAATTGGTCAGGAGCACATGATGACCCTCATAAAACGCAAGGCGAGCGATGAGCCAAATCTTGTGAGTAGTTTCACGGCTGCCTTCAGTGGAACTGGCCCTGCCGAGAGCGTGTGCATCAAGTTATCGATGTACAACGGCACGTTTCGTTTGTCTCAGTGGGATGCGAAGCAACTGCGGGCGCTGTACCATTGCGTCGAGCATTACAGCGCGGTCCATTACTACGGTTCCGATCTAGAGCGCGTTTCTGAAGATACCTCTTTCGGCACGGGGCTGCCGGCTCGACATCCGATTCACACGATGCGGGGTGAGCGGCCGATACTGACGGAGCGGGACTATCGCATTGGTCTCGAGAAACATTGCGTGAAATCCTTTGTGGTTCTTGACCGCGGTGACGCGTGCGAAATCAGATGCACCCATATGGACGGCACGCAACGCACCGATCTGCTCCCCGCCTATATCGCCATGCAACTTTACGGCGCATTGAGAGCATGCCTCAACCTCTCAAACTCTTTGGCGGTCGACCCTCGTGGCTCCGCATAGAGTGGCATGCTCGAGCGCGACTACGATCGCGTGTTCGCTGAATCGATCAGCGAGCAAATCGATGGCTTCGGCGAGTACCGCTTCCCGGAAAGCCATGCTGCCAGCTTTTTCTTGCTCGTCCATGCGAACGATTGGTGCGCCGGCACGAGCTGGCCGTGTTTCTGACGGCGCGGCTCAACAGCCAGCCGATGGGCTTCCATACCCCATCGCAGTTGCTGCGGGACGGAAAAGCGCCGCGGATCGAATCCCGTGCCCCGGAAAATCGCCACCGACCAACTGCGCAGTTACCCTACTGCGAAGGCAGACATGGTAGAACTGGCGGGCTTCTAGCGCCTGTTCGTGAAGGCGGCTGCACGGGTGAATAACCGTGCCAAGAACAGTCGCCAACCTACGCGCGCCGTGAGCGCACCATGAACGGATTTCGCATCCGCTTCGCACGCAGGTATTTCCATCCGGCTTCGTCCCGATCCGTCAACGCTTTGCATTGTCCCGCCGTTGCATGACGGCGCAGTCCCATCTCACCCACCCAAGGCGCGCCCTGCAGCGTGGCATCGTTGGACCGTGATCGTTACTGCCAAGCTCGCACTTGGATAAGGATACCGATTCGGTTTCCATCTCACCCAGTCATCTTCCACCAAGCTGGCAACACCCTCCTCCGAAGACCTTACCCAAACTGCGCCGCGAGTTCGCGCAGCCATTTCTCGTTCCAGTCCAGCGCGCCCGACGCGAGTTCCGAGATCACACCGTCCAGCCATGTGATTTCTGCTTGCAGCAGCACCTGCTTGTATTCGTCGTCCAGCATCACGAGACGCGGCAAGCCCTTGTCCTGCCATTGCCGACATGTCGATGCCGCCTCGGCCAGTTGCTGCTTCAGCGTGTCGCGACGTTGCTGCAGCCGCGCATGCGCGACCTTGGGAGTCAGCGCCATGATCGTGGCGAGCGCGGCAGGGAATTCGTTGAACTCGCGTCGAGGTTCGCCGAGCATCGCTTCCAGCCATGCGTAGAACGTCTTCCTGCCCAGCGGCGTGATCTCGTAGACCACGCGTTCCGGCCGCCCTTCCATCTGCGCGGTTTCGCGAACGCAGATGAGTTCGGCAGCCTTCAACTGTGAAAGGGTCTGGTAGACGCTGTTGCGTTGTGCGACGTTCACCACGTTGTCCTTGCCGCGCTGCCGGATGAGTTCGTGCATCCGGTACGCGTGCGACGGGGCCTCCAGCACAAAGCCGAGTATCACCATCGCAAGCGGAGAAGGTTGCCTTGAGCGGGGTTTCAATTGCGGATCCTGATGTCGAGTAGGGTCGTGGCTTGCCTTCATATTCATAGTTTGACTATACTTTAGTCATAATATGATCATGAGGTGATCCCGATGAACAAGGTACGGCACGCGTTGATCGCCGGTAGCGGCATTGCAGGCCCCGTCGTGGCCCTGGCACTGGCCAGGGCCGGCATCCGATCGACCCTCTACGAGTCGTACGCCGCATCCGCGGACGGTATCGGCGCGGGCCTGATGGTGTCGCCCAATGGGCTCGAGGCACTGAAGATCGTCGGCGTGGATGCGGCACTCCGTGCGGTGAGCCAGCCGATCGCGCATATGGCAATGGCCGATGCCCGCGGCAAGGTGCTGACGCGGTTCGACGGGCTGGAAGGCATGCAGCCGGGTCGCGTCGTGTATCGCTCCGATCTGTACCGGGTGCTGCGCGACGCAGTGGTGGCCGCCGGGATCCCGATCGTGCACGGCAAGCGGCTCGTGAGTGCGAGCGAGGCGGCGGACGGCGTACACGTGTCGTTCGCGGACGGCAGTCATGCGAGCGGCGACATCCTGATCGGCGCGGACGGCATTCGTTCCACCGTGCGCGGCCTGATCGATCCCGGCGCGCCTGCGCCACGCTATGCGGGAACCCTGGGTTTCGGGGCGCTGGCGCCGCTCGATACGCTGCGCATTCCATCCGGTACGATGACCTTCGTGTTCGGCAGGCACGCCTTTCTCGGCTACTGGGCGGATCCGGATCGCGGTATCTGCTGGTTCGGCAATCTGCCGCATGCGACGCCCGCATCGATGGAGGCGATCCGCGAGATACCGTCGACGCAGTGGCTCGCACAACTGCGCGAACTTTACCGCGACGATTATCCGGCGCAAACGCTGCTGCGGCACACCGCCCCGGCCCAGCTGTTCGCGCCGATCGCGAGCGAGCTGATGCCGCCCGTCCCTCGCTGGCACAGCGGCAGGATGGTGCTGGTTGGCGACGCGGTGCACGCGCCGTCGTCGAGTTCGGGCCAGGGCGCATCGCTGGCTATCGAAAGCGCGATTCAGCTCGCGCGTTGCCTGCGCGACATCCCGACGCCTTCGCTGGCGTTTGCGCGTTACGAGCAGTTGCGGCGCGAGCGCGTCGAAGCAATCTCGGCGGCCGCGGCACGCACCAATACCCGAAAGGCGCTGGGGCCGCTGGGCAAGGCGATCATGCACGTCGTCATGCCCATCGCGCTGAAGACGGTCTTCAATCCGATGAAGATGCTGGGTTCCGTCCACGCCTACCGGATCGACTGGGATGCCGCTGCGCTATAGGCGTCCCGTCTGCGCCCTCGGCAGCGATGTGCCGCGCGATCGCGGTTTCGGGGCGATCGTCGCTGGACGTCGTGCCGGCATCGACCACGGCTGATACCGGCGGAGCGTCGAATGCACGCATGCCCGCCGGCACCGGGAAGCGGTTCATGGACAAGCGGTTCAACTGGGCGTTCGATACCGAGCCCGCGCCGACGCTCGGCGGCCGGACCGTGTCCTGGCCGCGCGGCAAGGGCCTCGGCGGCAGCAGCGCGATCGACGGCGTGATCTACGTGCGCGGCCAGCATCCCGCCCGCCCCCTGCACCAGCACGGTTCCCGGGGTCGCGCGTGTGCGTGCGGAATATCGCGGCGAATTTCGCGTGGACCTCGGGCCATCGCGTGCGGTCGTGCTGATCCGGCATGTCGCGCTCGGGCAGGCCGAGCAAGGCCAGCGTATTGCGCCAGAAGCGCGCCTCGTTCGATCCGACGCTGACCCAGCGGCCGTCCTTCGTCTCGTACACGTTGTACCAGGGCGCGCCGGAGTCGAGGCGATTGCTGCCACGCGCGTGATTCCAGTACCCGCTCGCAAACATGCCGTAGAAGAGCGTCATCAGCGACGCCGATCCGTCGACCATCGCGGCGTCCACGACCTGCCCCTGCCCCGAGCGCCGGCTTTCGAGCAGCGCCGACACCACGCCGAGCGCGAGATACAGCGAGCCGCCGCCGAAGTCGCCGGCCAGGTTGAGCGGGATCACCGGCGGGCCGCCAGCCGCGCCGACCGAATGCAGCACGCCGCTCAGCGAGATGTAGTTGATGTCGTGGCCCGGCGCCTGCGCGAGCGGGCCGTCCTGCCCCCAGCCGGTCATCCGGCCGTAGACGAGCGCCGGGTTGATCGCGAGACACGCGTCCGGCCCGAGGAAATGGCGCGCCGCGCATGTGGTGGCGTGCCGCGCGGTCCCGCTCAGCCGAGCGCGTGGGCGTCGCGCTCCATCTGCTCGCGATGATCGGGATGGGCAATGGAAATCATCTTCGGAATGCGCTGCGCAAGCGACAGGCCGCGCAAATCGGCGATCCCGTATTCGGTGACGATCACGCACGCATCGCTGCGCGGCACGGTGACGGGGCCTGCCAGCCGGCTCACGATACGGCTGTGCGCGCCCGCCGTGGCCGGCAATGCAACGACCGGCACACCGCCTCGGCTGGCCTGCGCCGCGCGCAGGAAATCGGCCACGCCGCCGATCGCGCCGACGTACGTGCCGGCGGCGACCTCGGCATTGACCTGGCCGGTCAGGTCCACCTCCACCGCCGAATTGATCGCGACGAAGCGATCGATGCGGCGCAGCACGTGCGGGTTATGCGTGTATTCGGTGCCGCGCAGCTCGAGCGCGGGATTGCGATGCGCGAAACGGCGCACGTGCGCGGAGCCGATGATGACCCCGCCGACGGTGACGCCCGCGTCGATCGTCTTGCGCGCGTTCGTCACGATGCCGGCTTCGCACAGTGTCGCGATGCCGTCGCCGATACTGCCGGTGTGCACGCCCAGGTCGCGCTTGCCGTGGAGCGCGGCCATCACCGCATCCGGAATCGCGCCGATACCCGTCTGCAGCGTCGCGCCGTCTTCCACGAGCGACGCGACGTGCCGCCCGATCGCCTGTTCCACCGGCCCGGGTGTCGTCGGCGCGGCGTCCGGGAACGACGCGTCCGACGGCACCAGCAAATCGATGTCGGCGGCGCGCAAGTAAGGCCCGCCATAGGTCCACGGCACGTCGGGATGCACTTCCGCGACGATCGCCCGTGCATGCTTCACCGCTTCGACCAGGTACTCGCGCGCGAGCCCGAGGCTGTGGCGGCCTTGCTCGTCCGGCGGCGAGACCTGCAGCATCACGACGTCGATCCGCAACGCGCCGCTGCGGATCAGCTCCGGCAGTTGCGAATAGTGCGCGGGGAGAATGTCGAGCACGTTCGCGCGCGCAAGCTTGCGGTTCGCGCCGCTGCCGCAATAGGCGAGGAAATCGAATGCGTCGGCGTGTTCGGGGGCGAGCACGTCGGCGAGGCCGATGCCGAGAAAGAGGCGAATCCGTTTCAGGTCGTGCCGCTGGGCGACCAGCGCGCGCATCAGCGTCACCGGCTCGGCGTGCGACTGCCCCCACATCACCGTATTGCCGGGACGAACGAGCGTGGAGAGTGCGGAACAGTCGCCGCCCTGGCGGGCATCGGTCGAACCGCCCGGAATCGCGGGTTCTGCGTGGTTCATGAATGGACAAGGTCGAAGGTCACGTCGCATGCTCCGGCATCGTTCGAGTCGTCCGGGTTCGTCGTCGTGACGGATTGAGGTTGCGGTGCGTCGCGCTTGCGGCGGCGGCGCATCGACGGGAGCTCCGGAGGGGCGTGATTTCCGGAACCGGGCCCGGTCGCAGGACGATGCGACGGTCATCGGCATTCATCCTGTGAGGCGCACCATGGGCCCGTCAATCCGCGGCCGGCGGTTGTTCCGTACGTCGGAACGCCGGCATCGGGCCTTTTCGTCCGCGACGCATGACCTGTCCGGCAGGACCGATTCCACATTCCCGATGCGACTTCCGAAGTACGGAATCATCGGGCGGGCGCTATTGACGCCGCGATAACCGGACCGACACTGTTGATGCTACGGCACGGTCGGGTTCCGGTCGAACGCGTGGTCAATGGCGGCCTCGTCGGCGTCCGGTTCGATGCGATGCCGGAATCGACGGGCCAGCCTGGCTCGTTGCGAGGCTCAGACAATGCAGAAGCGACGAACCGAGAACTACTTATCGAGCATGATGGTCGAACGCGCCGCGGCACGCGAGAGCGCCAATGCGGAAGACGCCGCGCTGTGGCGATGGTTCGCCGCGTTGCTCGACGAACGGCGGATACGCTGGTGCCACAGCGGACGCGGATGGCTGGTCAGCGTCGATCATCGTCACGTCGCCACCGGCACGCAGTTCGATCAGGCGATGCGGATCGCAAAGGAAAACGTCGAGGGCGGCGGCACCGCGTGCATCGATACGCCGTCTGCATCCACCGAATCCGGACGAAGGATTCGCCTCGTGAAGTAGCGGCGGTTTCGTTCATCCTGCCTGATCGCACCCCCATGATCGATCGGGTGCATGCATCCGCCTGCGACTACGATCGCCGCCGGCGATCGACCTCCCCCACATCGTCGACGACCTGTCACCCGCAACGCAGCACGATCGCGACAGAATGCGATCGCGCCCGCACGCCGCGGCTTTACCCTTAAGGGTCTCTACGCGGATCGAAGGACCTCGCGCCACACCAGTTTCACTGCACGGAATCGGATCGCCCGCTCGATTGACGGTGATATCGGCCACGCATCTAATCACCGAACGTTGCTGCGGCGGGACGTTGAAGTTTCGGATGAGACGATCGAACGGGGCGTTGGAGAATGACATCCATTGCCCTCCATAAATTAGTCATCCAAATCATTCAATCGACCACTGATTGCGACGTCACGACACGTAAATTCAGAAGAAACTTGGAGACTTTCAATGAGAAAGACGATCGCGCTTTGCGCGGCGGCAGGATGCGTCTGCGGTGCGGCACATGCGCAGAGCAGCGTGCAGTTGTACGGGATCCTCGACGAAGGCGTCAACTACGTCAGCAACGCATCGGGCCATCCCCTCTACAGCCTCGCGAGCGGCGTGCTGAACGGCAGCCGCTGGGGCTTGCGCGTGAAGGAGGATATCGGCGGCGGCTACGGTGCGGTCGCCGTGATGGAAAACGGCTTCGACGTCAATACCGGCAAGCTCGGCCAGGGCGGTCTCGAATTCGGCCGGCAGGTCTATGTCGGGCTGTCCGGCCCGTACGGCGTCGTCACGCTCGGGCGTCAATACGATTCCGTCGTCGACTCGGTCGGCCTGCTAGAGGCGGGCGATCAGTGGGGCGGCTACCTCGCCGCCCATCCGTCCGACAACGACAACTTCAACAATACCAACCGTGTCAACAACGCGATCAAGTACACCAGCCCGGTATTTCACGGGGTGACCGCGACCGCGCTTTATTCGCTGGGCGGCGTGCCCGGCCGCACCGGACGCAACCAGATCTGGTCGGCCGGCGCCAGCTACGCGAACGGCCCGCTTTCGCTGGGCGCGGGCTACCTCAACGTCCGGAACCCGAACACGTCGTTCTACGGATCGGGCGGAACCGTCGCCGCGACGGTCAACGAAGTGCCCGGCTCGAACTTCGGCGCGTCGCCCGTGATTTCGGGGTATGCGTCGGCGCAGACGCTGCAGGTGATCGGCACGGGCGCGGCCTATACGATCGGTTCGCTGACGTTGGGCGCGACGTATTCGAATACGCAGTACCGTCATCTCGGCGATACCACGTCGGGCCCCGTGCCCGCCGGCGGGATCAGCGGCACCGCGACATTCAACAACGCGGAGCTGAACGTGAAGTACCAGATCACACCGGCGTTGATCGTCGGCGCGAACTATGTCTATACGAAGAACAGCGGCGCCGATGCGACCGGGGGCGCCCACTACAACCAGGCGTCGGTCGGCGCCGACTACTTTCTGTCGAAGCGCACGGACGTCTACTTCGTCGGCACGTATCAGCGTGCAAGCGGAACCGATTCGACCGGCCGCAGCGCGGTCGCGTCGATCAACCAGTTGACGCCGTCGACGTCGAATCATCAGGTCGCGCTTCGCATCGCGATGCGACACAAGTTCTGACGCATCGCGGCGATTCCGGTCGTCGCGCCGATGTACCGCGCCGCACGAATCCGCCGCTGACTTCCGGCGGGTTCGTGCGGTGCACTGCATTTTGCCTCTGCTGCGACGAGCCGGAACCGGCCGTCGACGCACGCTCGTTACAGATCCAGAACCAGCCGCGCGGATTTCGAGCGCGAACAGCACGGCAGGAACTGGTCGTTCGCCGCGCGTTCGTCGGGCGTCAGGCAGAAATCGAAATGCTCGGGCTCTCCCGCGAGCACCCGGGTCGCGCACGTGCCGCATACGCCCTGCTCGCACGACGTCTCGATCGCGATGCCGGCCTTCGCCAGTGCCCGCACGACCGATTCGTTCTTCTCGACGACGATCACCCTGCCCGAGCTGGCGATCTCGACTTCGAACCGGCCGTCCTGATCCGTCTGCCGCGCGTCTGCCGCGAATAACTCGTAATGCAGTTGCACTTCCGGCCACCCGCTCGCGCGCGCGGTGGTCAGCACCGCGTCCATGAACCCCTTCGGGCCACATACGTACAGATGCGTACCGGGCTCGGGAACAGCGAGCCGTGCCGCGATATCGAAGCGCTGGTTTTCGCCTTCGTCGTCGAAATGAACCTGCACGCGGCCGGCATAGGGCGCGTGTGCGATGTGATCGAGAAAGGCCGTGCGCGAGCGTGAGCGCGTGCAGTAGTGCATGTCGAACGGCGCATCGATGCGCGCCAGCCGCTCCGCCATGCAGAGAATCGGCGTCACGCCGATGCCGCCTGCCAGAAGCAGGCTGCGCGTCGCGTCGTGCGCGAGTGCGAAGTGATTCCTCGGCGTGCCGATCGTCAGCGTGTCGCCGGCGTTCACGCGATCGTGCATGCCGGCCGATCCGCCGCGCGATTTCGGGTCGCGCAGGACGGCAATCCTGTAGCGATGATTTTCGTCAGGTGCGTTGCACAGCGAATACTGGCGCGTCAGGGCATCACCTTCCAGGAGGATAAGCCAGTCGGTGCATTGTCAAGCCAGGCTTACATGTGTAGTAGCCGGGCGGCACTTGTCGATGGTGGATTCGGTTCCTACCATTTGAACCTGACAGCACGCCTCGCCGATCGAGCGACGACCTGCAGTCTCATGCAGCCAGCCACGCCAACCGATGCACGACGTGTGCTGGGGCGAACTTCGTGTCGCTGTACGACGTGCCGCCATGCGCTACCTCGGCCGTATCCGTGCTCGCACAGTCTTCCCGACGCGCGTCGAAGCGAGTCCTTGCGAGGACGCGAATCGTGCCGTCCCCCGCCACACCGGAGCCACTCATGACTACAACCCCGATCAAGACCGTCACCTACCCGAACCTCGGCTGGGACACGGCCGCCGATCTCTACTTCCCGCCTGGTTTCGACGAGGGCAAGCAGTATCCGGCCATCGTCAGCACGCACCCGATCGGCAGTTGCAAGGAGCAGACCGCCGGCAACATCTACGCGAAGGGGCTGGCCGAGGCAGGCTTCGTCGTGCTGGTGCATGACGCGAGCTTCCAGGGTGCCAGTGGCGGCCTGCCGCGTTTCATCGAAGATCCGTCGATCCGCGTGTCCGACATCCGCTTCGCGGTCGACTACCTGCAGTCGCTGCCGTATGTCGACGCGGGCCGTATCGGCGCGATCGGCGTGTGCGGCGGCGGCGCCTACACCGTGCATGCGGGCATCACGGATCACCGCATCAAGGCGCTGGTG
Organism: Burkholderia sp. MSh2; assembly: GCF_000731655.1. Classification (NCBI taxonomy): domain Bacteria; kingdom Pseudomonadati; phylum Pseudomonadota; class Betaproteobacteria; order Burkholderiales; family Burkholderiaceae; genus Burkholderia; species Burkholderia sp. MSh2. Next base: position 16,853 of record NZ_JPGM01000028.1, on the reverse strand, counting down.
TCGATCACCGGCGTGAACTACGGCCGACTGATCCGTGAAGGCTTCGCCAACTTCAAGCCGGTCGAGTTCCTCGAGAACATGGCCGCGATGCGTACCGCGGAGGCACAGGGCGGAGAGCGCCACGTCGCCAACCTGCTGCCCGAGTCCGTGGCCGCCGGCAAGCAGGCCGGCATCACCGACATCGACGTGCTCGAAGCCACCGAGTACTACAAGACCGCACGCGGCCAGCAGCCCAACGGCGCCACGAGCCAGCTGATGTCGTTCAGCAGCGCCGCGATGGGCTGGGATGCGTTCCTGAACGCCGAAGTGCTGCTGACCCAGCCGCTGCTGGTCGTGATCGGCGACAAGCCGGGCGGCTTCGGCGCGTATCGCGACGGCCTGGAGATCTACGGCCGCGCGGCATCGAAGGACAAGCGGATCGTCGTGGCCGAAGGCTGGTCGCACTACGACCTGTACGACAAACCCGAACCCGTCGGCATCGCGATGAAGCAGGTCGTGCCGTTCTTCAAGGAAACCCTCTAGGCATCACGGCCAGCCGCGACGCCACTCACCGGACGGGCATGGCTCACGCCCGTTTTCCATTAGTCATCCAGAATAATTTTCCATGAAATCACTGCTTTCCGGAAAGACCGCCATCATCACCGGCGCCAGCAAGGGCATCGGCCTCGCTACCGCGCAACTGTTCGCGCAGGAAGGCGCCAACGTCGTGCTGACCGCGCGCAAGCAGGCCGACCTCGACGCGGCCGTGAACGGCATCGTCGCGGCCGGCGGCAAGGCCATCGGCGTGCCGGCCGACTCGGCCGACCCGGGCGCGCCCAAGACGGTCTTCGCGCAGGCCATCGAAGCCTTCGGCCAGGTCGACATCCTGGTCAACAACGCCGGTTACGGCGACATGGTTTCCATCGAGGAATGCTCGGACGAGCACTTCGACCAGGTCGTACAGGTCAACTTCGCGGGCGTGTTCCGCTTCTGCCGCGAAGCGATCCAGCACTATCTGCCGCGCAACGAAGGGGTGATCGTGAACGTCACGTCGATCAACGGCTCGTTGCCGGTCGGCGGCGTGGCCTACACGTCGACCAAGGGCGCCGTGAACACGATGACGACCAACATCGCCGTGCGCTTCTCGGGCACCGGCATCCGCTGCAACGCGGTGGCGCCCGGCAATACCGACACGCCGATGGCCCAGGCGTGGGCGGCCGGCGAACTGCCCGGCGGCACGACGATGGTCGAATACGCGGGCAAGTATGCGAACCAGGACCTGCCCTTCACGCAGCCGGCCGACCAGGCCAACGCGATCCTCTATTTCGCCAGCGACTTGAGCCGGGCCGTGACCGGCCGCGTGCTGGTGGTGGACAACGGCGCCTACATCGGCGCATGACGGGCCCGGCCGGCGTGGCGGGAGATCGGGCGCGCCGCGTGCGCGCCGGCCCGCATGCCGGCCGACGCATCGCAATCATCGTAAAAGGAGTCATCTCGTGAAGCACGTTCTCATTCTGGGCGCAAACGGCCAGATCGCCCGCTGGGTGATCGACGCACTCGCGGCCGACAGGAACATCAGTCAGACCTTGCTCGTGCGCAACCCCAAAAATCTCGGCGATACGCCGTCGAACGCGCGGGTCGTGACCGGCGACGTGCTCGACCGGACGCTGCTGCTGAACGCGGTGCAAGGGCAGGACATCGTCTACGCGAACCTTGCCGGCGCGAACCTCGACACGCAGGCGGCGGGCGTGATCGCGGCGATGCAGGCGGCGGGCGTCAAGCGCCTCGTCTTCGTGCTGTCGCTCGGCATCTACGACGAAGTGCCCGGCAAGTTCGGCGACTGGAACAACGCGATCATCGGCGAAGACCTCAAGCCCTACCGCCGCTCGGCCGATGCGATCGAGGCGTCCGGCCTGCAGTACACGATCCTGCGCCCGGCCTGGCTGACGGACGAGGATGAAGTCGACTACGAACTCACGGGCAGGAACGAACCGTTCAAGGGCACCGTGGTGTCGCGCAAGAGCGTGGGCGACCTGATCGTGCGGATCGTCGCTTCGCCCGAATTGCACGTGGGCGAGAACCTCGGCGTCAACCGGCCCGGCAGCGACGGCGACAAGCCGTACTTCATGTAAGGGATGACACGGATGACGTTGCAGAACCTGAGCGGCAGGATCGCCGTGATTACCGGCGCGTCGAGCGGCATCGGCGAAGCCGCCGCGCGCCTGCTGGCGGCCGAAGGCATGAAGGTCGTGCTGACTGCGCGCCGGAAGGAGCGGATCGACTCGCTCGCTGCCGAACTCGGCGATGCGGCGCTTGCGGTGGCGGCAGACGTCTCCGACGCCGCCGAGGTCGCCGCGCTGTTCGACACGGTGCGCGCGCACTTCGGCGGGCTCGATCTGTTGTTCAACAACGCCGGCATGGGCATCGCCGGCGCGTTCGAACACAGCCGGCCCGATGAATGGCGTACGCAAATCGACGCCAACCTGTACGGCATGCTGCATTGCACGCACGCGGCCATTCCGTTGATGAAGGGCCGCGCGGGCGCGATGATTTCTACCGTGTCCAGCGTCGGCGGCAAGACGGGGGCACCGAACTGGGCCGTGTACTGCGCGACCAAGTTCGCGGTCGGCGGTTTTTGCGAAGGCCTGCGGCAGGAACTGGCCGGCGACGGCATCCGCGTGTCGCTGATCTATCCGGGCGCCGTGCGTACCGAATGGGGGCACAACGTCCCGGCCGAAGCGATGCGCGAGCGTCGCGACGCGATCGGTGCATTGCTGCCCGATGACGTCGCCCGCGCGCTGGTGTACAGCTTCGCGCAACCGCCGGGCGTGCTCGTCAATGAACTCGAGATCCGCCCTAGCCTGCAGCTCACGCTGTAGGCGCCGCGGCCGCGCCGCGACCGATGCCGCCGCCGGGTTGCCCCGCCGGCGGCATCGCTGCGTCAGGCGGCCGAACGCACGTCGCGCTGCACCGGGAACCAGCCGGTCGTCGCGTCGATGACACCCCACAGCTTGTCGGGAATCCCGAGCTGCGGCACATCGGACGGATTCAGCTGCGTATTGATCGCGGCAGCGTCGCCTCGCCGCGCATGCTCGACCCAGCCGGGGTTCATCACGAGCCCCTTGCCCACCGCCACCACCGACACGCCCAGCGCAAGCGCGGCTTCCGCCTCAGTGGGCGTCCGGATCGTGCCGGCCGCCATCAGCGGCACGCGGCCCTGCACGATGTCGGCGACGCGCTCGATCGTGCGGCGCTCGTCGCTTGCATCGAGCGGTTTCGCATTCAGCAGGTCCACCAGCGACACGTGGATATAGTCGATGCCCGCGACGATCAGGCGATCGACCAGCGTCAGCGCATCGTCGATGCGCAGCCCGTCCGCATCGGGTTCTTCCGGCGAGATCCGGTAGCCGAGCACGAATGGACGATCCGCGTGCAGCGCGATCACGCGCTTGAGTTCAGCCACCAGCGCAAGCGGGAAGCGCATCCGGTTCTCGAGCGATCCGCCCCATGCATCCGCGCGCTGATTGAAGCGCGGCGAGAAGAAATTCTGGATCAGGAAGCCGTGCGCGCCGTGCAGTTCGACGCCGTCGAAACCGGCTTCGATCGCACGTCGCGTGGTTTCGCCGAACGCGCGGATCATCTCGCCGATTTCGTCGTGGGTCAGCGCGCGGCTCTCGAGCTCGCCGCTGTTGAACGGCCCGGGCGGCGCCTTCATCGCGCTCGCGCTGACGAGCACGCCGTCCGGCACGAGCGCCGGCACCGCCTTGTTGCCCGCGTGAAAGATCTGAAGGATCGCGGGCGCCCCGCCGCTTTTCGCGGCGTCCGCCAGCTTGCGAAGGCTCGGCACGTAACGATCGTCGTGCGCCGCGAATTCATCGGTGAAGCCGATGCCGCTTTCCGTCACGTGCGTGCAGCCGGTCAGCACCGCGCCGACGCCGTTCGCGCGGCGGCGGTAATACGCGAGTTCCTGATCGGACACCGTGCCGTCGGGATTCGACGACCAGGTGGTCATCGGCGCCATCAGCACGCGGTTGCGGAACGTGACGCCGTTGGGAAACGTGAATGGCTGGAACAGCGTCTGAAATGCCTGGGTCATGGGAATTCCTGATGGGCTGCCGCACGCAGTACGATCACGGTGCGGCATGGAGTGGAACGTGCGGCTCGACGCCGCGTTGATGTGGCGCTCGCCTCGCCGACGCCGGGCTCGCGAAACGCGGCCCGGGCCGGCGGTGCGGCGGACCCTCCTATCGTAGGGGCCGATTGGCATTACTCAAGCGCGCAAATCTGACATCAGTCGTATGCCAGACTTAACAATCGCCACCCGGGGCAACGTATCGCGGCGAAGTGGGCTCTCCCGGCACATGTAAAGACAGGCTTAACACTGAAGTCTGTTTTAGCCCATATATCTGCATCAATTTCTTGCCTACCATGACATCACATCACCTCGTTGCCACCCACCACCGGAGTTACCCATCATGCAGAAAGTCAACTTCAAGAACCTGAACGGCCAGGGCGTCACGATTGCCGCCGTGATCCACGTTCCCGCCGGTTTCGATTCGAACGCGAAGTACCCGGCCGTCGTCGTCGCGCATCCGGGCGGCGGCGTGAAGGAACAGACGGCCGGCCTGTATGCGAAGAAGCTGGCCGAGAACGGTCTGGTCGCGATCGCGTTCGACGCGTCGTACCAAGGCGAAAGCACCGGCGAGCCGCGCCAGCTCGAGAACCCGTATATCCGCACCGAGGACGTCAGCGCGGTGGTCGACTACCTGACCACGCTGCCGTACGTCGACGCCGAGCGGATCGGCGCGATGGGGATCTGCGCGGGCGGCGGCTACGCGGCCAACGCGGCCATCAACGACCGTCGCATCAAGGCGCTCGGCACGGTCAGCGCGGTCAACATCGGTTCGATGTTCCGCAACGGCTGGGAAAACAACGTGAAGGACGCCGATGCGATCCCGTACATCGCGCACGGTTCGCAGGCACGCACCAGCGATGCGTCGGGCGCGCAGCTGGCCACGCTGCCGCTCGCGCCGATGCGCAAGGAGGACGCGCCGAACAAGGAACTGGAAGAAGCATGGGAGTACTACCATACGCCGCGCTGCGAACACCCGAACGCGCCCGGCTTCATGACCGCCCGCAGCCTCAACCAGATCATCACGTACGACGCGTATAACAAGGCCGAAGCGTTCCTCACGCAGCCGCTGCAGATCGTGGCCGGCAGCGTCGCGGGCAGCAAGTGGATGAGCGACGACCTGTTCGCCCGCGCGGCCAGCGCCGACAAGCGTTTCCACGTGGTCGAAGGCGCCAACCACATGTCGCTGTACGACATCCCGCAATACGTCGACGAGGCGGTTTCCGTGCTCGCGCCGTTCTTCAAGGGCACGCTGTAACGCGGGACGCGGCCGGTGCGCGCAACCGCGCACCGCGCCGACCGCACGGACAACGAACGGATCGCCCCCTTCGCGCGGCGATCCGTTCGTGCATCTCGACCACCCTGGCACAAACCTAACTACTGTTAGTATGTCGGCATGATTCATCATGCGCAGGCAACCAGGGTATGGCCAAACGATCGAAATCGAATTCCGCCGGCACGTGCGAGACGCGCGAATTGCTGATCCGTCTTGCCGCCCGCACGTTCGGCATGCAAGGCTATTCGGCCACGACCATGCGCAACATCGCCGATCAGGCCGGCATCGAGGCCGCGAGCATCTACTACCACTTCTCGTCGAAGGAAGAACTCGTCGAAGCGGTGATGGAGCAAGGCGCCTTGCACATCGTCCATCACCTGAACGCGCAACTGGATGCACTCGGCGCAGGCGCCACCGCCGAACAGCGGTTCCGCGCGGCGGTACTCGGCCAGATGCGCGGCCTCGTCATGCACGGCGATTTCGCGGTCGCCCACGGCAGGCTGCTGGGCCAGCTGCCCGACACGATTCGCGATCGGCAGGTCGTGCGGCGCGAGCGTCACCAGACGCTCTGGAACGGATTGCTGGAAGACCTGCGTGCCGAAGGCCGACTCCGCGACGACGTGGACATTCACCTCGCGCGCATCCACATCCTGGGCAGCATCAACTCGATACAGTCGTGGTTCAACCCGCAAAAGGGCTCGCTGGAGCGGATCGCCGACCAGCTTTGCACCATGTTCTTCTCCGGTGCGGGACTGGCGTCGCGCTGATTGCCGCGCGCTTCCCCGCAACCCGCAAGCGCCGTGCGCCGCCTTCGAACCAGGGACCGGCGTGCGCGCCGAAGCACCACAGCGTCAGCATCTCGGTATAAACCCCAATGACGATCCCGGCGTTTGCGCATCAAACTAACTACCAGTTGTTAGGTAAAGCCTGACGCATGCATCCGCTGCCCCCATCAACACGCCGAGACAGTCATGACGACGCAGATGAAACCGATCCGTTCCTTCCTTTTCGTTCCGGGTAACAAGCCGACCTGGATCGAGAAGTCCATTCAGTCCGGCGCCGATGCGCTGATCCTCGATCTCGAGGACAGCGTGCCGCCGGCGCAGAAAGTCGAGGCGCGCGAGATCGTCCGCTCCAAGCTGGCGTGGCTGGCCGAGCAGAAACAGCGCGTCTGGGTGCGCATCAACCGCAGCGCGCACCTGTACGACTTCGACGACATCCTGGCCATCGTGAACCCGGTGGTCGAGGGCATCGTGATCTCGAAGCCGTGCGGGCCGGAAGACATCCACACCGTGGCGTCGATGCTGGCCGAAGCCGAGTACCGCGCCGGCGTCGAAGTCGGCCATACCAAGGTGATTCCGCTGCTGGAAACCGCCCGCTCGCTGCAGCTCGCGTATGAAATCGCGCAGCACGACCGGGTGCCGGCGATCGTCGGCGCGACCGCGAAGAACGCCGACGTGGCGCGCGCGCTCAAGACCGTCTGGTCGCTCGAAGGCCGCGAAACGCAGTTCCTGAAGTCGCGCATCGTGATGGCCGCGCGCGCCGCCGGCAAGCTGCCGATCGGCGGCGTGTGGCAGCAGGTGCACGACCTCGACGGGCTCAGGGTCTCGTCGGCGAACGACCGCCAGCTCGGCATGAGCGGCGAGCTGGTGCTGCATCCGTCGAACGTCGAGATCGTCAACCGCACCTACAGCCCCACCGAAGAAGAAGTCGCGTTCTACCAGGGCATGATCGACGCGCTCGACAAGGCCCAGGCGGAAGGCCGCGCGTCGTGCATTTATGACGGCGAGCACATCGACATCGCCCACGCGAAAACGGCACGCGAAATCATCGCGCTCGCGCAGTCGTTCAACCGCTGATTCCGCACCCGAATACGTCAGGAGACAAAAAATGGCAGGCCTTTACTTCGAAGAATTCAAGCCCGGCATGGTGATCGAGCATGCGATCCGCCGCACGGTGACCGAGACCGACAACGTGCTGTTCTCGGCGATGACCTACAACTGCGCGCCGCTGCACATCGACGCCGAATACAGCAAGAATACGATGTACGGCCAGCGCCTCGTGAACAGCATGTTCCTGCTCGCGCTGGTGGCCGGCATCACCGTGTACGAGACCACGCTCGGCACGACGCTCGGCAATCTGGGCTTCGGCGAGATCGCATTCCCGAAACCGACCTTCCACGGCGACACGATCCGCGTCGAGACCGAGATCGTCGAGGCGCGCCTGTCGAAAAGCCGCACCGACTCGGGCATCGTCACCTTCAAGCACGTGGCGCGGAACCAGCGCGACGAGATCGTGTGCACGGCCGTGCGCACGGGCCTGATGATGCTGCGCCCCGCCGGCCAGGCTTGACCTCGTTTCCGCAGGAGAACCGGACATGGACTACCAACTGAGCCCCGACCAGGTCGCGATCGTCGATGCGGCGCAGAAAATCTGCGCGGACTTTCCGCTCGAATACTGGCGCAACAAGGACAAGAACCACGAATTCCCGCACGAGTTCTTCACGGCCGTCGCGAGCGGCGGCTGGCTCGGCATCTGCATGCCGGAAGACGTGGGCGGCGCGAACCTCGGCGTGACGGAAGCGGCGCTGTTCATGCGCACGGTCGCCGAATGCGGTGGCCAGGCGGCGGCGTCGACCATCCACATGAACATCTTCGGGCTGCAGCCGGTCGTGCATTTCGGCACGGACGCGCAGAAGAAGGCGTGGCTGCCGCCGTTCGCACGCGGCGAGCACAAGGCCTGTTTCGCGGTGACCGAGCCGGATACGGGCCTCGACACCACGAAGCTGAAAGTCGTCGCGAAGAAGCAGCCCGACGGCAATTACCTGATCTCGGGCAAGAAGGTCTTCATCTCGACCGCGCAGGTGGCCGATCACATGCTGATCCTCGCGCGCACCACGCCGATCGAGGAAGTGAAGAAGCACAGCGAGGGTCTGAGCCTGTTCTACACGAAGCTCGACCGCAGGTATGTCGACATCCGCGAGATCGACAAGCTCGGCCGCGCGGCGGTCGATACCAACGAGCTGTTCATCGACGATCTGCCGGTGTCGAAGGACGAGCTGATCGGCGAGGAAGGCAAGGGCCTGAGCTACATCTTCCACGGGATGAACGCCGAGCGCGTACTGGTGGCCGTCGAGCAGGTCGGCATCGGCCGCGCGGTGCTCAACCTGGCGACGCAATATGCGAAGGAGCGCGTCGTGTTCGGCCGCCCGATCGGGCAAAACCAGGGCGTGCAGCATCCGCTCGCGCGCAACTGGGCGGAGCTGGAAGCGGCGAACCACATGATCTTCGCGGCGGCCGACCTGTACGACCGGGGGCAGCCGTGCGGCTCGGAGGCGAACGCGGCGAAGCTGCTGGCGTCCGAGGCGTGCATGAATGCGTGCCAGACGTCGATCCTCACGCACGGCGGCTTCGGCTATGCGAAGGAGTATCACGTCGAGCGGTTCATGCGCGAGGCGTGGATCGGCTACATTGCCCCTGTCACTCCGCAACTCATTCTGTCGAACATTGCCGAGCGCAAGCTCGGGTTGCCGAAGTCTTATTGAACCCGGTGATCCGCCGGGGTTTTCCCGGTTCGGGAAACGCCGGCATCGAACAGGCACGAAGAACTGTCTGCGGGCCGCGCCCGGCGCATCCGGGGCGCGCACCGGCCGCGGACCAGTTTCAGGAGACAAGCATGTCAGCTGCAAGACCGTTGGAAGGTATCCGAGTGCTCGATCTGACCGTGGCCCTGGCCGGCCCGTACGGATCGCTGCTGCTGGGTGGCATGGGCGCCGAAGTCATCCGCGTCGAATCGCCGGGCGGCGGCGACATCGCACGCAACAATCCCCCCTATGTCGGCAAGGACGGCGTCCACTTCGGCGTCAAGGGCGACGACGAGGTGTCGCTGACCATCCTCAACCGCGCGCGCAACAAGAAAAGCATCACGCTCGACCTGAAATCGGAACAGGGCAAGGCGCTGTTCATGGCGCTGGTCAAGGAATCCGACGTCGTCATCGAAAACGCCAGCGAGGGCGTGACGGCGCGGCTGGGCGTGGATTACGAGAGCGTGCGCGAGGTCAATCCGCGGATCGTCTACGCATCGATCAAGGCGTTCGGCGAACCGAGCCCGTACAAGAACCTGAAGGGCATGGACATCATCGTCCAGGCGCTGTCGGGGATCATGGACGTGACCGGTTTCGCCGACGGTCCGCCGACCCGCTCGGGCCTGCCGATCGCCGACCTGATCACGCCGCTGTACGCCGTCAACGGCATCCTCGCCGCGCTGATTCACCGTGGCCGCACCGGTGTGGGCCAGTCGGTGCAGGTGTCGATGCTCGACTGCCTGTCGTCGCTGGTGGCCGAGGAGCATTTCGACGTGTTCCTGAAGCACGGCTACTCGAAGCGCTCGGGCAATTTCCAGGACCGGCTGGTGCCGTTCGGCGTCTACGGCACGCGCGACGGTCACGTGGCGATGGTGGCGTTTCAGCCAGACTGGTTCCAGAACCTGATGGAAGCCGTGGGCCGGCCGGAGATCGTCACCGACCCGCGCTACGCGACGCGCGGCCCGCGCATGAAGCATGCGGCCGAGATCAACGCGATCATCGAGGCGTGGACGAGCCGCCACAGCACCGAGGAAGTCATCGCCGAGTTGCAGGTCAGGCGCGGCGTGCCGGCCGCGCCCGTGCGCTCGCCGATCGACGTGCTGAAGGACCCGGTGCTGCAGGCGCGCGGCGCCGTGGTCAAGCTGGAGCACCCGGGGCTGGCCGACGTCGACGCGATGGGCATGGGCCTGCCGATCAGGCTGTCGCAGACGCCCGTGCAGTTCGACCAGCCGGCGCAGGAACTCGGCGCCGCCAACGACGAGATCTACCGGGGGCTGCTCAAGCTGTCCGACGATCGCCTGCGGCAACTGCGCGAACAGGGAGTGATCTGACCATGACCGCCGTGCCACCCCGTCGCGGCCCGCTCGCGGGCATCCGGATCGTCGAGATCGCGGGCATCGGCCCCGGGCCGCTGGCCGCGATGTTCCTGGCCGACCTGGGCGCGACCGTCATCCGCGTGGACCGCAAGGAGCCTTCGGGGCTCGGCGCGCCGCGCCCCGTCGAGTTCGACCTGGGCCTGCGCAATCGCAAGTCCGTGCGCGTCGACCTGAAGGATCCCGCCGCCGTCGAGCTGGTGCTCGAGCTGATCGACCGGGCCGACGGCCTGATCGAGGGCTTTCGTCCCGGCGTGATGGAGCGCCTCGGCCTCGGCCCCGAACCGTGCCTGGCGCGCAACCCGCGCCTCGTCTACGGCCGCGTGACCGGCTGGGGGCAGGACGGCCCGCTGTCGCAGGTGGCCGGGCACGACCTGAACTACATTTCGATCACCGGCGCGCTGCATGCGATGGGCCGCGCCGGGCAGGCGCCGACGCCGCCGCTCAACGTGCTGGGCGACTATGCGGGCGGCTCGCTGTACCTGGCCTTCGGGCTGCTCGCGGGCATCCTCGAAGCGCACGGTTCCGGGCAGGGCCAGGTGGTGGACGCCGCGATGGTCGACGGCGTGGCCTCGATCATGACGGTGACGATGGGCCTGCATGCCGCCGGCATGCTCGACAAGGCGCGCGGCACGAACCTGCTCGACACCGGCGCGCCGTTCTACGAGGTGTACGCGTGCGCCGACGGCAAGTACGTCAGCGTCGGCCCCATCGAGGGCAAGTTCTACCGGCTGCTGCTCGAACAGCTCGGGTTGCAGGACCATCCGCGGCTGCAGGCGCAGATGGACCGCGCGCAATGGCCCGACGCCAAGCAGATCCTCGCCGCGAAATTCAGGGAACGCACGCGCGACGAGTGGGCGCAACGGCTCGGCCATCTCGACGTGTGCGTGGCGCCCGTGCTCGACTTCGACGAAGCGCCCGACCATCCGCACGTGAAGGCGCGCGGCACGTTCATCGACCTGGACGGCGTCACGCATCCGGCGCCCGGCCCGCGGTTTTCGCGCACGCCCGCGGCACACCCCGAACCGCCTGCGCCGCCGACGACCGACAACGCGATCGCCGCGCTGCAGGACTGGCTGCCCGACGCGCGCATCGACGCCTTGCGCGCGCAGGGCACATTCATCTGACCGGCGGCGCACATGGCCGGCGATCGCGTCGCGCGCGCCGCACGGCGGCCGTCAGCGCACTCGCCGGTGTGTTCCCCTCGATGGTTTTCCGCTCGCGCCCGTCGCGCTCCCGAAGCGCGCGGGCCGTGCAACTGGCAAGGACGCAACCGACATGACATCGCTCTCCCCCGAACTCGCGGCGCTCGATCGCCTGACGAGCGGCCGCTCGACATGCCGCGCCTATCGACATCAGGCGCTGGATACCGAACTGATCCGCGGCATCGTCGGCATGGCGGGCCGCTCGGCCTCATGGTGCAACGTGCAGCCGTGGCAACTGGTCATCACCGAAACGCCCGAGAGCACCGAACGCTTTCGGCAGGCGCTGATCCAGCGGGTCGACGCGCATCCGGACAACGAATCGGACCTGCCCTTCCCGCCGAGCTATGAAGGCATTTACCGCGAACGGCGACGCGGCGCGGGCATCGCGCTGTATTCGGCGCTGGGCATCGGCCCGAAGGACACCGAGCGCAGCGCCGAGCAGGCATTCCGCAACTTCCGACTGTTCGACGCGCCGCACGTGGCGATCGTCACGGTGCCCGCGGAGCTGGGCCCGTATGCGCTCGTCGACGCGGGCGGCTTCGTGTCGTCGTTCCTGATCGCGGCCTATGCGCACGGCGTGGCCACCACGCCGCAGGGCGCGCTGGCGCGCCATGCCCGGTTCGTGCGCGAGTATTTCGGCATTCCCGATACGCAGCAGATGATCTGCGGCATCTCGTTCGGCTACGCGGAAGACGCGCATCCGGTCAACCGGTTCCGCACCACGCGCGCCGACGTGGACGACCTCGTGCGCTTCGCCTGAGCCGGCCGGCCGTCGCACGCGTATCGCAGCAAGGGACGAGGAGAATCGCGCATGACCGCACGCATTCACGAACTGCTGGATCGATGGCTGTCCGAGGCCCCCGGGCGCCCGTTCATCCATCTCCCCGATCGCAGCCTGAGCTACGCGGACGTCGGCGCATTGGCCGATGCGCTCGAACGCGAGCTGCGGGATGACGGCGTGCGCCGCGGCGACCGCGTGCTGGTGGTGGCCGAGAACTGCGCCGAACATGCGGCGCTGCTGATCGCGTGCAGCCGCGTCGGCGCGTGGTCGTGCGGCGTCAATGCGCGCATGGCGCCGGGCGAAGTCGACGCGTTCGCGGGCAAGGCCGATGCGCGCGTGCTGTATTTCACGTCGGGCGTATCGCCGGCGGCGGCCGCGCATGCGGCGCGGCACGGCGGCCGCCCGTCATGCGTGAACGGCCTCGCGCGCAGCGCCGTGCTCGCGGCGCGGGTCGAACCGGAGCCGCTCGCCAGCGACGTGGCGGCCGTCATCTTCACGTCCGGGACCACGGGCGCGCCCAAGGGCGTGATGATGACGCACCGCGGCGTGCTGCATTTCGCGCGGGTATCGGCCGAATCGCGCGCGCTGGGCCCCGACGATCGCGTCTACGCGTATGCGCCGATGACGCACATCTTCGGCCTCGGCACGGTGCTGCTGGCATCGCTGCACGCGGGCGCGGCACTCGAAATGCGGCCGCAATTCGAACCTGCGGAGCTGTTCGACGCGCTCGCGCACCGCCGCGTGAGCCAGGTGCAGGGGCCGCCGATGCTGTTCTCCCGGTTGCTGCGGTATTGCGCGGAGCACGGCATCGTCCGTCCCGACGCGCCCTGCCTGCGCTATCTCTACGCCGGCGCCGGGCCGCTCGACATGGCGCTCAAGCAGCAGGTCGAGGCGTTGTTCGGGCAGCCGCTGCATCACGGCTACGGCCTGTCGGAATACGCGGGCTCGCTGCACGCCACCCGCCTCGGCGAAACGCGCGGCGACACCAGCGCGGGCTACGCATTCCCCGGCGCCGAGTTGCGCATCGTCGAGCCGGCCAGCGGCCGGACGCTGCCCGCCGGCGCGCGCGGAGAGATCTGGCTGCGCGGCACGGGCCTGATGCCCGGCTATTTCCGCGACCTGCAGGCCACCGCCGACGTGATGCGCGACGGCGGCTGGTACGCATCGGGCGACCTGGGCGAGCTGCATGAAGACGGCGCGCTGTTCATCGTCGGGCGCCTCAAGGAAATGATCATCCGCTCCGGGTTCAACGTGTATCCGGCCGAAGTGGAACAGGCGCTCAACCGCTTCCCCGGCATCCTGAACTCGGCCGTCGTCGGGCACAAGGAGGCTGACGGCAACGAGGCGGTCGTCGCATTCGTCGAGCTCGATGCCGCGCATCCGCCGGACGAAATCGCGTTGCGCCGGTACTTGCGCGAACAACTCGCGCCGTACAAGCATCCGGCACGCATCATCCCCGTCGACACGCTGCCGTTCAACAGCAACGGCAAGCTGATGCGGCGGCAATTGCTGGAACGGCTCTAGCCCGTACGCGTCTCCCCAGGGCGCGTTCGCGCCGATAACGGGCTTGCGCGGGGCCCTAGCCCAGCCAGCGCGCGTCGGGCCAGCACCCCTCGTCGAACGTGGTTTTCACGCAGTCGAGCAGCACGCCGACCACGCAGCGCACCGGCGCCGTGGCCTGCCGGCTGCTGGGCGCCGCCAGCACGATCGTGCGCTTGATGCCCGGGGCCGCGAGCGGCGCCGCGCACAGCGTGCCCTGCTCGACTTCCCGCGTGACGCCGACGGCCGGCAGGATCGTCCAGCCGTGGCCTTGCGCGACCAGATCCTTCTGCACGCTCAGCGCATTGGTTTCGGTGACGACCCGCAGCGTCACGTCCGCCTCGGCCGCCGCATGCTCGATCGCCGCGCGCAGGCCCTGCGGTGCGGACGGCAGGATGAACGGCTCGCTCGCGACGCGCGACAGCGCGAGCGGCCGCTTGCGCGACAGCCCGGCCGACGGTGCGGCCACCGCCCACAGGCTTTCCTCGATCAACGCCTTGACGTGCAGCGCGGGCGTTTCCTTCTGCCCGTACAGCAGCGCGGCGTCCACGTCCCCGGCTTCGAGCCAGTCCTGCAGATGCCCCGCGTAGCCGATCGTGAGCCGCAGGCGGATGTGCGGGTAACGCCGCGCGACCTCGCTCGCCAGCCGCGTGGCCAGCAGATCCGACGTGCTGGCCAGCAGGCCGATGCTCACGATGCCGGCGACCGGCCCGTCGGTGGGCTGAATCTCGGCCTTGGCGCGCGCCACCTCGTTGAGGATGCGCCGCGCGTATTCGAGCATCGTCTTGCCCGACGGCGTGAGCTGCATCCCGTGACGGCCGCGCTCGAACAGCTCGGTCCCCATGTCTTCCTCGAGCAGGCGCAACTGGCGCGACACCGCCGGCTGCACGAGATTCAGCAGGCTCGACGCGCGCGTGACGTTGCCGGTTTCGGCCACGGTGACGAAGGCGCGCAGTTGCTTGAGATCCATCGCAGGGTCCTCGATACCGAAAACTGATACATCGATCAAAAAATTCTATTTTTTAACGAATCCATCAAAACTTATTATGGGCCTAACCGATGCCAATGACGAGACAGGATTCATGAGCGCCTCCATTTTTTCCGCCCCCGACCAGTACCAGGCAATCCGCGACGCCGTGCGCGGCCTGTGCAGCCAGTTCCCCGCCGAGTACCACCGCAAGATCGACGAGGAGCGCGGTTATCCCGAGGCGTTCGTCACCGCGCTCACGCAGGCCGGCTGGCTGGCCGCGCTGATTCCGCAGGAATACGACGGTCCCGGCCTGTCGATGGCGGAAGCGTCGGTCATCATGGAAGAGATCAACCGTTCCGGCGGCAATTCGGGCGCGTGCCACGGCCAGATGTACGTGATGAACACGATCGTGTTCAGCGGCACCGACGCGCAGAAACGGCGCTACCTGCCGCGCATCGCATCGGGCGAGCTGCGCGTGCAGTCGATGGGCGTGACCGAGCCCACCACCGGCAGCGACACCACCAAGCTGAAGACCACCGCCGTGAAGAAGGACGGCCGCTGGGTCATCAACGGCCAGAAAGTCTGGATCTCGCGCGTGCAGCATAGCGACCTGCTGATCCTGCTCGCGCGCACCACGCCGCTCGACCAGGTGCAGAAGAAGAGCGACGGGCTGTCGTGCTTCATCGTCGAGCTGGACAAGGCGATCGGCAACGGCCTCACCGTGCGCCCGATCCTCAACATGGTCAATCACGAGACCAACGAACTGTTCTTCGACAACCTCGAACTGCCGGAAGACGCGCTGCTCGGCACCGAGGGCAAGGGCTTGAAGGTGATCTTCGACGGCCTGAACGCCGAGCGCACGCTGATCGCCGCCGAGTGCATCGGCGACGGTTACTGGTTCCTGGAGAAGGCGCGCGACTACGCGGTCGAGCGCAAGGTGTTCGGCCGCCCGATCGGGCAGAACCAGGGGATCCAGTTCCCGCTGGCCGAATCGTTCATCGAGCTGGAAGCCGCGAACCTGATGCGCTGGCGTGCGTGCGAGAAGATCGACGCGCGCCAGAACGCGGGCGTCGAGGCCAACATGGCCAAGTACCTGGCCGCGAAGGCGAGCTGGGAAGCGGCGAACGCGTGCCTGCAGACGCACGGCGGCTTCGGCTTCGCATGCGAATACGACGTCGAGCGCAAATTCCGCGAGACGCGCCTGTACCAGGTCGCGCCGATTTCCACCAACATGATTCTGGGGCACGTGGCCGAGCACGTGCTGCAACTGCCCCGTTCCTACTGATTCCCGAAGGATGTCTTTCATGAAGATTCTCGTACCCGTCAAGCGCGTGGTCGACGCGAACGTGAAGGTCGGCGTGAAGTCCGATCAATCCGGTGTCGACATCGCGAACGTGAAGATGTCGATGAACCCGTTCGACGAAATCGCGGTGGAAGAAGCGGTGCGCCTGAAGGAAGCGGGCGTCGCGACCGAAGTGATCGCGGTATCGGTCGGTGTGGCGCAGGCGCAGGAAACGCTGCGCACGGCGCTGGCGATCGGCGCGGATCGCGCGATCCTGGTCGAGTCGAACGACGGCGTCGAGCCGCTGGCCGTCGCGAAGATCCTGAAGGCGCTGGTCGACAAGGAACAGCCGCAACTGGTGATCCTCGGCAAGCAGGCGATCGACGACGATTCGAACCAGACGGGCCAGATGCTGGCCGCGCTGTCCGGTCTCCCGCAAGCGACGTTCGCGTCGAAGGTGACGGTCGCAGACGGCCGCGCAACGGTCGCACGCGAAGTCGACGGCGGCGCGGAAACGCTGTCGCTGTCGCTGCCGGCGGTCATCACGACCGACCTGCGCCTGAACGAGCCGCGCTACGTGACGCTGCCGAACATCATGAAGGCGAAGAAGAAGCCGCTGGAAACCGTGAAACCGGAAGACCTCGGCGTGGATGTCGCGCCGCGTCTGAAGACGCTGAAGGTGGTCGAGCCGCCGAAGCGCGCGGCCGGCGTGAAGGTGCCGGACGTGAAGACG